>NZ_JBQFQS010000006.1:0-217492 GCF_056537005.1 Ruegeria sp. CH6 | reverse complement strand
CCGGTAAGGTTGTTGCTCCCGATCTCTATGTCGCCATCGGCATCTCGGGCGCGATCCAGCATTTGGCGGGCATGAAGGACTCCAAGGTCATTGTCGCGATCAACAAGGACGAAGAAGCCCCGATCTTCCAGGTCGCGGACTTCGGACTGGTAGCGGACCTGTTCCAGGCGGTACCGGAACTGACCGAAAAGCTCGGCTGAAACGGACATCCGGATTGATCTGCAAAGGCCCGCCATCCGGCGGGCCTTTTTCTATCCAAGATCCAAAACCGCGCCATACAAACATGACGCAATATGACGATGTGCCGATGGTCCAAGAAAATGCAAGGCAAGCTCTTCTAGTCAGCAAATTGCTCGGCGACTATTTCACCAAAACTGTCGAAAAACTTGGCTGAGAGCTTCTTCGCCGTACCCGCAATCAACCGACTTCCCAGCTGTGCAATTTTTCCGCCGATTTCGACCTTCGCTGTATAAGACAGCACCGTCTCCTCCCCATCCGGAGAGAGAGAAACATCTGCACCGCCTTTGGCAAAACCAGCTGCACCTCCTTTACCTTCACCAGTCAGAGAAAACTCATCTGGCGCTTTGGAGTTATCCAATGTCACTTCCCCGCTGAAGCGTGCTTTGACGGGGCCGATCTTCAATACGACCTTGGCCTCAAGATGCTCGGGAGAATGCTGTATCAATTCCTCGCAACCGGGGATGCACTCCCGCAGCACATCCGGATCGTTCAATGCGCGATACACGACATCTCGCGGAGCAGCGATGCGGATTTCGTCACTTAGTTCCATCTGAGGGTCCTTCTCTCAACAACATCTGGGATAAACGCGAAGCGCAGCTTCGGTCGCTTCTTCCGGGGTCATTTTGGGTTGCGCAGCCCTGAAGGCGCGCAACCAATCACGCCATTTTTTCATCATGCGAAGTCTCCTCGGATTTGTCTGAATTTCGCCAGAGGATAATTTCTGCAAGGATCGACAGCGCGATCTCATGCGGATCAATGGCGCGGATATCGAGACCTGCCGGTGACTTTAGCCGTTTGGTTTTTTCAAGGGCCAACCCCTGTGCGACCAGTCTATCGCACAACACCTGAGCCTTACGGCGGCTTGCAACCATAGACACCCGGCGTGCCGGAGTTTCCAAGGCAGCTTTCAACGCAGCGCCATCCCCCTGCCCCTGCGAGGCGACAACAACGAAATCGCGCGGTTCGACGCCAAATGCGGTTACGTCGTCAGGATCAAAGCTGGCAAAATCCACCGCACTTTCAGAACCCTCAGGCAAACAAACGCGCAATCCGGTCAACGCCGCATGAGACGCGAGAGCATGGGCTATCGGAGATTCACCAAAAATAATCAGGCGCGGAGCGTGTTGATATGGCTCGATCAACAAATCCACTGTGCCACCTGATGGGCACCCGCTTTTGAAAGTCTGAACACCATCGGAATCTGCCATCGCCACCACCTTGTCCGAGGGTTTCACGCGGATCATTTTCGGAGTTCCACTCGCAAATGCTTCTTGCGCGGATGCACGAACGGCGCGCTGTACGCATGCTCCGCCCAGATGACCCAAAATCCGTCCATCTCGCGTGATCGCCGCCTTACCGCCAGCTTTGGCCGAGGTGGCATCGGCTGTACGAAGGACCGTAGCCACACAAAAGGCGTCACCTTTTCTGCGCAACTCCTCAATCGTGTCGAAAATATCGAAACCTGCCATGGCCATGTCCTTTCACAGTTTTCGGAATTCGGTTTCCAACGCCGCCAACGCTGCCAGCGTGTTGGCGGGCAGATGCGCGTCTAAATAGGGCTCAGCCACCTGCATCGCAGCTGCGATGGGTTGATAGTCGCGCCAGCCTTTCAGCGGGTTCAACCAAACGATCCGCCGCGCCTTTCGCCGTATCCGGGACAAAACATCTCCCAAGGCCTGCGGGTCGGAACTGCAATACCCGTCGGACAGGATCAGCACGATGGTCCGCCCGTTCAAAGCCTGCGCGCCGTATCCGTTCAGGAAATGCTCAAGACTGCCCGAGATGTCCGTACCACCACCAAACCCTTCGGCCATAAGTGACAGCCGCCCTGCCGCGCGTAACGAGTCGTGGTCGCGCAACGCATCCGTGACGCGCATCAGGCGGGTATGGAAGAGGTAAGCATCCGCGTCCGTTCCGCTGCCGATCAGACCCTTGAGGAAGGCCAGAAAAACCCGCGAATAGACCGTCATCGATCCACTGACATCGCACAAAGCCACAATCCGCATCGGGCGCGGCGGACGGGCACGACGGTACAGGTCCATTGGTTCTCCGCCCCGCGCAAGGCTGGCCCGCTGTATGCGACGCATGTCCAAAGCAGGTCCTCGCAGCGCCTGTTTGCGCCGGCGCGAGCGCCGGTCGCGGATTGCGCGCGCGATGGCGGTTGCCGCTTGTTCGGCCTGCCGCAGCGCGTCTTCATCCATCAACTCGCGCAAATCCCGGCGCGACAGGTTGGCCGTACGGGTTGCAATCAGCTTCCCGTCTCTCCCCACGGCCTCCCCATCGCCGGTATCAGGTGTGGCGGCCTGATCCGTGCCGGTCTCGGATTCCTGAGCATCCTGGCTCTCTGGCTGCCAGATCATCGGCTTGGCAGATTGAACCCGCACATGAGCCGTTTGGGCGGCTCCCGCGCGTTGCTTGCCAGCGTTGAACCAATATGCTTCAAACAGATCATCGAACCGATGCCAATCGTCGGCGTCGCCGGCCAGCAGCACGCAAAGCGCCTGCTGGGCCTGTCTGACATCCGTCGCCTCAACCGCCGCCAGTGCAGCCAATGCGTCGCCCGTTTCAGCCGGCCCGACGCGCATTCCGTTCATGCGCAGATGCGCGATGAAGCCGGACATGCGATCCGACAAACCGAACGCGCGCGAGGGGAATCGGGTGACCTGCATTATGCCACCTTTCCGATCAAGCGATCCATCACTTCGGGCGGGGCAGCGTCATAGTCGGCTGCGGTTTTCAGAAGGCAAACGAGAGTCGCCTGAACCTCTTCACGGGACTGCGCCATGTCGTTGACGCCCAGCCCTGAAAGGGCGGCCGCCCAATCCAACATCTCGGCGATGCCAGGGGTCTTTTCCAGGTCTTCTTTGCGAAGCGCCTGCACAACGCCAATGATCTGGCGCGCCAGCATGCCTTCGACTTCTGGCATTCGGGCCTTCAGGATCGCCATTTCCGTTTCACGCGACGGGTAGTCGAGGAAACTGTACAGGCACCGACGCCGCAGCGCGTCCGACAGGTCCCGCGTCCCGTTTGCCGTCAGGATCACAATGGGCCGCGACCGCGCCTTGATCGTGCCGAGTTCAGGGATGGTGATCTGAAAGTCAGACAGGATCTCAAGCAGGTAAGCTTCAAACTCCTCATCCGCGCGGTCGATTTCATCGATCAGCAGAACAGGCGGCTCTTCTTCGCTGATTGCTTCCAACAATGGTCGTTTGAGCAGGTAGTCATCGGTGAACAACTGCGCTTCGCTGGTGCCGCCCTGCGCCTCGCTTGCACGGATGGCCAGCAATTGGCGCTGGTAATTCCACTCATAAATCGCGTGGCTGGCATCCAGCCCTTCGTAGCATTGCAACCGGATCAACCGCGCGGCGCGCTGTGCGGCCAACGCTTTGGCGACCTCGGTTTTGCCGACCCCAGCCGGGCCTTCCAGCAGCAGTGGACGCCCAAGCGTCTGCGCCAGATGCAGTGCCATCGCCAAACGGTCGTCGGCAACATAGCCCACCTCGGCGAGGCCTTGCTGTATGTCATGCAAGCTCATGCCATTCTCCCGGATTGCCGCCGCGCTGTATTTCAGCGCGGCGGCCTTTCCTGTTAGCCGTGCATTCCCAAACCGTTGGCGATCTTCCAGATACGCCAGTGGTCATGCGGCATGTGGCTCTGAACAAGGCCAAATGGCCGGAATGCATCATGCACCGCGTTCGAGAACGCAGGCACACCGCCGACATTCGGGCTCTCGCCCACGCCTTTGGCACCGATCGGGTGATGCGGGGACGGCGTCACCGTGTGATCAGTGGTGTAGTTGGGCGTCTCCCATGCCGTGGGCAGGAAGAAGTCCATCAGGGTACCAGTCTTCACATTGCCCATCTCATCATAGGCGATTTCCTGACCCATCGCGATGGCCAGCGCCTCGGTCACGCCACCATGGACCTGCCCTTCGATGATCATAGGGTTGATCCGGGTTCCACAGTCGTCCAGCGCGTAGAACTGCCGAACGTCCCATTCGCCGGTATCCACGTCGATCTCCATGACACAGATATAGGCACCGAAGGGGTAGGTCATGTTTGGCGGGTCATAGTAGCTGACAGCCTCCAGACCGGGTTCCAGGCCTGGGATTGCCTGATTGTAGGCAGCGAAGGCGATTTCCTTCATGGTCTTGAACCGCTCTGGCGCGCCTTTGACTGAGAACCGGTCCACGTCCCATTCAACGTCGTCGTCATGCACTTCCAGCAAGTAGGCTGCGATCATCTGCGCCTTGGCGCGGATTTTGCGTGCAGCCATCGCAGTTGCCGCTCCGGCCACAGGTGTCGACCGAGAGCCATAGGTGCCAAGCCCGTAAGGTGCGGTGTCAGTGTCGCCCTCCTCCAGCGTGATGTCATCAGCTGGCAGACCAATCTCACTGGCGATGATCTGGGCAAAGGTCGTGGCATGCCCCTGACCCTGGCTGATCGTCCCCAGCCGCGCGATGGCGGAGCCGGTCGGGTGGATGCGGATTTCGCAGGAATCGAACATACCCAACCCAAGGATATCGCAGTTCTTCACCGGTCCGGCCCCGACGATTTCGGTGAAATGCGTCAGGCCGATGCCCAGCAGTTTGCGGGTCTTTCCGGCTTTGAAGTCCTCGATCCGTTGCGCCTGTTCCGTCCGCAGGCCTTCATAGTCGACGGCCTTCAGCGCCTTGTCCCAAGCGGTGTGATAATCGCCCGAGTCATATTCCCAACCCAGCGCGGACTGATACGGGAATTGATCTTTCCGGATAAAATTGATCCGGCGCAGCTCGGCCGCGTCCATATTCAGCTTGATCGCCAGAACCTCAATCATCCGTTCGATGAAATAGGCAGCCTCGGTCACCCGGAATGAGCAACGATAAGCGACACCGCCCGGTGCCTTGTTGGTGTAAACCCCATCCACGGCCAGATAAGCAGTTGGGATGTCATATGACCCCGTGCAGATGTTCATGAAACCAGCCGGGAACTTGGTCGGGTCGGCACAGGCGTCAAATCCACCATGATCCGCCGTGGTATGACACCAGAGGCCAGTGATTTTGCCATCCTTGGTCGCAGCGATCTTGCCCTGCATCCAGTAATCGCGGGCAAAGGCGGTGGACATCAGGTTTTCCATCCGGTTCTCTACCCATTTCACTGGTTGGCCGGTGACAATCGAGGCGACGACCGAGCAGACATAGCCGGCATAGGCACCAACCTTGTTACCAAAGCCACCACCGATATCAGGGCTGATGACCCGGATATTGTGCTCGGCGAGGCCAGAGATCAGCGACACAACGGTCCGGATCGCGTGCGGGGCCTGAAAGGTTCCATAGAGCGTCAGCTTGCCGGTCACTTTGTCCATCGAGGCAACGCAGCCACAGGTCTCCAGCGGGCAGGGATGGGTCCGATGGTAATAGACCATCTCTTCGGCCACGACATCGGCTTCTCCCAGAACGGCCTCGGTCGCGTCTTTGTCGCCCTGTTCCCAGGTGAAGATGTGGTTGTGATGTTTGCGTGGACCATGAGCGCCCTCGGTCTGACCTGCAAGGTCTTCACGCAAGACTAGGTCTGATTTCAGCGCCTCGAAAGGATCAGTCAGGACGGGCAGTTCTTCGTAGTCAACCTCAACCAGCTCTGCCGCATCCGCCGCGATATAGCGGTTTTCGGCGACGACATAGGCGACTTCCTGGCCCTGGAACAGAACCTTGCCATCGGCCAGCACCATTTGCTTGTCACCTGCCAGCGTCGGCATCCAATGCAAGCCCAGCGGAGCCAGATCCTCGGCGGTCAACACAGCAACAACACCGGGCACAGCCAGCGCGGCCTCTTTGTTCACACTGACAACGCGGGCATGGGCATAGGGCGAGCGGACAAAGGCGCCGAACAGCATCCCGTCCAGCTTGATGTCATCGACGTAGTTGCCCTTGCCTTGGGTAAAGCGCACATCCTCGACGCGTTTGCGCGAGCTTCCCATCCCTTTGAGGTTGGCGGCGCGTTCTTCGGGGGTCATGGTTTGATCGTTCATTCCGCGGCCTCCTTCTGAGCGTTCAGCATGTCAGCCGAGGCCGAGATCGCCTTGACGATGTTCTGATATCCGGTGCACCGGCACAGGTTGCCAGCCATACCAAAGCGGATTTCTTCCTCGGTCGGGTTCGGGTTTTCCTGCAGCAAACGATGCGCGCGGGTAATCATGCCCGGCGTGCAGAAGCCGCACTGCAGCCCGTGATGTTCCCGGAACATCTCTTGCAGAACACCAAGGCTGCCGTCGTCATTGGTCAGCCCTTCGACAGTGGTGACATCGGCTCCGTTCACCTGCGCCACGAATGTCGTGCAGGATTTGACGGACTTACCGTCGATATCCACGGTGCAGGCGCCGCAATGACTGGTTTCACACCCGATGTGGGGGCCGGTGATTTTCAGATCTTCCCGCAGGAAGTGGATTAACAGCGTGCGCGGCTCGGCCAGACCTTCGACCTGTTTGCCGTTCACTGTTAGTTTTACGTGCATTTTCGACATGATTTCCTCCCCTCAACCCGCGCGGCTTTGCGCACGGTCGATGGCGCGGCGCAGCATCACGGCGGCCACGTGTTTCTTGAACTCGACCGGCCCGCGGTTATCGGCAACAGGGTCGATAGCGTCGAGCATCGCGGCGACGCAGCCACTGACGTCTCCTTCGGCGAGCGCATTGCTTGCGCTTTCGGACCAGATGGGCGTATCCGCCAAATTGGTCATCGCGACCGATGCCTGACCGCTGCCAACCATCACCGCAGCAGCTGCCGTCGCGTAGTCGCCGATCTTGCGTTTCTGCTTTTCATACGCCTGCCCGACACCCGCACCCGGCACCGGAATTGATATCCGTGTCAGGATTTCCTCATCCTCTCGCGCGGTGAAATAAGCGGCCTCGTAAAAATCCCGCGCCGCCACACTGCGCGAGCCGTCAGGACCGGACAGTTCGAACATCGCGTTCAGACACTGCATCAACCCCGGCATGTCATTACCCGGATCACCGTTTGCGACATTGCCTCCGACAGTGCCCACATAGCGGACCTGAGGGTCAGCGATCTGCAGAGCCGCCTCGCGGAGCAATGGAATGGCCGAAGCCAGGCCGTCATGGGTGATCAGTTCGTGCTGGGTCACCATCGCGCCAAGCGTCACGGTATCAGAGCCGACCTCGATGCCCTTGAGTTCCTCAATGGCCTGCAGATCAACCAGATGGCCCATCTCGGCCATGCGAAGCTTCATCATCGGGATCAGGCTGTGCCCGCCCGCGATCACGCGCGCTTCGTCTCCATGTTCCTGTAAAATGCCTATGGCTGAGGCGATGTCGCCTGGCCGGTGATACTCAAAACCGGCTGGTATCATGTTTTTCCTCCCTGGGTCCGGACGAAATGCCTTGGGGGACCTAGGGTAAGAAAAAGACGACGGGATCAGCCGTTCCAGCAGGCGGAAACGGGGCGCGTCGCTTGTTTCACGAGTTGCGAATAAGCTGCACGAGTTGCGATCAGAGACCCAGTGCCTCTCGGACATCCGTCAGACGGGATCGGCTGACCGGAACCTTTGTCAACGCGTCGACTCCGTCGAAATAGCAGGTGCCGTTATCCTTGTGTCGCTCGAAACTTGTCACATGTTTCGGGTTTACCAGATAACTACGATGCGCCCGCAGGAAGCCATCCGGTTTCAGGCGACTTTCGGCTTCGGTAATCGACCAGGGGCAGAACAGCTTCTCGGACCCGATGTAAAGAACGGTATAGTGCCCTTCGGCGCGGATGGCCGCGATCTTGCCGGATTCACTAAAGAACGTTTGCCCTTCTCGCTCGAATGGAACACCCGCACGCATCTGAACTGGCGCGTTGGGTTCCGGCTCAGAAGTGTCAGGTTGTGCTGTTACCTCTGTCTCAAATCCAAGGAAGGTAACACCTGTCAGAAGAAACGCCCCGCAGATCAGGAAAACTGCAATGGTAACGCCCATGGCCAGAACCTGGTTGTTCAGCGCAGGTCCGGCCCCACTGGCGTTATCACTGGCAACAAAATCAGTCAGACCGGTCGCCACAAAATGCATAGTAAACACGGCCAAACCAAAACAGACCGTTCCAAGCAGAATATTGCGCTGTGTCCGGTTGTCATAAGCAACCCAGATTGCAAGCACGGACAGCACTACAGAGGCGAGAGTCGCAATTACCACGTCGAGCGCATTGTAGACCGGTCGACAAAGCTCCATCCCCGCCATTCCGACATAGTGCATTACCACGATGCCCAGCCCGACAATAACGCCGGCCCCCACAATGGTTGGCATGGTTCTGGGACGGAAATGTAATAGCAACAGCGCCAAACCAACCATCAGAATGGCAACCAAAGCTGAAATCAGGGTAACCAACGCGTCGTAGTAGAACAGGATCGGAAGTTGCAATCCCAGCATTGCAACAAAATGCATCGACCAGATGCCCCCGCCCAGAATGACGGCTGCAAGCGCAACAACGAACTTTCGCTTTTGGTTATCAAGTTTGGACGCGCCATGTGTCAGATAGAGGCCGGTAAACCCAGCCATCAGCGCCACGGCCAATGAGGCCGCCACGAGCCACGCGTTATGCGAATAGTCCAACATTATGGTATGCACGCCCTCCCCAGCGCGTGCATGAAGTTAGCAAACTGCAATTCATGGTACAATCTACTCTGATTGGACGGGATCAGTCTGTCGCTGGCTGGTGATGACGACCAATCGGGCCGTTCCGATCATTATGTGTTCGGCCTCAAACCATTCAAAACCGATTGCGTGATGGAGGCCGTGCTGGCCACCCCACCCAAGTCTGGCGGCAGCAGCCCAGCTGACAAAACGTTATCCACTGCTCGCTCTATCGCACGCGCTGCGTGAAGATGCCCAAAGCCGTGCTCAAACATCATCGCCACAGACAGGATCGCGCCGATCGGGTTAGCGATACCTCGTCCGGAGATATCCGGCGCGCTGCCATGGGTCGGCTCGTAGAGCCCTCCCTTGACCGGATGTCCAGCCCGCGCAGCGGCAGGAAGCGTCGCAGAAGGCAGCATCCCCAGCGATCCGGAAACCACAGCGATCAGATCCGAGATGAGATCCCCGAACAGATTGTCTGCCAGCAGTACGTCAAAGTCCCGAGGCGCGCGCGCCACAGCAAAGAGTGCGTAGTCCATCAACAAATGGTTGAGCGCGATATCGGGATATTCGTCGTGCCCGATCCGCGCCACCGTTTCACGCCAGAGCTTGCCACTCTCCATTACGTTGGACTTGTCCAGAGAGGTCACATGCCCTCGCCGTCCGCGCGCTGCCTCAAAGGCACAGCGGGCGATGCGTTCAATCTCGGCCGTACGGTACTCGCTGATCTCAAAAGCGCGGGCTTGGCCGTCATTGAGCACCTCGCGCCCACGAGGTTCACCATAGTAGATGCCGCCTGAATTTTCCCGAACAACAAGCAGATCAGCCCCCTCCACGACTTCTGGCCGATACGGTGTCTGCGGCAAGAGCGCCGACCAGGCACGCGCAGGACGCAGGGCGTTGTACACGTCCAATTCGATCCGCAGGCGGGTCAGGCCATCGGTTTCGGTAATGGGTCCGTCGATCCTGATGCCGTCCCATTCCGGCCCGCCCACTGCGCCGACAAGAATGGCATCTGCGGCCCGCGCCTTGTCAACGACCGCATCCGTGCAGAACGTGCCATGTAAGTCCCAGGACGCACCGCCAAGAAGGTCTTCGTCGATGTCGACCCCGACATCGAATTGATTGGCAGCGTGGCGCAACACCTCCAGCCCGCTGGCGACAACCTCGGGGCCAATGTGGTCACCGCCAAGGGCAAGTACCTTGAACGGGCCGTTCATCCCGCCATCCCCTGCTGCAGCACCATATGCATGGAATCCGGATCCAGATCGCGTTGCAGCAGGCGCAGGCTGGAATGAAAGTCATCCAGATCGACCGAAGATGTCAGGACTGCACGCGGCGGCGTTTCAGGCGTGAACCCGGTTCGACCGTGCAACAGCCGCTGATTGTCGAACAGCAGTCCTTCGCCCGCTTTGAGATCCAGTGTCAGGCGCAGGTCATTACTGTACAGCAGATCAAAGAGCCTTTTCAAAGCGCGGTAGGCTGGCACCACCTGATCCGCGGGCACGTCCAACGGAGAAATCTGCCGCTCGTTCATCCGTACTCCGCAAACCTCACCCTGATCATCCCGCTGAATGATCGGCAAACGGGATTTGTACCAGCGCATGTTGCCATGGCTGTTGTCACCGGGGTCAAAGCGCTGGCACGTCACCCGCATGTTGCAGAGCAGATCAAAGTCCTCGGGCCACTTCTCCTTCAGGCGCCGGACGGCTTCGAACCCGTCAACCAAAGTCGAAGCGCCTCCGTTCGAACTGGGTCGCAGAACCTGAAAGACGGTGATACCAATCGCGGCATAGCGATAGGGTTCGTCCACATGCGGATCCAACGGACCGGTAGTGTCGCCAACATTGGTCACTGTCTTTTTCTTTTTCAGCGTATAGGTGCCATAGTGTGTCTGACGCTGCGCTCCTACCAGTTGAATCATCCGCTGGCTTTCCGCCTTGTCAGTGGGCGCTTCAACGATTTTGCAGAAACCGTAGTCCCGGACCATTTCAAGGATTTTCAATCGGGCTGCTGGATCACCCTCGGCCTCAACCAACGATCCGACCGGAATATCCGCGTTGATCGATCTGTCCCAAAGAACAGGCCGCACACGCCTGCGGCTGCGTTCGGCGTCCGAGTAACAGTGATTGCGCAGCCAGCGAGCCGCATATTCGGACCGGTGTCCGTCCGGCCAGATGACGAGAATGGTATCGTCTTCCACTCTGGCACTCTCGATACGGGTTCCTTCGTCGATGTGATGCAAGCGGATGCCGCGCACACCGGTCTCCGGAGTGCCGCAGTCCGAGCACCAGCATTGATGCCGCAACCAGATGGGATGAAACCGGCTTTCGTGGCCGTCTTCCCAGACTACGAACAAATGACCACTTTCAATGGCGGCGGAGCGAATGCTGTGGCGGGCGGTTGGCATTGGTCTGTTCCCTGTAGGTTTCCTGTTTGCAATAAGGTCCACTTCGATTTTGTTTGACAAATTCGAATTCAACACAGGAAGGTTGAGCTAAGCTCACTTATGGAATCCAAATGCTGGCCGATCCCAAAGACCCCTCTTATCTGGGTGCCTTAGTCTATTTTCATCATGCCGCCGAAAGCCTGAGCTTTTCCCGCGCGGCTCATATCCTGAACGTGACGCCGTCGGCTGTCAGCCACCGCATCACGGCGCTTGAAAACGCCATTGGAAAACGGTTGTTCGAGCGTCGCGTGCGAGAAGTCAGACTCACTCAGGATGGCGCCGAGCTGGTGCGTGCTACCGCAGTGATCTGGAATGAACTCAAAGAGATCACTGGTAAATTGACAACCCATGAGGTGTTGCGCGTTTCGGTTGGACCTTATCTGTCATCGCAGTGGCTGCTGCCGAGGATCGGCGCGTTCGAGGCCCAGCATCCCGGATTGCGAGTGGATTTGATCCATGTGATCGGGCGGCCGGATGCGCGTTTGGCAGATGTTTCGATCATCTGGGATCAATTGGACGATCCAGCAACCGGAACAACTCTGCTTTTCAACACCAAAGCTGTCCCTGTTGCAGCACCCGGTCTGAACGTCGGTGAGAATTTCTGGGAAGGTAAGCTACCACCAATTCACTACCGTGATCGCACCGCATGGCGCCACTGGCTTTCTGCTACAGGCGCTCCAGCGGAGTATGCTGAACGCGGGGAAGTACTGGAAGAACCACACATCGTTCTCGAAGCTGCAGCATTTGGGCGGGGGGTTGCGATCGGATTTTTACCGTTTGTTGACAAGTTCTTCGAACAAGGGCGGCTCGTTCACGTAGGAACACAGTCTGTCCGCTCCAACCGGGGCTACCGGCTTGAGGTAAACTCTGATGCTCAACCAATCGCCAACTTATTCGCCGATTGGATAAGGAGCCGAGCAAAAGAGAAATTGAGTTAGGCGGCATGACAGAATTCTTTTGTAGTAACAGATTGTCTCTATCGGTGCTCCGCCATGCCTTGATGCTCCACCAACCGCGGTTATGCGAACATTTTTTCATATCAACCCTCAGCTACTAGGGGATGCATAGCAGCACGAATGGGAGCAAGCGCCACGGGCTCAAGCTGCACCTTGATTGGCGCAATGGGCCTGTTTGCACTTGTGCGTCCTTCTCACTGCAGGTCGCCTATTGCCGTTTAGATCATCGGCCAGGGCAGAGGTTGGCTGGTTGTGTTCGGAAAGATTGCGGCAGCGAATTCCTACCTGCTCGCCATGGTCTTTATCATGGTGCTGATTGCTTGAGTATTGGAAATACATAAAGAAAACACTGGCGCATCTAAATGGATACGCTCACGGAAACCAGTATACCAACTGCCTTGACCTAGATTATCGTGTTCTACGAAGCCCGTATTCACGACTGTCTCGTATCTCCAAAGTGACAATATGAATGACCTGAATGTGACCCTAGAAAGCAAAATCACTTGTTCTGAGTGCGGCCATTCAACCGTCGAAACCATGCCTACCGATGAGTGCCAGTGGTTCTACGAGTGCGCTGCTTGCCGCACCATTTTGAAGCCGTTGCCCGGGGATTGCTGCGTTTTCTGCTCTTATGGGACCGTCGCCTGCCCACCGATCCAAGAGGGAAAGAGCTGTTGTGGGTGATCCTCGCCATGAGATCACGCCCGTCCTCAAAGCTATCACTACAGCTTACTGAAGAACCGGTTTTATCGGATGATGAACGCTCAAATGTATCCGGGTTTCGGATCACGTGCGCGATTTCAAGACCCGCCTAGGATGCCGACGCAGATGTAAAGGACTGAAACCCGAACACCAAATATCGGTTCCGCTCGATGCTCGGTTTCACCCGCGCTCAGCCATGTCCAGCCTAGCTGATCGAACTCGTTAAACGGCGATCACTAGAACAATCAGAAACAGCAGTGTCATGACACCGCCCACTTTTGAGAAGTCTACAACAGAGTATCCACCCGGTCCCATGATCAGTGCGTTGACCTGATGGGTTGGGATCAGGAACGAATTTGAGGTCGCCAACGCCACGGTAATTGCAAATAACGCGGGATCGGCGCCCAAACCGATTGCGACATTCACTGCCAAAGGCACCAGAAGAACCGTTGCGCCAACATTGGACATCAACAGTGTGAACACAG
Organism: Ruegeria sp. CH6; assembly: GCF_056537005.1. Classification (NCBI taxonomy): domain Bacteria; kingdom Pseudomonadati; phylum Pseudomonadota; class Alphaproteobacteria; order Rhodobacterales; family Roseobacteraceae; genus Ruegeria; species Ruegeria sp. CH6. The sequence continues at coordinate 204,056 of NZ_JBQFQS010000006.1, read as the reverse complement.
TCGCAAGCGCAGCAATCGCCGCCTGCGACACCCAAATCGGGGCGTCGCCAAGAAGTTTTAGGACTTGCTGTGCAATCCACTCAGCCGTTCCTGTCGACTGCACGGCGACCCCGAGAGGTATTAGGCTGGCCAGCAGGAACACCGTGCTCCAACTGACGGCGCTGTAAGCGTCATCTATTGTCAGAACGCGACTGACGATCATACCCGCGGCCCCGACAAGCAGGCAGATTGACAACCGCAAATCCGAAAATAGTACCAGCCCAAGTGCAATCGCAAAGAACAACAAAGCCCAGCCTACTTTCTGAGGAACCAGTTCCTCGTGCGGGAAATCCGAGGTCACGACGACAAAATCCCGGTTCTTTTCTAACCTCACAAGCGCGTCCCACGGCGTGTGGCACACTAGCGTGTCACCAGCCAGATACGGAATTTCACCAATATCTTCCTGGTCGCTGGAAAGAGTCTCACCGCCCCTGTAAATCGCCAGCGGGGCCAAGCCATAGACTTTGCGCAGCCAGCTTGAACGCCCCGTTTCACCGATCATACCCGACCCCGGAGGAATCACGACCTCAGCGATACCTGCTTTGCCCGGCTCTAAAGCATCTGAAAACCGGTCCAGCTTTTCCAGCGCGGAAAGACCATACCGCGCCGTGAATTGTTTCAGCGTTTCAGCATCCGCAATGACCGCCAACGCGCCTGGAACTTCGATAACCATGTCGCGCGGCGGTGCCATGACGGTGTTTGCACCCTGCTGAACAGCAATGATCTGGATATGGTTGCTGCGCTGGATTTCATCGACCGTCTGCCCCGCAAGTTCGTGTTTTTCTGGCAGCGTCAATTCATGGATTGTTCCAACAATCCCGTAGGTTGCGTTGAGATAGTCTTCGACGCTGAGACCCTCGGCACCGCCAACGTCCTGCCTTGTCGGCAACAGAAAGCGGCCAATCACGGTAAAATAAACAAGTCCGGTCACGACCAATGCTGCACCCACTGGCGTGACATCGAACAGGCCAAAGGTCTCCATCTGTTGCTCAGCAGGCAGCGAGTTGTTGATAGTCAGGATAAGATCATTGAGCAGGATCAGGGGTGACGATCCAACCATTGTCATGGTCCCGCCCAGAATGGCGCAAAACCCCATCGGCATCAGAAGCCGCGACATTGGAAGGCCGGATCGCACCGAAATGCGCGAGACGACCGGCAGAAACAAGGCCGCGGCGCCAACGTTCTGCATGAAGGATGAGATGACGCCCACAATCGACGAAATCAACAACATGATCCGGGTCTCTGTTGTACCGCCCACGCGCATGATCCAGCGGGCCACATGTGACAAGACACCGGTCCGATCCAGCCCCGCCCCGATGATCATGACGGCAATGATAGAAATCACTGCGTTACTTGCAAAGCCGTCAAACAGATGCCGGGGATCGGCAAGACCCTGCAGTCCGGGTATGGCCGAAAGCACTCCCAAGGTGACCATGATCAATATAGCTGCCACATCGACCCGAACGATCTCAGAGACGAAGAGGAAGACGGTTACGCCTAACAGGATCAATACGACAATCATTTCTGTCGTAAGGCCGAAGGTCTCCATTACATAGTCCTACCTAGGCTTGAAACCGAGAGTTAACCCGTGGGAGCGGGTTCAGCGAGGCGGCACCCCAAGAAGAAGAGCTCACCGGAAAGTCAGGCGAGGGCCAAGTCTTGAGGATTTCAGGCATTCCGTGCATGCCGCGTACGAACAGCATCATGCAGTGGCCGTGGATTGTTACAGCGATCAATGGCTCCGTTGCGCACGAAATACCCCCGATCCACATCAACCAGAGTGTCACAGAAAACACGCGTATTCCTGAGCTTCGCGCGGGTGTCCATCGCTTCAAGGACCCGCGCAACCGTTGCGTTATCATCCATGTGCGGTACGGCTGGGTTGTCGCCGGCGACCCTCAGGTGCACCGATGCTTTCAAGCCGAGGGCCGCGACTGCGCGATCTGCAGTATCCAACTTCTGGCTGACCGGATCACTGTTGCCGAGACGAAAAACAGCGCCGACAACGCCGCAAGGCTTTGGTAGCGCGGCAAGGAAGGCAAGCTGTTCGGAATCCTCTGTGTTGAACCCGTGATTGATAACATGGAAATACGTACCTTCGGCCTTGATATCGTCCTTTGTACGCATCCGGGAGATGTAGTTTGGCAGGCCAGTCGCGGCGTGAGCTTTGACCAGTGCATCAGTCGCTGGTTCCACATCGCTCCAGTTAACCGTGATTTCCCAATCGGTCAGTTTGTCCGCTTCGGAAGCGATCAGATCCAGGTGTTTCTCCGGAACACCAAATCCGAACAGAGTAATTCGGAACCCAAGATGCTTCAGCACACCAATCCGTGCTCGTCGTGCAGGATCGAGGAGGTCGTGCAGAGGGATGCGAATATCGCGCACACCCATCTCTTGCAGAGCTAGCAGGTGATAGTCGTTGCGCACAGGTTTTCGATCGAACTCATCCAGTCCACCACTGGGCGGCACTTCCAAGATTTCGGCCCAATTCTGACGCAGGTCGAAACCGATCAGCGGGTTGGTGTTTTCCCTTGGTTCCGGCGCGAGCTCCAACATCTCGCCTACGAGTTTTTCACCCTGAGCAAGTTCCACCCCATTTGTCCGAACAAACTTGGTGACGTGGCCGTTCTCGTAGACGTTCACCACAAAGTACCCCAGCTTGGCCGCATCATTGCGGCCGAATTCGCTGCCATCGGGCGGGATCGCGCGCAGCATTTCCGAATAGTCCTGGCGAACAAAACTGGTCGCCGGAGCCAGGTAGAAATCCGTCTCGCCATAGCGATCATACCAGAAGTTATGAGCGTGACCCGAGAACATGGCCTCGACCCCATGGTTCTCTAACAGGCCCAACAGCCAACCCCGTCCCGGCTGATCGGTGTTGTCATAGTGATCCAACTCGTCGGGATGGCACAGATAGGCCGGGTGGTGCAGCATGAGCATGACGCGCTGACCTTGTGCGGCCGCAAGCTCGGTCTCGACCCAGTTTCTTTGATCTTCCTCTGCCTGCAGACCGGAATTTATCAACTGCGCATTCAACAGAATGAAGCGAACGCCACCCTTTTCGAAGCTTTGGTAATGTACGCCGAACTCACCTTCCCATGCGTCGATCATCGCCAGCGTGGTCGGGCTTGCCGGCCCACCACTGATCGGCGTGTCTCCGATATCGTGATTGCCCGGCAGCACATGGATCGGAATCGTCAGGTCAGACACGATCGCGCGGTAGGCATTGGCAGCCTGCGCATACAGCGCTCCGGTTTCGGGGACCGGATGAAGTAAATCACCAAGATGGACGACGAAATCCACCTTTCTGCGGTTGATATCCGCCACGACATATCGGAAGCGTCTGTTAGCACGGGCGTTAACGGGAAAAGGCGAATTACACTTGTCTTCATCCGGATTGACATGCGTGTCCGATATCACTGCAAAACTGTATGCAAAGCGCCCCAGACCAGCATTGTCTGCGTTAGCCATTGTCTTGTCCTTGTCTTTGAGATTATCCGCCAGTCGTCAGCACTGATGCCTGTCCCGTGCGTGACGCACGTATACGGGATCGGATGAGCACAAAGATCGACAGGGCCGTGAGTAACCAGAAAAGCCAGCAAATCGCGTTTCTGACAAAGATTGACAGGCTGCCGTCAGACAACAGCAGTGATTGGCGGAAATTATCCTCAAGAAACGGTCCAAGAACGAAGGCGATCAGGAACGGCGCGACCGGGATATCCAACCGCAGCATCGCGAAACCAACGAGGCCCATGCACAGCATAACCAGAATGTCGAACAGGTTGTTGTTCACCGCGTAGGCGCCATAGACGCACAGCGTGAAGACAATCGGGTAAAGGATGCGGTTCGGGATCAGAGCAACGCGGCTGAAGGTTTTGATGGCGACCTTGCCGACGATGAACAGATAGGCCGAGCTGAGGAGGATACCCATGAACAGCGCATAGATCATCGGCAGGTTTTCCGCGAAGAGGATGGGACCCGGACGCAATCCGTGGATCATGAACGCGCCAAGGATCACGGCCGTGATCACATCACCCGGCACACCCAACGCCAGCAATGGGATCATCGTCGCGCCGGCCACGCCATTGTTTCCCGCCTCGGCTGCGGCGACACCCTCGGGTTCGCCCTTACCGAAGTTTTCCGGATGTTTTGAGTTTCTGCGCGCCTCGCTGTAGCTCAGGAAGGCCGCCGGAGCGCCGCCAATACCGGGAATAGCGCCCAGAATAACGCCGATGAAGCTACCGCGGATAACCGATTTCAAGGTCTTGCGGAATTCGGCAAAGCTTGCACCGCTACCCAGTTCCTGGCGTTGTGCCCCCGGAGGACGGGGACGGCGTGTTGCACGGTCGAGGATTTCCGGGATCGCAAACAGGCCGATGAGCACCGGAATAAAGTTCAGCCCGGACATCAGTTCATAATTGCCAAAGATGAACCGGTTCGTGCCGTAGATTAGATCAAGTCCAACGGTGGCGAGCATCAGGCCGAGGCAGGCGGACAGGATACCTTTGGTCAGGCTGGGGCCCGCAACACCGGCGATGATCGTCAGGGAAAAGACGATCAGAGTGAAGAACTCCGGCGGCCCAAAACGCAATGCGAAGGTTGCCAGAAAACCAGCGAACATGATCAGAGCGATGTTCGAGATCAGATCGGCCACACAAGATGCATAAAGCGCGATATCCAACGCCTTTCGCGCTTGTCCCTTTTGGGCCAGTGGATAACCATCCAGAATGGTACAGGACGCTGCCGGGGTTCCGGGCGTCTTGATCAGGATTGCGGTCAGGGACCCGCCATACAAACCGCCCTTGTAAACACCCAACAACAGCAGAATGCCGGTCACTGGCTGCATCGTGAATGTAAACGGCAGGGCCAAAGCCACACCCATCGGTGTCGTCATCCCCGGTATTGCACCGATAATAGTACCGATCAAAACACCGATGCCGATAACCAGAATGTTCTCGAAGCTGAGGAATAGCTGGAAGGCTGTGGAAATATTCTCGATCATGCTCAGGGTCTCCTCAGCCTAGCGTTTCGAACATGCCAAGCGGCATCGGCACACCCGCGATGTGCAGAAAGAACAGGTACAGAAGAATAGGTAGAATGATGCTGATCGGGACGATGTAGTACCACTTGCGTTCGCCGAAAAAGAGCATCATGGCGAGCATCAGAACGATCGAGCTTGCAACCACGCCCAGGGTCGTCAAAGCAAAGTAGAACAGGAACAACGCGAAGATCAGGATGATCGTCCGCAGAGTTCCGGGAAGCGTATCCAGCTTATAGACAGCATCAGCTTCTGCATCTTCGTTCGCATCGGCTTCAGGTACTTTCAAAAAGTAGGACTCAGCCATCAGACATAGCGCGACGACCACAACCGCAATAGCGATCACTCTTGGCCAGAATTCCGGCGACAATGCTGAAATCTCAACAGACCCCGGTGAATCGACACCTACGGGAATAAGCACAATCAGCGTCAGAATGCCCAGGACAAGGAATAACGCCCCTGCAAACAGGTCGAGTTTCTTTGAACTATCCACTGTCAGCTTCCTCCCTTTAGCAGATTCAGATCCAGCTCTGCGTTTGCGATGTTTTCGTGAAGCGACAGCAGACGTGCCGCCCCCATGTGGGTCATCGCGCTGGATTTGATTTTGATCGGCTGCTGCAGGTCGGCTTTCAGATTGTCGATCTGCTTTCGAAATGCCTCCAGATAGTATGGCGACTGCGCCAAAGGGCCGGCGAGCAAAACCAGTTCAGGCTGCAGAACCGTCAGGCTTAGCGAAAAGCAGTTTGCCGCCCTGGCCCCGAAATCTTCCACGACAGTTCTATATTCTCCATCCGCGTCATTGGCCGCTGAAACAACATCCCGGATTTTCTGGGCTCTCTCCTGATCGGACAGCGCATCAAATATCTTTGGTGTCAGCAGCTGACGTAACAACGCCTTTCCGCCACACAGATCAGACAGAGAAACGGCTGAGTTGGATCCCACTCCTTCAGTGGTCCTGGCCTCGGTTAAAACGCCACCAACCCGACCAATCCCACTATAGGGCTGGCCGTTGACCTGTAGCCCGATACCGAAACCCATTGCGCAGTAAATCACAGCGACATTTTCGATGTTCCGCGCAGCACCAAAAGCAACTTCGGATTGGCAGATCGCAGCACTTGGTGTTTCAAGCGCAACTGGAACACCAAGCTCTTGTCTCACGATCCCGCAAACATTGGTTTCTTCTGCCCAGCCGAGTGTGGGCGCGGAAATGACAATCCCGCGGGCTTTGTCCAGATTGCCGGCGATCGTCAGGCCAACCCCAAAAAGCCGATCCTTTTCTGGGACATGCTCTTCAATCAAGGCTTTTGCCTGCTTACAGCAAGCCCTTATGAAACTGGTGCCGTCGGTTAGACCCGCCCCGCCCGCATCCCAAGATGCGATGCGATTATTCGACAGATCGGCAAGCGTGACTACCTGCTGATACGCATTGATACCGATTCCGATCACATAACCCCCGGATCGGTCCATGGTCAGTTTTTTAGTTCTTGGCCCCCTGCGCCCTTCGGGTTGGGACACGCCAACCTCCTGAACCAGCCGCGCTTCGATCAGCTCTCGCGTAATTCTCGAAACGCTAGCGGCATTCAGCGCGAGGTTATCTGCGATCTGCGTTCGCGAAATCGTGCCTGATCCCAGTATCTCACCCAGAACCCTTTGCCGGTTCCCGCGACCGATCTCTTCCTGTGACCAACCTGCCATTTTGCACCTCCTGAATGTATCTTTACTTAATTATTTACTTACTGCAAGTATTTTATTATGGTGAGTCCCACTCGATTCAGGGAGACGCAACAAATGACAGTCAGAAACACAGTAACCGCAGCGCTGAGCAGCCTTGCTCTGCTCGCGATCCCGATGGGAGCGTCCGCGCAAGATTATCCAAGTAAACCAGTGACTTTAGTGGTGCCATATGGCCCCGGCGGCGCTGCTGATCTGGCCGCGCGTACCCTCAGCACTGAGGCGCCGGACTACTTGGGCGAGAACATTCTAGTGGTAAACAAGACCGGTGCGGGAGGTGTTGTTGGCTCGACTCAGGTCGCCAAATCACGCCCCGATGGCTACACCCTCCTGATGGCGCGCGTTGGATCTCAGGCCACCGTTCCGGCGATTAACCGCACAATTCCGTACAAGTGGGACGACTTTACCTTTCTGGGTCTGATCGAAAAGAACCCGTTTGTATTGGGCGTCAGCGCGGACTCGCCGTATCAGAGCTTTGATGAGCTGAAGACAGCGATCGCAAACGGTGAGCGCCTGTCCTATGCGTCTGCCGGTGTTGGCACCCTCCTGCACATGGCGATGCTCATCATGCTGGATGATCTCGGCGTCGACTCCGAAGCGCTGATCCATGTCCCGTTCAAAGGCGGCGGCAAGGCGACCGCAGCCGTGGTGGGCGGGCATGCCGACTTGATCTTCCACAATCTCTCGGGCCTGTCCGGTGCGATCGAATCTGACCAGATCCGCCCCCTGCTGACCACCACACCCGAACGTTTTGCAGCCATTCCTGACACGCCAACCGCACAGGAACTGGGGCACCCTAACTTGGAAAATGTTGTCGGCTGGACAGGTGTCTGGGGACCCAAAGACCTGCCTGAGGATGTCGTGGCAAAATGGGTCGAGGTGCTTGGGGCAATTGCAGCTGATGAAAGCTGGGTCGAGACCACAGAAAAACTGGGCTCAGTCCCAACAGTTCTGTCACCAGACGACACAAAAGCATTCGTTGAAGGTCAGGTTAAAACCTTCAGCGACACAGCCGACAAGTTGGGAATGGTAATCCAGTAACAACCTCGGCGTCCCGGGCGGTCCTCCCCTCTTATCGCCGCCCGGGCTTAATCTCCTTATTTCTCAGGAAACGAATATGGCACGTCCAAACATCCTATTCATTCAGGCGGACCAGCTTGCGGCGAACGCGTTGGCGGCCTATGGCAACAAGACCGTCAAAGCGCCCAACATTGACCGGCTTGCGGAAAATGGAGTGGTGTTTGAAAACTGCTATTGCAACCTGCCTATGTGCGGACCGTCCCGCGCGTCAATGCATGCAGGCAAGCTTCCGTTCTCGATTGGCATGTATGACAACGCCAGTGAATTCCACGCCGACATCCCGACATTCGCACACTACCTGCGTAGCATGGACTACCGGGTCGAGATGTCTGGCAAGATGCACTTTGTGGGCCCCGATCAGCTACACGGTTATGACAAACGTCACACGACCGAAATCTACCCGGCCAACTTTGCCTGGACCGTAGATTGGTCCAAGGGCCGCGAATACAAGCCCACCAACCTGACAATGGCCCCGATCCTGGAAAGTGGCCCCGCGATCCGTACCATGCAAATGGATTATGACGATGAGGTCGAATACCACGGCGTTCAGGCCCTGTATGATCTGGCCCGCAAAGGTGACGACCGCCCCTTTATGCTGACGGTGTCCTTCACGTCTCCGCACTCACCTTTCGTAATTGGGCAAGAGTACTGGGACCTCTACGATCATGATGAGATCGAATACCCTGCGGTCCCACCTCTGGAATTGAATGAGATGGATCATCTCAGCCGCAACCTGCACTACTGTCAGTCCCGGCACGAGTTCACGGTCACACCCGAAGACCGCCGCAAAGCCCGCCACGGCTATTACGGAATGATCTCGTATATAGACGAAAAAGTCGGTCGCCTTGTGGATGTTCTGGAAAAGACCGGCCAGATCGACAACACCATCGTCATACTGACCGCCGACCACGGCGAGATGATGGGTGAGCGCGGCATGTGGTTCAAACAACACTTCTTCGAGTGGGCCTCCAGCGTGCCCTTCATCGTATACGCGCCGGATCGTTTCAAACCGGCACGAGTGAAGGAGAATATCTCACTCATAGATCTTCTGCCGACACTCACGGACCTCGCAGCTGAGGGTTCATTCGAGGACTATGCTGCTCCTATCGACGGCCAGTCTCTGGTCCCTGCCCTGAACGGTGACACGTCTGGACTGTCAGATGTTGTGATCTCGGAATTCGCCGCAGACGGGTCCACCGGCCCCAGCCGCATGGTTAGAAAGGGTCCATGGAAACTGATGTGGCTCGAAGGGGTCGATACGCTTCTTTACAACGTTGAAGAAGATCCCAACGAAGTAACCAACCGCGCCGCCGATCCGGAATGTGCGGATATCAGAGCCGAACTTGAAGCGATCTTGTTTGATGGTTGGAATCCGGACGAACTGCGCGACACGATCCGTGCCAGCCAAGTCCGTCGCCTTGCCATACACAAGGTAACCGAAGGCGATCCCACCTACGTATATACCGTCCGCAAAGACGACGACGAACGCTATATCCGGAACGCTGGTGCTGCGGATACTAAAGCGCGCGCGCGCCTTCCCTATGTGGCTCCGGCCAAGCCTGACCGAGTATAAAAATGTCGTATGATTATATTATTGTTGGCGCAGGCTCTGCTGGCTGCGTCATCGCAAACAGATTGTCCGCCGACCCGAAAATCCGGGTTCTGCTTCTCGAGGCCGGGGGAAAGGACACAAATCCCTGGATTCACATTCCGGTCGGGTACTTCAAAACCCTGCATAATCCAAACACCGATTGGTGCTACAAGGCCGACCCCGATCCCGGTCTGAACGGGCGCGCACTGGATTGGCCGCGCGGAAAGACCCTTGGCGGATCGTCTTCGATCAACGGCTTGCTTTATGTGCGGGGCCAGAAAGAGGACTATGATCGCTGGGCGCAATTGGGGAACACCGGCTGGTCTTGGGATGATGTGTTGCCATTGTTCAAGCGATCAGAAATTCACGAAGATGCAGACCCCGATCTGCACGGTAAAGATGGCGAATTGGCGGTATCTCTGATCCGCGCCAAATCTCCTATATCCGAGGCTTTCATCGAAGCCGCCGTCGAAATGGGCGTGCCCCGGACCGACGATTATAACGGCGAGAAACAAGAGGGCGCAGGTTATTTTCACCAAACCGCGCGCAAAGGTTTCCGCTGCTCTTCGGCCAAGGCATTCCTAACGCCCATCAAAGGCAAGCGGAGAAACCTTGACGTTGTCACGCACGCACATACCACCAACCTCATCTTTGCCTCTGACGCACCGAAGCAGGTGACGGGAGTTTCCTACGACGTCAAAGGCGCCGCACAACAAGCGATGCTGAACCCGGGCGGTGAAGTCATCTTGTCTGCCGGCGCTATCGGGTCACCACAGCTGCTGGAGTTATCGGGCATCGGAAACCCCGATGTCCTGACGGCCGCTGGTGTAAACGTTCGTCACGCCCTGCCCGGCGTTGGCGAGCATCTTCAGGACCACCTGCAGATCCGCCTAGTCTATGAAGTCAACGTCCCCACTTTGAATGACGCGATCAACAATATCTTCCATCGCGCAGGGATCGGCATCGAATATGCCTTGCGTCGAACAGGGCCTATGAGCCTAGGCGCCAGCCAAGTCGCAATTTTTGCCAAATCGATGGAAGGACTGGCGACGCCAGACATTCAATTCCACTTTCAGCCGCTATCTGCTGACAAACCGGGGATCGAAATGCATCCGTTCTCCGGCTTCACCTCCTCGGTTTGCCAACTGAGACCTGAAAGCCGCGGCCACATCCATATCTCTTCGCCTAATGCGCATGCCTATCCCAAGATCGTGCCAAATTATCTTTCGACAATCGGAGATCAACTCTGCGCGATCCGGGCCGTGAAATTTGCCCGTGCAATGACGAGGACCAACGCCCTTTCACCCTTTATCGTGCGTGAACATGTGCCGTCAGGCAAAATCGAAACGGATGAAGAGCACCTCGAAGCCGCCCGCAACATGGCGCAGACGATCTATCATCCCACCTCGACCTGCAAGATGGGCACAGATGACCGCGCAGTCGTTGACCCGCGACTTCGGGTCCATGGCATCCGTGGACTGCGTGTGGCGGATGCCTCGATCATGCCAGACATCGTCAGCGGCAATACAAATGCACCATCGATCATGATCGGCGAGAAATGCAGCACTTTGGTTTTGGAGGACAGAAGAAAGGAGTAAGCTAATGTCGCTGACAGTTTTGAGTTAACGCGCTTGGACGGATAGCCAGAGCCATAAGAGACCAGTTTTTGTACATCTACATTTTGCACCGTGTTGCATTGGCAGGGCATCAAGCAGCAATGAGAAAGGGGAGGCTTTGCAAAACTTTGAGCACGGTGAGTGGGTTTAGCGATCACATCAGAGTCAGATAGCTAGGCCAGCGAGCCGTTTGAACGGCAGAGGCCGTAAGCGAATTCACCAATCTCATTCTCGCGTCCTATATCGTCACACCTGTCATCGACTTCGAACCAGACATTATTTTCAACTCCGTTGCAGATACCCGCGGATCCTGGCGCTCACTTTCGACCAAGATATTCACGGACACCCTCCGACGGAACGTTCTGGCTAGTTGTCGAGAAGTCTCGCGCTTCAGAGGGCGCAAATCCACCAAGCGCCCACGGAGCTGTCGGGCCGAAATGGGGATTGCCTGAATGGCAGGAAGATATTTGAGACTTTTGGATTCCTAGGTTAGCCGCGTTTGGGTAGCCGTTGGCGAACAAGTTCAGCCCACAAATTTGCGCCAATCGGAAGAAGCTCATCGTTGAAATCGTAATCCGCAGAATGCAAAGGGCGGCCATGAGACCCTTCTTTCCCGTTACCGATAAGCAGGAAACATCCCGGCACCGCCGCCGCGAAATTGGCAAAATCTTCTGAGAAAGTCATAGGGGGGCGATTGCCGTCAGTGTCAAGTTGAAGCGCTTCAGCGGCTGCAATAACGTGGTTTGCCGCGTCGACATTGTTAACAGCCTCGACGAACTCAGTACGAAATTCCACATTAACATCAACGTTGTGACTCAGCGCAATGCCAGCAGCAATCTGGCGCATACTGTCCTCAATCAAGCGCCGGTCCTCAGGCGAAGCTGCGCGAGCATCACCCTTCAATACCGTGCAGCCAGGCAGGACGTTGCGCTGACCATCCGTAATGAACTCGGTCACTGAAACCACCGCGCCGGACGAGGGTGGCAATCTCCTCGAAACGATGGTCTGCAACGCAAGAACGAGTTCAGAGGCAGGAGTTATGGTCTCCCGCCCGACATGTGGCATGGAAGCATGACCACCCTGCCCCTTGATTTCGATTTCAAACAAGTTTTCGCTAAACGTAATAACGCCTGCTCGTGTTGACACGTGCCCCACCGGTTCGCCGGGTAAATTATGTGCGCCATAAACCTCTTGGATTGGGAAGCGCTCCAATACACCTTCGTCGATCATCGCCTTGGCACCTAAACCATGCTCTTCATTGGGCTGGAACAGTAAGACAACCGTACCATCGAAATCCGGGTCTTTGACTAGTAACTCAGCCGCGCCAAGCAACATAGTTGTATGCCCGTCATGTCCGCATGCATGCATTATCCCTTCATTTCGGGAACGGTGAGGGAAGTCGTTGATTTCGGTAATGGGGAGCGCATCGAAGTCAGCCCTCAATCCGATGGCGCGATTGCCTTTGCCCGCTCGGAGGATGCCGACTATGCCCACACCTTCGTGCACTTCTATCCCGAGATCATGCAAGTGCTTGGTAATACGGGATTTTGTCCATTCCTCCTGGAACCCCAACTCTGGGTTAGCGTGAAATTCGTGACGTAAGGCACGAAGATTCTCTGAAAAATCACCCATTCATGCAGCTCCAATTCGATGAACTCGATATCTCCTAAGAGGATGAGGGTTTTTATTTCATCTCTAGGGAAAAATCCGCTGGAAATTGCGCTAGCTGACGCAATAATATTTCACATGATACAACTGGACGACTTTGACAGGGCAATCCTCCGCATCCTGCAAAAGGACAACCGCACGCCACAGCAGAAGATTGGCAATGCTGTAAATCTGTCTGCTCCATCGGTGCAGCGACGTATCAGGCGTATGGAAGCAGAAGGTGTGATCCGAACCAATACAGCGGTTGTCGACCCTGCATTGGTGGGTTTAGCGCTCACGATCTTTGTCGAGGTGGAGTTGGTTAGCGAGACACCTACTGAGATAGATGCCGCGAAGCTCGCATTCCGCGATGCCCCAGAGGTGCAGCAGTGTTTCTATGTGACTGGGGAAATCGATTTCATGCTCGTTGTGGTCGTAGAGTGCATGTCGGCGTATGAAGATTTCACGCGGCGCATGTTCTTCGCGAACGAGAATATCAAGAAATTCAGGACATATGTCGCCATGGATGCAATCAAAACCGGCAGCACCCTTAACATCTGAATGTCAGGACCTGGGCTCAGGACAAATGGACCTGCCTGAAGGTCACCGTGGCATGTGCAGCAAAAGCGAAGAACGCACTATGAGCGGCCTCCAAAACACTGAACTCAATCACGCTGACCCTTGCCTTGTACGAGAATACCAAAGACCGATTGTTACGTACGTGTTTTTACTCTGGCTAAAATTAATTTTGATCTTCATGCAAATCTCCTATTGAATGGTTCAAGCCGGATAAGAAGCAGGAGAGATCGGATGCAAGCTCCGACCGCACATACCAAGACCAAAGCCAAAGGGCGGCCTACCGAACTGGGTGCGGCGATCCGGCGGCGACGTAAGGCCATGGGGCAGACCCTTGATCAAGTTGCCAAGGCAACAGATCTGACGACCGGTTTTCTGTCGCAAGTGGAACGCGGACTAAGCTCACCTTCACTGACGTCTCTGATGGCTATAGCCGCAGCCCTGCAAACCAGCATCGAGCAGTTGCTGAGTGTACCCGAAGTGTTTTCGGAATATGTCGCCAAAGATGCCAGGCAGACATATTCTCTTGGTACCCGAGGCCGGTTCTACGAAAAGCTGGGCCCTGGATTTGCCGGTGCATTGTTCCACCCGCAGATCGTGCATCGCCCTCCGGGGCATGTGTCAGAAAAGATGTGTCATGGCGGCGAGGCGTTCTGTTACCTGCTGTCTGGGCAGTTGGAATATCACCTTGGGGACAAGGTGTTCATCCTGTCGCCAGGAGATGTGATTCACCATGACACCTCGGTACGCCATTATTCCGTCGTACTTGGCGAGGTCGAAGCGGTTGAGCTTTGGGTGACCACATCACCAATGACTGAGGCAGGCTGACCCCTCCAAATTCTGCTTCTCAGCCACCTCAAATCCGATGGGTAGTAAGATTTTTTAACTTATTACTAAAAAAAACTTTAGTTAAACTAAGAATCGCTTATTGTCCCTCCTCACAAAGCAAAGACTTTGCGGGAGGAGAAGATGATGAAGCTGAGAACGGTATTGGGAGTGACAGTTGCCGCAACACTGGCGATGCCAGTGTTTGCGCAGGAACGGGGCGGTACGCTCAATTTTGCACGATACGATGGATCGCGCCTGATCGATCCGATCTATGCGGATCGCAATCCGGACATTTGGATGGTGGGCAGTCTGTTCGACACACTGCTGCGCGGCAGCCCGGATGGAAATTCAGTAGAACCGGGACTGGCGGAAAGCCATTCGGTCTCTGATGACGGAAAGAGTGTCACGCTTACCTTGCGCGAAGGTATCAAATTCGCAGATGGTTCACCCATGACCGGGGAGGATGTTGTCTTCTCATTGGATCGCGCGCGTAACCCTGACCTCAGCCCATGGGCGGGATTGCTGGGATCTATCGGTGGTGTAACGGCGGATGGAAACACCATCACCATTGCACTGAATGATCCTGATCCTACGATCCTATCGATGTTGGCCACTTTCAACACCGCGATTGTTTCCAAAGCCGCGTTTGATGCCGCATCCGGCGAAACAGATCAGGACAAATCGGCAGCAATCTTTGCAGCGACGGCCGCTGGGATGGGTTCCGGCCCCTTCTATCTGTGCGGCTTCGAACAGGGCGCCTCAATGGATTTCTGTGCCAACGAACACTACTGGCGCATGGGGTCGGACGGCAAACCGCTGCCATATCTCGAAGGCGTGCATTTCGAAATTGTTCCGGATGATGCAACACGTATCCTGCGCCTGCAGGCGGGCGAGGTCGACGCTGCCGAATTTATCCCCTTTAGCCGTGTGGCCGAATTGGAAGCTGATCCGAATATCAGCATGCAGCTTTATCCTTCGACCCGCATAATCTACTCGCCGATCAACACGCGGGAAACACGCGCAGATGGATCGCCCAATCCGCTTGCCGATGCGCGTGTTCGGCAGGCTCTGAACTACGGGACCAACAAGGACGCTCTGATTGGCGTCGTTCTACATGGTGCCGGCCAGCCCATGAGTTCACCCCTGATGGCGAAAGCGACACAGTATGCAGCAGATCTGAGTCCGCTCTACACCTACGACATGGACAAGGCCAAGACGCTGATCAGCGAAGCTGGCGTTGAACCCGGGACACAAGTCACCCTGACCACGTTGGCCGGATCGGCGGATGATGCGACGATCTTCGCCGCGCTGCAACAGATGTGGGCGCCTTTGGGTATCGATCTGGTCGTCGAACAGGTGGACGGAGCAACCCGCGGGGCCAAGAACCGTTCTGGTGAATTCGACATCCACACATATGGCTGGGTCAATGACGTGAACGATCCAAGTCAGGTTGTCGGATGGCTGGGCTATACCCCCACCGCTAAGGCCGTGGGCACAGGCTGGGAGAACGCCGAGTTCAACACTTTGTTCGAAGAAGCCGCAAATGAGATGGACCCGGCCGCGCGTGAGGCCAAGTTTGCAAGGATGCAGGAGCTTTATGCCGAGGCTGCCCCGTTGCTGTTCATGTATGAAACACCCTTTGCAGTCGCGCTTGGAAATGCAGTCGAGGGCTATGTTCAGACGCCTCTGGGCAATAACATCTTCGATGAAGCTACAATCAGCCGTTAAGAGCTGACCTCTTGCCTCGCCGCCGGATGCGGCGGGGCCCTTTGCGGAGCGTAGACTTGTCCAGCCTGACTTACATTTTGAAACGGCTATTGCTGATGATCCCGACCTTCTTTCTGGTCATGGTCATCATCTTTTTACTCGTGCGTCTTCTGCCGGGCGACCCTGCCATCGCGATGGCCGGTGACCGGGCTTCGGACGCGGATATCGCGGCCATTCGGGAAAGGCTGGGTCTGACCGAGCCAATGCTGGTGCAGTTTTGGCTGTTTCTGAGCAACACGCTTCACGGCGATCTCGGCCGATCGATCCTCATGCGTACGGATGTGATTGACGTGATCGCGGATCGATTGCCGATCACCGTGTTTCTGACCCTCTATTCGGTCGTATTGTCGCTTCTGATCGCAGGACCGCTGGCATTTGTTGCCGCGCTCAATCGAGGGCGCTGGCCGGACGCTGTCATTCGCACCGTGTTCCAAATCGGACTCTCGATGCCAGTTTTCTATATCGGTCTGGTCTTGCTGACCTTTCTCGCAGCGCAGCTGCGCCTGTTTCCGGTTGGCGGATATGGCGACACGTTCGGAGAGCGTCTGTACCATCTGTTTCTGCCCTCGATCACAGTCGCGCTCTACACTTCAGCCATCATCATGCGGAACCTACGCAGCGCAATTATCGAAGTTTTGGATGCGGAATACGTTCAGTTCGCCCGTGCCAAAGGCCTGCCCACGCGTCTGATCCTCGGGCGACATGTTCTGCGAAACGCACTCATCTCAACAGTTACCTTGCTGGGCCTGTCTATTGGCAATCTGATGAGCGGTACGCTGGTGACTGAAACCGTATTTGCTGTTCCGGGCATGGGTCGACTGATGCTCGAGGCCATCTTTGCCCGCGATTATCCGTTGATTCAGGGGCTGACATTGACATTCGCAGTCCTCGTTTCGCTGGTTTTTCTTCTGACGGATCTTTTCCAGAGCCGCCTTGATCCAAGGATGCGCCTGCAATGAGCGATGCAACCTTCAATCCCGTGGCCCAAAACCCGTCCAAATGGCGTCAGGCTCTGCGTAAGCCAGGCTTTGTGGCTGGCCTGATGATCATCGGGTTTTCGATCATGCTTGCTGTTTTTCCCGGAGCATTCGCGCCCTATGACCCAAACGCGATCGACTACCTGGCAGTGCGGCAACCTCCATCATGGGCACATCCCTTTGGCACCGACCTGTTGGGGCGAGACAGCCTGTCACGCGTGATCTGGGCCTATCAGGTGAATATGCAGATGGCCGTGTTTGCCACCGTATTTGCCCTGCTGATCGGCGTCGTGATTGGGGCGCTGGTCGGCTACTATCGCGGCATTGCCGATCTCATCTTTGGCCGGGTTGTCGATGCGGTAATTACCTTTCCCTTTCTGGTGTTGGTAATCGCCGTTGTCGCCGTACTGGGCCCCGGTCTGATCAATATGTACATCGCCATCACAGTTGTTGGCTGGGTCTACTATGCCCGCCTAATGCGGGCCGAGGTGATTGCACAGATGGGCAATGATTATGCAGCTGCCGGGATCGTCATGGGATATTCCGACCGACGCATCATCTTTCGCCATTTGCTGCCCAATGCGATTACCCCGGTCATCGTTTATTGGATGACCGATATGGCACTGGCAATCCTGCTCGGGTCATCGCTGGGCTATCTGGGCTTGGGCGCGCAACCTCCTCAGGCGGAATGGGGCGTATTGATTGCCGAAGGGCGCAATTTCATCTCAACGGCATGGTGGTTGAGCCTGATGCCCGGCATCGCCATCGTACTGACAGGTCTTGGCTTTTCTTTGTTAGGTGATGGGCTCGCCGATCTGCTTAGGCCGCGGGGATAAGGGATGGGTATGTACGACAAGACGCCGATCCTCGAAGTCGAAGGACTGAACACCACCTTCTATCGCAACGGGCAGGCGCTACCTGCGGTTCGGGACGTAAACTTCTCTGTCGCGCGCGGCGAAGTTCTTGGACTGGTTGGTGAAAGTGGGTCAGGCAAAAGCGTCACCTTACGATCGATCATGGGGCTTGCGCGTCGCTATGGGGACGTCTCGGGGCAGGTGCGTTGGCAGGGGCGTGATCTGGTACCAATGCCGGATCGTGAATTGCGCCTCATACAGGGGCGGGAAATCGCGATGATTTTTCAAGAGCCCATGACCTCGCTTAATCCGCTACTGACCATTGGCCTGCAAATAGAAGAGAACTTGCTTGCGCATACAGACCTGCCTCGTGCGGCGCGGCGAGACCGGGCGATCGAGATGCTGGATTTGGTTGGTATCCCCTCAGCAGCACAACGGCTCAAAGACTATCCTCATCAGTTTTCCGGTGGGATGCGGCAACGAGTTATGATTGCCATAGCACTCGCCGCAAATCCGAAACTTCTGCTGGCGGACGAACCGACTACCGCTCTGGACGTGACCATTCAGGCGCAGATCCTCGACCTGATCCTGCGATTGGCTGAAGAAATGGAAATGGGGGTCGTTCTTGTCACCCATGATCTGGGCGTGGTGGCCCAGACCTGTGACAACGTATCGGTAATGTATGCCGGGCGTATTGTCGAACAGGGGCCAGTACGTGATGTGCTGCGTGAACCTCGCCATCCTTACACCGTTGGTCTGATGCGGTCGGTGCCTGAAAACTTGCCGCCTCGAACACCGCTTTATTCGATCCCGGGCGTTCCCCCCAGTCTGGACACATTGCCCTCGGGATGCGCTTTCGCACCTCGCTGTTCTGCCTGCGTTGAGGCTTGTGTGCAAGGCCGGCCTGATCTGTCGCGCGTTACTGACACGCGGCATGTGGCCTGCTTCAACCCGGTGATCAATACCAAAGGAAATGCTGCATGAGTGCTGTTTTACGAATACGTGACCTGCATCTGCATTTCCCTCTGGGGCGCAGTCTGATGGACTATGCAGCGGGCCGGCCGGGGCGCGTGGTCAAAGCGTTGAACGGTATCAGCCTGGATTTGATCAAGGGCGAAGCTTTGGGTGTTGTCGGTGAATCCGGCTGTGGGAAATCCACGCTGGCACGTTGCATCGTGCGGCTACATGCGCCCAGCGAGGGAACGATCGAGTTCGAAAGTCAGGATGTTTTTGGAGACGATAATCGCTCTGATCGCACCTACAACCGACGCGTCCAGATGATGTTTCAGGATCCGTATTCTTCGCTCAACCCACGCATGACAACAGGCCAGATATTGGCCGAAGCACTAAGCGTTCATAACATGCGCCCCGAGGCCGAGATTCCGGCCCGGGTAGTCGAGCTTCTGGATCTTGTGCGCCTTCCTCAGGATGCACAGCACAAGCTTCCGCATGAGTTTTCCGGCGGTCAGCGTCAGCGCATCGCAATCGCACGCGCGCTGGCAGTTGAGCCCGAAGTCCTGATTGCGGATGAACTGGTTTCTGCGCTGGATGTCTCGGTGCAGGCACAGGTTGTGAACTTGCTGCTGGAGTTGCAGCAAGAACTGGATCTGACGATCCTGTTCGTTGCCCACGATTTGAGGCTGGTTCGCCATGTCTCTAATCGGGTTGCCGTGATCTATTTGGGCCGGATCGTCGAGATCGGGGACAGCGAGACCCTGTTCTCAGCGCCAGCCCATCCTTATAGTCAGGCGCTTCTTTCTGCAGCACCCACCCTCAACCCCGATGATCGAGGCAAAGTGGCCCGTCTGGAGGGAGAGTTGCCTTCACCCCTGAACATGCCCTCAGGCTGCCCATTCCATGTCCGGTGCCACCACGCCACGGACGTCTGCAAACAATCGGTACCTGCGCTGTTGCCCTTTGAAGGTCGCGGCGAAGTTGCCTGTCATCATGTCGAAGAGATAAATGCCCATGCTTGATGCACCCGACCACAGAACCATTGTCTCAGCTTTGCGTGATGAATTGGCCAAACAGGGGTTGGATGCATTTATTCTGCCCAGATATGATGCGCATCAGGCAGAGTATGTCGCCCCACATGATGAGCGTCTGGCGCATGTCACGGGCTTCACCGGATCGGCGGGGATGGCGATTGTGACACCGGATACCGTCGCAATTTTTGTTGATGGTCGCTATGTGGTGCAAGCCGCAAACCAGTGCGCTGATCCGATCTTTTCCCATCATCATTTGCACAATGAGCCACCAGAAAACTGGTTGGCATCGGCTGCAAGTTCAGACTGGAAAATTGGCTATGACGCAATGCATTTGCCACCAGTTTGGTATGATCGGTTTTTCTCTGCGCTAACAGAAACCTGTGCCGAATTGGTTGCGACAAAAACCAACCCGGTCGATGTCGTCTGGCCTGATCAACCAGCCCCTCCGACGGGAAAGATCGAGCCATTTCCATTACAATTCGCGGGCAAGAGTGCAGCAGATAAAATTTCTGAGCTGGTCTCTGAAATGCGGGCTCAAGGCGCGGCGCTGCTGGTTGAAACCCAGCCCGACAATATTGCCTGGCTGCTCAATGTGCGGGGGTCCGATGTGGCCTTCAATCCGATACCACTTTCCTTCCTGTTGGTGGATGTATCCGGGCAGGTGTATTGGTTTGTGGCGGATCGTAAGGTGAACGCGGATATTACCGACCATTTGCCGGCGTACGTTCGCCTGCTACCCATGGAAGCACTCCTCCCGACGCTCTCTGATAAGGCCCGAGCTGGTCAGGGAGTTCTGTTCGATCCCGACTTTTCGCCTGAAGCTGTGCGGTCTGTGTTACGAGAGAAAGGTGCAAAAGAGCAGCCTCAACGCGGCCTCATAACGCTGACGAAGGCCGGGAAAAACCAAATAGAAGTCGAAGGCCTAAGAGCTTGTCATATAGCAGACGGGGTCGCCTGGACCGAGTTCTGCGCCTGGCTGGCACACGAGGTTCCGGCACGCGCCACGTCCGGTCATCCGGTGACTGAGCGGGAGGCAGAGCAAAAGATACTGTCGTTCCGGCGCCAGCAGCCGGGCTTTATCTACGAAAGCTTCAACACAATTTCTGCAGCTGCAGGCAATGCCGCCATGTGCCACTACGCGACAGGCCCGGACAATCAGGTGCCGATCTCGTCGGACGGCACATATCTGCTGGATTCAGGTGGGCAGTATGAGACGGGAACCACGGATGCAACGCGCAGTTTCGCTTTTGGGACACACAGGCCCGAGGGTTACGACCGTGCTTATACAGCTGTCTTCAAAGCATTTCATGCAATAGCGACCCTGCGATTCCCTGCCGGTACTCAGGGCCACCATATTGATGCAATCTGTCGGCGACCGCTGTGGGATCTGGGGCTGGACTACGACCACGGTACAGGTCACGGGATCGGCCATAGGCTATCGGTTCACGAACACCCTCAACGTATAGGAAAACCTCACAACCCCGTCGATCTGGCTCCGGGCATGATCCTGTCGATTGAGCCGGGATACTATGAGACAGACCGATTTGGCATTCGCATCGAAAACCTGTTTGAGATTGTCCAAGCAGAAGATGGTTTCATGGGGTTCTCTAACCTCACGTGGATACCAATCCAGACCGACATGCTGCTGCTCGACAAACTGAGCGATGCCGAACGGTCTTGGCTCAACAGCTATCATGCTGAGTTAGTGCAACGAATTGGCTCACATTTATCTGCCAAGGCCCTGTCTTGGGTTAGTTCCAACTGCGGCCAGATCATCTGACGGGATTAGTACCACAGAATTGGCCGCAGCTGGCCACGAGTTCGAATCTTCAGCGATACACTGTCAGCCGACAGTCGTTGGGCTGGTTCATCAACCAAGTGGGCACTTAGATGGTTAAGGCACTAATCGCCTTCACCACTTCCTTGGCCTGCCCCAAATCGATGGAGCCAAAGGTACCGGCGTCATTGTCCCAATAGCGGCCTGAGGCAGTGGCAAAATCATCATCCAAGGCGAGGCGGCAAAGGATATCAGCACCGATTTGCATATCATTCCCTGTGACCCCGAAACCCTCTTTCACCATCTTGGACGCCAGCAGTGAACCAGGATTGACTGCGATGAATGTGGGGCCTGTTGGGTGCGCCGCTGCCATCTCAGCAGACCAAAGAGCAATTGCGCGTTTGCTCTGTGCGTATACCCCCATGTCATCCAGATGTCTTTCGCCTGATAGGGCCGCGACATCGACAGAAGCTTGCGCGGCGGAAGACAGGTTGATGACACGAGCATCGCTTGGAAGAAGCGGAAGCAACGCAGTGGTCAGGACATGCGGTGCCAAGGTGTTGACGACAAAGCGAACGTCCTGCCTGTTTGGCAGGATCGGATTGGGTGTTTTGTAAACGCCTGCATTGTTGATCAGAACGTCGATCCTGTCGTGATTGGCCGCAATTGTCTTGGCCAACTCCCGAGTTGCTTCAAGAGACGCCAAGTCTGCTTCGTAGGCAGCGACTTCACCGCCAATGTCTTTGGCAGCAGCCTCCAGTTTGCTGGCATTGCGACCATGTAGAATGACCCGGTGACCTCTGGCGGCAAGGGCCTTTGCCGTCAGCAAGCCGATGCCATCGGTTGATCCGGTGATGAGAATGGTTTTGCTCATTGCATGTTTCCTTGAGTTGGAAATTCCGGAAGTACCTCGTCGGCGAGGCGCTTCATCGTGTTTTCAATATCAGCCTGATTAAACCGCAGGTTCAGGGCGACGTGGTTGATCCCGTGCTCACGCAACTCGCACAGATAGGATTTTAGGAAGGCAACCCCAGAACGGAACCCCAGATGTATGGGCCGGGGCTCTGCCTTGTCATCTGAGACAAGATCAACGTAGAGCGACTGCATTACCGGCTTGGCCTGCGCGCCTGCCTCCGCACCGCGCGCGCGATAATCCCGTACAATCTGCGCCTGTGATGCGATATCGCGCGGATAGGTCATCCAGCCGTCACCATGTGCAGCGACCCAATCAGGGGATTGTTGTGAACCACCTGTGATGAGGATGGGCATCCGTGCGCCTGTTGGTTTGGGCAACATATCCATCGAACCATTCAGGGAACCATGATCGCCGTTATAACTCGGATAGTCAGTGCCCAATGCACGGATATAGGCAAGGCTTTCGCGGAACCGTGCACCCCTGTTGGGGAAGCTCATGCCCAACGCGGGGTATTCTTCCGGTCGATCACCAGAGGCAACACCCAGCAAAAGTCGCCCTCCAGACAGTTGGTCGACAGATGCCGCAGCCTTGGCCACATGGGCAGGATGGCGCAGGGGCAGGATAATACTGGCAACCCCAAGAGCGATGTCACGGGTCACAGCCGACAAATGACCAAGATATACAAATGGGTCAAACGTCTGCCCCGCATCCCCAAAACTCGGTACATTGAACGGCACGTCCCGTAGCCACAGCGCGGCAAAGCCAAGCTCATCAGCCAGCTTCGCCCGTTCGAGATGTCGCGCCATATCGGGCACAGGGTCGGTGTGGTGCGCGTCCAACGGGACAACCAACCCAACGCTCAATGCACCCGGCTGGAATACAGTGTTGTAGGCGCGGTTCAACTTCGGGAACGTGGCAGGTTCGCCTGAGACAAACGTGGTTTGAAGGTCTGTCATTATTTCCCTCCGTAACGCACCAAGGTGCGGCTTTCTATGCTTTTACGCGGGGTAGTGATCTTTGGATCCTCCACCATGTCGAGCGCAGAATGGGCAACCGAGGGCTTGCCCCGATTGTCATAGATATTGAACACAGCTACTTCGTCGGGCGTCATGCGTGATTGGTAAATCCACTCGTGGTCCGGGTTCGCTACAAGCCCCATGATTTGCCCACGCCGATCCGGATAGATCAGATCAAGCAAAAGCCAGTCTTCCTCCGGCACACTTGAAGGCCGTACAAAGCCCAAAGGGGCTGAGTTGATCGGGTTTTCGATCGGGCGCCAGACATTGATGAAACCATAATGACCATCTGACCATTCCCTTGCTTTCTCTTGGCCAAGAATGTCGGTCAATCGTTGCTGCGCACCTTCGGGGCTATAGTCACTGTGGACATTACGCGCTGGTTTCCGGATGGCATTAGGATCATCCACACGGACGGTATGGTCGAAAACAATGACTTCTTTCGCGCCTATCTCGCGGGTCAGAAGATCCGTCAACTCCTGATCATAAACCGGCTGCCAAGCGCGGTCTTTGCCAAAGATGCTCACTTCAGAGCGAGAGTTGAAAAACCCAACACTATCCCCGGCGAAGTTCACACTGGCACCTGCACGGAAATCACGTAATTCAACTTCGGTCACAACCTGTTCGGGCGAGATCAGCTCTCCCACGACACCTCCGGCATCAATGTGGTAAGCTTGGCGCGCAGGTGCGTGAACGTGGTAGTTGACGGTCGCCTTTGGGATCATCTTTAGATTCCTCGAAAATTAGTGCCTGTGCAACACATCAGGTTAGTGCTGCATCTTCAGGTCAGGTCGTCCTTACCTTCGATCACAAAATGATAGCTTTCCGAGCCCTTGGTGCGAGCGTCGAGATGAGGCCTGTATTCCGGGTCATTCATAAAGCTCATGGCAGCTTCCTGAGACGGCCATTCTAGAATGATGCGTAACGCGGCAGCTTGCTCGCTGCCTTCTACTTGCTCGTGTGATGCCGTGCGTGCCAGATACCTGCCACCGTGCTTGGCAACCAACTTGTTCGCCGTTGGTAGATAGTCGGGAATCCAGTCCTCGCTGGACGGTGTGACTGCCAGTACAGAATAATAGACCATGGGGTGCCTCCTTGAGGTTCGTGTCGTTCGATGGAGATATGCCCTATTGCAAAACCAGAAAAAACTAAGGTTAATTTGAAAGCAGAATTCTGGTTTTGGATATAAAATGGAAACGGACACCCTTCGACTGTTTGTTCTTGCCGCCGACAAGCTGAACATCAGCGCAGCCGGCCGCGAGCTTGGTCTTGCACCCTCGGTGGCCAGCGCGTGGATGACAAAACTGGAGAAAAGCATCGGCGCTGACCTCCTCCACCGCTCCACTCGGAAAGTCGCCCTGTCGACCGAAGGGTTGGAGTTTCTGCCCTACGCCAGAGATATCATTGCGCGCGAAGACGCAGCCAGGGCGGCCCTTGGACAAGGTCGCGCAGAGGTATCAGGCACCCTGCGCTTCACCGCTCCCAGTACATTCGCGCAGCTCTATATCGCGCCCATCTTGCCGGATTTCATGGCGAAACAACCCAAGCTCCGCCTGGATATGCGTTTGTCGGATAAGCAATTTGATCTGATCGAAGGAAGTTTTGACCTGGCAATTCGTAATGCCGTCCTGGAAGACTCCACGCTACGTGGTCGCAAACTTGCAGACGACACCCGCGTTCTCTGTGCTTCGCCGGACTACCTGCAAAAACACGGCTATCCAGAGAGGCCTGAAGATCTTCGGCACCACCACCTTGTTGCATTCGGAAACGATGCACCGCAACGCATGGTCAGAGATGATGGCACATTTTCCGAGTTTGATCCAAACGCCAGAAGCTGCAAACTTATCATTGATGACGGACATAGCCACAAGGTCGCGACACTCTCGGGAGCTGGTATCGCACCACATTCTCTATGGAGCGTCCATAGTGAGCTTTCTTCCGGAAGCCTCGTTCGTGTACTTCCAGACTACACCTGTTTCGCAGATACTGCGCTTTGGCTAATCTATCCACAGACAAATGTTCTCTCGGCCAAAGTGCGCGTTTTCATGGACTTCTTACTCGAACGCATCGGTCGAAACCCACAATGGCTCAAGCCTAACCGTTGAATGGGCAATCCAGTCATGTGAACAAAGTCAGACCCATGAGCGAATGCGGATTGGGTATTGGCTCCCTTTCAGTTCATTTAGCTGACCCTTACGCAGCAAGAGGCGACCTGTTCCGCCTTCCGCCTTATGAGAACGAGCCAAGCGCAACTGTTTTTCTGATCACAAATCAAGCTGTCTCTCTGTCGGAAGCGGTACAAGTGCTGCTCGAAGAGATGCAACGGAACTCAGGTACATAAGGATGAGTTCCTAGTGTGCGAACGGTATTGCCCGAGTTCTCTACCGTGTACATCGCAGAGCCTATTAGTT
This sequence comes from Ruegeria sp. CH6, assembly GCF_056537005.1. Classification (NCBI taxonomy): domain Bacteria; kingdom Pseudomonadati; phylum Pseudomonadota; class Alphaproteobacteria; order Rhodobacterales; family Roseobacteraceae; genus Ruegeria; species Ruegeria sp. CH6. The sequence continues at coordinate 178,204 of NZ_JBQFQS010000006.1, read as the reverse complement.
CGACAAACGATCCGTTTCCAGAAACCACATGTTGGAGAATTCAAATCGGAAGGACAAGCCGAATGTGCCTACCCAGTACGCCTTCGCATCCATTCGCCTGGTAGACTTCAGATCAAAGCATCCGGCCCACCCAAAAGGCAGGCCGGACCGCTCACTAAACTAAAATTTCTTAGTCGTACAAAACGGCCGCGATCTTTGGGTCATCAATGTTCGAGGCGTCGTAATAATAAAAGCCCGTGTCGATCAGGCCTGGAACCTCTTCCCCGTTCAAAGCCGCAACCGCCGCCTTCACCGTCTCATAGCCGATGCCCACAGGGTTTTGCGTGATAGCGCCCGCCATTAAACCGCTCTTGATTGCGTCTTTCTGGGCCTTACCGCTGTCATAGCCGATGATGACCAGACCTTCGGTGCCCAGTTCCTGAACACCATTTACAACGCCGATAGCAGAACCTTCGTTGGTACCAAAGATACCGTTCAGATCTGGATTCGCCGTCAGGATCGCCTTGGTGACTTCGGTCGATTTCAGGTGGTCACCCTGGCCATACTGAACCGTGACAACTTCGATATCCGGGTACTTTTCTGCCATGCGATTGACGAAGCCATCGCGGCGATCAATACCAGTGCGGCTGGTCTGATCATGCGCGACAACAGCGACTTTGCCTTTGCCGCCAATTTTCTCTGCCATCTTGTCGGCAGCGAGCCCGGCTGCCGCCAAGTTATCCGTTGTCGCGGTTGAAAGCGGAATGTCACTGTCAACGCCGCTGTCGAAAGCAATGATCGGAATGCCCTTTTCGTTGGCCTGCTTCAAAAGCGGGATTGCGGCTTGGCTATCCAAAGCGGCAAACCCAATGGCTTTGGGGTTGTTGGCCAAAGCGGCAGCCAGCATATCGATCTGGCGGTCCACCATTGTTTCATTGTCCGGACCTTCGAATGTGATGGTGACATCAAACTCGTCAGCTGCTTGTTCCGCGCCAGACTTCACTGCCTGCCAGAACTGATGCTGGAAACCTTTGGATACCAGCGGGATGTAAATTTCTTCTGCCGCCGCCATCGAGGCGGGTCCTGCCAGGGTGACTGCACTCAGCGCCCCCAGAATGAAACGACGTGAAAACATGTTTTTCTCCTCCAGTTGGTCGTTTTGATTATTGATTTAGTTGCTTGGTCATCCCGATTTCTTGCGCCGTGCCATATCGGCATAGACAGCCAGGATGATGATTGCTCCGGTCACAACGGTCTGCCATTCCTGCGCGACGGACAGCACGCGCAACCCGTTGGTCAGCACAGCCATGATCAAGGCACCTATCAGCGTACCCAGGATCGTCCCGCGCCCACCGGACAACGACGTGCCACCGATCACCACGGCGGCGATCGCCTCCAGCTCATAGCCCAGCCCCAGTGCTGGTTGCGCGGAATTCAGGCGCGAAGCAATCAGGATACCTGCGATCCCACAAATCGCTCCGGCCAGCGCATAAATGCGCATCTTCCACATGTCGGTGTTAACACCGGACAGGCGCACCGCTTCTTCGTTTGACCCAAGTGCAAAGGTATAACGACCCAGCACCGTGCGCCCCAGAATGTAAGATGCTGCGATAGCCACAAGGAACAGGATCAGCACACCATTGGGGATGGGCAGAGGCGGAAAAACCTCGCCGATCAGTGACCCGCGCGAAATTTGGTCAAAGCCCGGCGTGTCGTTGAAATAGATCGGCCTTGTGCCCGAGATCACCAGCGACATACCCTTGAGGATTAGCATCATGCCCAAAGTCGCAATGAAGGGCGGGATCTTCATCTTGGCCACAAACGTACCCGAGCACAGACCGCAAAGCGCCCCCGCCGCGATGGCCGCTGCGACACCCAACAGCAAGGGCATCCCCAGATAGGTCAGTACAACGCCCGCGATCACCGCACAGAAGGTCATCAATGTGCCCAGCGATAGGTCGATCCCGCCGGTGATGATGATCAGCGTCGCAGCCACCGCCAGCACCCCGTTGACCGAGGTCGCCTGCAAAATCGCGATCATGTTCGAGGTCTGCATGAAATTCGGCGACGCGATCGAGAAGCCGATCAGCAGGGCGATCAAACTCGCGAACGCCAGCAGTTTTTGGTAGGCACCGCTTTCCGACAGACCCGCGAGGGGTTTCTTCTTGTCGATATCCGTAGCTGTGGTCATTGGACTGTCCCTGTTACCTGCATCGCCGCCGCGCGCTGCGTGGCCAGATGCATGATGTCTTCTTGAGTGGTGTCTTTTCCGCCGGGTAGAATGCCGGTCAGTCGGCCTTCGCACATCACGGCGATGCGATGGCTGAGGCGCATGATTTCGGGCAGTTCCGATGAGATCACGATGATCGTCTTGCCTTGCCCCGCCAGGTCTTCCAGTAGTCTGTAGATCTCGGATTTAGCGCCGACGTCGATACCCCGCGTGGGTTCGTCAAAAATCAGGATATCGCAGTCGCGGAGCAGCCATTTGGCGATGACCACCTTCTGCTGATTACCGCCTGACAGCAGTCGTACCTCCTGAACGTCAGATGGCGTTCTAATGCCCAACTGCTTAATGTAGCTTTTGGCGGTGTCGCTGATTTCACTATCGTGCAGAACCCCGCCTGCGCCGGTGAATAGGTCCATCGAGGCAAGCGCGATGTTGTCGCGTACATTCATACCAGTGGCGAGACCGAAATGCTTTCGGTCCTCGGACAGGTATCCAATCCCCGCTTTGACGGCGTCAGTTGGTGATTTGATCGACACCACCTGCCCATGTACCCGGATTTCGCCGCTATCCTTGGGATCGGCCCCGAAGATAGCCCGTGCAACCTCGGTACGACCTGCGCCCATCAGACCAGCAAAGCCCAGAATTTCGCCCTTTTTGACCGAAAAGGTGACGTCTTGAATTTCTTTGTCCCGGTTCAGTCCGGTGACTTGCAGAGACAACTCAGCGTCGCCCAGATCAGGTACGTCCAGCGGCTCTTCATTGACCTCACGTCCAACCATCATAGCGATGATCTGGCTGATCGGGGTTTCGGCGGCCCCTACCGTTCCGACATATTCCCCATCGCGCATGACCGTCACACGATCTGAAATCTGTTTCAACTCGTCCATCTTGTGGCTGATGTAAACGATGCCCACGCCCTCGGCCTTGAGGCGGCGGATGATCACAAACAGCTCCGCAATCTCGGCGTCATTCAAGGCCGCCGTGGGCTCGTCCATGATCAGCACTTTGGATCTGAACGACAGTGCCTTGGCGATCTCGACCATTTGCTGTTTTGCGATGGTCAGGCTGCCAACCAACGCCTTGGGATCAAGGCTGAGGTTCATCGAAGCAAAGATTTCGGCGGTCTGCGTATTCAGCGCCGCCTCATCCAAACGACCAAAGCTCTTACGCGGCTCGCGCCCGATAAAAATGTTCTGGGCGACGGTCAGGTCGTTCATCAGGCTCAGTTCCTGATGAATGATCCCAATGCCCAGATCCTGTGCCGCACGCGGAGTTGTCGGGCTAACCTCACGCCCTTCGATCTTCAGCGTTCCGCCATCGCGCTGATAGATACCCGACAGGATCTTCATCAGCGTGCTTTTTCCGGCCCCGTTCTCACCCATCAGTGCGTGAACTTCGCCCGATTCAAGATCGAACTGCACGGATTTCAGTGCGTGCACGCCGGGGAAGAATTTATCAATCCCCGTCATTTCGACCAGTTTAGTCATGCTTCCTCCCATGTGCCCTTCTCCCTTGGGCCAAACGCGGATTACATCACCGCGCCGATTTGCCAGGGAACGAATTCAACGCCCCCAAAGCCAAGTTCCTCGCTTTTTGTTTTGTTGCCCGAGGCGACGCGGATCAGCATCTCGAACAGTTCTTCGCCCTTAGTCTCGATGCTGATTCCATCGGTGACGATGTCGCCGCAATTCAGGTCCATGTCGTCAGCCATGCGTGCGTACATTTCGGAATTGGTGGCCAGCTTGATACAGGGCGTCGGCTGGTACCCCGACACTGATCCTCGCCCGGTGGTGAACACGATCAGGTTCGCGCCCGAGGCCACTTGTCCGGTCACCGAACATGGATCAAACCCGGGACTGTCCATGAAGACAAAACCTTGCTTGTCGATCATCTCACCGAACTTGTAGACATCTCGTAGCGGCGCGGTGCCTCCTTTAGCGACAGCGCCCAGCGATTTTTCGAGAATTGTCGTAAGCCCGCCGCGCTTGTTGCCGGGGCTGGGATTGTTATCCATCTCACCGCCGTTGCGGGAAGTGTAATCTTCCCACCAGTGGATGCGGTCGATTAGCTTTTCACCGACCTCTACCGTCTCGGCGCGCCGGGTCAGCAGGTGTTCCGCCCCGTAGATTTCCGAGGTCTCCGATAAGATCGTCGTGCCGCCGTGGCGCACCAACAGATCCGAGGCATATCCCAATGCCGGGTTCGCGGTGATCCCTGAATACCCGTCTGATCCCCCACATTGCATGCCGACCGTAATGGCACTGATCGGAGCCGGGGCGCGTTCTGCTTGATTGGCCAGTTCCGCGATGCCGCGCAGTTCTTCCAGCCCCCGTTCAATGGTACGCCGGGTTCCGCCCTCGCTCTGAATGGTCATATAGCGAAGCGCCCCGTCAGCGCGGATTGGACGCCCACCGACAAGATCGGCCACTTGCATGACCTCACAACCCAGACCGATCAGCAGGATACCCCCGAAATTCGGATGCTGCGCATAACCGGCCAGCGTCCGGAACAAGGTGGCATAGCCTTCATCCTTGCCGGACATTCCACAGCCGGTCCCGTGCACGATTGGAACTACACCGTCGACATTAGGAAAACTGTCCAGAAACCCAGACCTTTCAGAAGCTTCGGCAATGAAACGTGCGACAGAGCCCGAGCAGTTCACTGTAGTCAAAATGCCGATGTAATTGCGTGTGCCCACTCTGCCGTCGGTTCGATGGTAACCGTCGAACGTCCGACCTTCGCTCAAAGCAGACAGCGGCGTGTTTGCGCTTGCATGCGCATAGTCCTGCTGGTGCGCCCCCATACCAAGATTGTGCACATGGATATGTTCACCCGGCGCGATGTCGCACTTGGCCTGCCCGATGATCTGGCCATAACGGATAATATTCGCGCCAGCCTGAATTGGAGCCACAGCAATCTTGTGACCTCGGGGGACTGACGAGATTACCGGCAGTGGAACAGAAGTGGGCTGCTCACCCGCCTCCAAGTCCCGCAGAGCTATGACGATATTGTCTTGTGGATTGAGCTTCACGACATCGCGCGCCGCCTCCTCCAATACACTTATGCCGCTATGTGCTTGCATGTCTTCCCCGCTTGCATGGCCAATGTTGCTAAGCTCAAAATCGTTACTTGTCAACTAACATGTTAGAATGCTAAATTGCTAAGCATGAACAAACAACAAGACATAGACGCCGCTTTGCTGCCTGAGATCACGGCAACCGAAGGGTCGCTGACTCAACGGGTCCACCACTCACTGAAGCGGGCGATTCTGTCGCTGGATTTTCCACCCGGCGCAAATCTGCGAAAGGCGCCTGTGTGTGAGCGACTGGGCGTTTCGCGCGCCCCTGTTGCCGATGCGATTGCACGACTGGCCTCGGAAGGGTTGGTGGATGTGGTGCCGCAATCTGGAACCCGCGTGTCCTACTTTTCGATGGCCGAAATCCGCGAAGGTGTTTTCCTGCGCGAGGCACTTGAGCTCGCAACCGTCGCCAAGGCTGCACGCGATCTGACCGACGATCAGCGCAAACGGTTAAGCCGCAATATGCGCCTGCAGGAACTGTTGATCGAAGATGAGGACATCCCCGGCTTTTATCAGGCCGATGAAGAGTTCCATGCTCTGCTGATGGAATTCACCGGCTTCCGACGCCTCGCGGACGTGGCACAGACCGTTTCCCTGCAGGTCAGCCGCGCCCGTATGCTGCTGTTGCCTACGCCGGGCCGGATCGCCGAAACACTGGCCGAACATCGGGCAATTTTCGAGGCGATCAGCAACCGCGATGAACAGGCTGCGCAGGACGCCATGCGCATTCACCTTGGGCAGTTGATGCCGCGTATCGAGCAACTGGAGCGGCAAAAGCCCCATTTGTTCAACCTCACGCAACAGCCGGATAGCGAGGCAGGATGACCGTTTCTCAGACAGAGCCATTGAACAATCGTACTGCGCGGCCTGTTCCACTGACCCGAATGGGTTTTGGCGGAGCGCCGTTGGGAAACCTTTACCGCAAAGTAACCGATGTTGACGCACAAGCGGCGTTGCAGGCGGCATATGACGCTGGCATCCGCTTTTTCGACACTGCGCCGCAATACGGGCTTGGCCGATCCGAAAACCGGTTTGGCGAAGCGATTGCCCGGTTCGGTCGAGAGAACATCCAGCTTTCGACCAAGATCGGTCGCCTTCTGTTGGATTGCGAACCACATGAGGTGACACCCGAAGCCTTCGTCGACGTGCCCCAAAAGAGGATCGTGTTTGACTATACCTATGACGGGGTAATGCGGTCTTACGAGGCCAGCCGCGACAGGATCGGTGTCGCCAATTCTGATATTCTATTGGTCCATGATGTCTGTGTCTTCAGCCAAGGCAGTCAGGAATTGTCGGACGCCAAGGTGCGCGAATTGTTTGATGGCGGGGGATACAAAGCGCTGACCGAACTGCGCGATGCGGGTGAGATCGCCGCAATCGGCGCAGGCGTAAACGAATGGCAGGTTTGCGAAAAGCTTCTTGGGCTTGGTGACTTTGACGGGTTCCTATTGGCCGGGCGGTATACACTTTTGGAACAGGAAGCCCTCGACAGTTTCCTTCCGCTTTGCGAGCAGCGCGATGTCGGGATCATCCTGGGCGGGCCGTATAACTCGGGCATTCTCGCAACTGGGGCAGTGCCCGGTGCCAAGTACAATTACGCGGACGCGCCCGAGGACATTCTGGATAGGATCCGCAAGATCGAAATCGTTTGCGCAGCCCACGGAACTCCGCTGATCGCTGCAGCGCTGCAATTTGTTCTGGGTCATCCTTGTGTGAAAACAGTGGTACCCGGAGCCGTCAACGCATCCGAGGTGCAGTCCAATGTTGCGCTGATGGAGCGCGACATACCTCCGAGTCTTTGGTCGGATCTGAAATCCGAGGGCCTGATCCGCCCGGACGCACCTATACCAAGTGAGGCTGCAGATGCTGCGTAACATCAACCCGATACTTTCGCCGGATCTTCTCTATACCCTGAGGGCCATGGGCCACGGGGATGAGATCGTTATCGCAGATGCGAATTTCCCGGGGTCTAGCAGTGGGCCGGAATGCATCCGGGCGGATGGGTCTTCGGCCAGCGAAATATTGCAGGCCGTGTTGTCCGTGATGCCCTTGGACACGTTCGTTCCTGATCCGGCTTTGACCATGCAGGTTGTCGGAGACCCGGACGCAATTCCTGACGCTGTGGCGGACTTTCAGCGCATCATCGACGCGACCGCGGACACTCCAGCAAAGATTCAAGGGATGGAACGGTTTGCTTTCTACGAGCGTGCCACCAACGCTTTTGCCATCGTCCAGACAGGCGAGCGCAGACTCTATGGCAACATCATTCTGAAAAAAGGTGTGATCGGATGATGATCGATGCGCATCAGCATTTCTGGGCTCTGGCGCGCGGCGACTATGGTTGGCTGACGCCCGATCTGGGCGCGATCTACAGGGATTTTACTCCAGACGATATAGTGCCTCTGCTCTGTGCTGCTGAGATTGATGGCACAGTCCTTGTGCAGGCGGCACCGACTTCGGCCGAGACTGAATACATGCTCTCTCTGGCGGATCAAAACGCGTTCATCAAAGGTGTTGTGGGTTGGGTTGACTTTGAAGCCGGTGATGCGCCGGCACAGATCGCCGCTTTGGCCACACACCCAGCACTGGTCGGCCTTCGCCCGATGATACAGGACATCGCTGACCCTCTGTGGATGCTGGGCGGTACGCTGACACCGGCTTTCGAAGCAATTCAGCGACATGACCTGACATTCGATGCCCTGACCTTGCCCCAGCACCTGGGCCCGCTTAGGCAACTTCTTGAACGCCGGCCCGATATGCGCGTGATCATCGACCATGGGTCGAAGCCACTGATCAAAGACGCGATCTTGGGTGATTGGTTCGAGAACATGGCAGCGTTAGCCCGAGAAACCTGCGCCTGGTGCAAACTGTCGGGCCTGGTAACCGAGGCTGCCGCAGATTGGACGACCGAAGACCTGCGTCCGTACGTAGATCATTTACTGAACACCTTCGGTCCGTCGCGCCTGATCTGGGGCAGTGACTGGCCAGTTTGCACCTTGGCCTGCAGTTACCAGCGCTGGCTTGAAACCACCGATATGCTGCTAAGCCAACTGAGCATCGCAGAACGCCAAGCAATAATGGGTGGGAATGCCGCCCGGGCCTATAACCTCAGGGACTGAAATGAATATACCCACACTGGATTCAGACGGGCTGTGGCTCGGGCGTGTTGAACGCGCCGGGATCGGCCCCAGCGTGGTAACACTGCGCCATGGGCGAGTTGTAGATATCACGTCGAATACGGCACCAACTGTCCGGGATATCCTGGAACGCGACGATACAGCGGACTATGTACAAAAAGCTCAAGGTCAAGATATCGGCCCGCTGGACACTGACCACCGATGGCTCGCCCCGTGCGACTTGCAGGCCATAAAGGCCTGCGGTGTCACATTTGCCGGGTCTATGGTCGAACGCGTGATCGAGGAACAGGCTGCAGGCGATCCTGCCAAGGCAGATGCGATCAGAGCGCGTATCGGGGACCGGATCGGGGAAAGCCTCTCGAACATCGTACCGGGATCGAGCGATGCCGCTGAGGTCAAAGAGGCCCTGATCGCCGAAGATCTCTGGAGCCAATACCTGGAAGTCGGGATTGGCCCCGATGCCGAAGTGTTTTCCAAAGCACAGGTTTTGTCCTCAGTCGGGTTTGGTGCGGATATTGGGCTTCACCCCATTTCAACCTGGAACAATCCCGAGCCCGAAATTGTTCTGACCGTGACTTCGCAAGGTGAAATTAAGGGTGCAACACTTGGGAATGACGTAAACCTGCGTGATGTCGAAGGCCGCTCAGCCCTGTTGCTGAGCAAGGCAAAAGACAACAATGCCTCTTGCGCAATCGGGCCGATGATAAGGCTGTTTGACGAGAAGTTTTCGTTGGACGATATACGTCAGGCCGAACTAACGCTTACCGTCAAAGGACGAGATGGGTTTGTGTTAGACGGTAGTTCGTCGATGTCCCAGATTAGCCGTGATCCAGTAGATCTTGTGAAGCAGACCATCGGACGCCATCATCAATATCCTGACGGGCTGATGCTGTTTCTCGGAACTCTATTCGCCCCAACCCAGGACCGCGATACTCCCGGTGGTGGATTTACTCATAAGCTTGGCGATGTCGTCACTATCGCCAACGCACAACTTGGGGCGCTGACAAACACGGTGCGCCTGTCGACGGAATGCCCCGAATGGACCTTCGGGGCGTCTCACCTGATGCGAAACCTCGCCCATCGCGGCCTGCTATAAGAGAGAACTAACATGTTGACTGGAAAACACCTGATCGCTGGCGAATGGGTCGGCGCAGAAGCGACCTTTGCGTCGGAACCCGCGCATGGTCCCAGCCATGACTTTGCCGTGGGAACCCCCGTGCTTGTCGACCGAGCCGTGAAAGCCGCTGAGGATGCCTTTGCCAGTTTTGGTTGGTCCACCCGCGCCGAGCGCGCTGCGCTGCTGCGAAAAATCGCGGATGAAATTGATGCGCGAGGAGATGCGATCACCGAAATCGGAACACAGGAAACCGGACTGCCCGAGGCACGCTTGCAGGGTGAACGTGGTCGCACCGTGGGTCAGTTGCGCCTGTTTGCAGATCATATCGAGGCCGGAGACTACCTTGACCACCGCCACGACACTGCCCAGCCAGATCGTGCGCCCCTACCCCGCCCCGACCTTCGGATGATCCAGCGGCCGCTGGGCCCCGTTGCTGTATTTGGTGCGTCTAACTTTCCTTTGGCATTTTCTGTCGCGGGCGGCGACACAGCCGCAGCGCTGGCTGCGGGGTGCCCGGTCGTCGTCAAAGGTCACTCGGCCCATCCTGGTACTGGCGAGATCGTTGCCCAAGCAATCGACGCCGCCATCAAGGCGACCGGTGTTCATCCCGGAGTGTTTTCGTTGGTTCAGGGCGGCAAACGCGATATTGGCACCCGTTTGGTACAACATCCGCTGATCCGGGCGGTGGGCTTTACCGGCAGCCTGGGTGGAGGGCGCGCCCTGTTTGATCTGTGCGCACAACGCGATGAGCCCATTCCGTTTTTTGGAGAGCTGGGTTCCGTCAACCCAATGTTCATACTGCCACGAGCCGCAGCCGCGCGCGGGGTTGAGATCGGTGCGGGCTGGGCGACTTCGCTGACGATGGGCGCAGGTCAGTTCTGCACCAATCCCGGTATCGCCGTGATCATTTCCGGTCCGGATGCCGATGCATTTCAGTCCGCAGCCGAGGCCGGCCTGTCTTCGGTAGATGACCAGACCATGCTGACCGATGGAATTGCGGCGGCGTATCGGGACGGTGTTTCACGTGTCGCCGCTGGAACAGGCGTTTCGAAGGTCATGGGCACCGGATGCGACGGGCGCGACTCTGCCCCATATCTTTTCACCGTTTCCGGTGATGACTGGCTCGCCGATCACAAGTTGCAGGAAGAGGTCTTTGGACCTTTAGGCATTATAGTGCGCGTGAAAGACATTGAGCAGATACAACAAATCGCCAGGGCCATAGAAGGCCAGCTGACATGCACGCTGCACCTCGATGAAGACGACAAACCAGCGGCTCAGGCATTGCTACCGCTGCTCGAGCGAAAGGCAGGGCGCCTGCTTGCCAACAGCTTTCCCACAGGAGTCGAAGTTTGCGACAGCATGGTCCACGGCGGCCCTTACCCTGCCTCGACCAATTTTGGTGCCACATCCGTCGGGACATTATCGATCCGGCGCTTTCTGCGACCGGTTTGTTATCAGGACATCCCATCTGACCTTCTGCCCGAGAAACTGTGAGGTTGCCCATGTCGACATTCAAACCATCCAACCGGCTTGCGGATAAGACCGCTCTGATCACGGCGGCCGGTCAAGGCATTGGACGCGCAACCGCTGAATTGTTTGCGGCCGAAGGTGCCCGTGTGATCGCGAGCGACATCAACGATGCTTCGCTTGCCGAATTGGGCAGTATCCCCGGGATTGAACCGCTCAATCTGGACGTAACGAACAATGAGGCCGTGACCGCTGCTATAGCCAACCTGCCAAATCTGGACGTTCTGTTTAACTGTGCGGGCTATGTTGCGGGAGGCTCAATCCTTGAGTGCAACGAAAAGGACTGGGACTTCAGTTTTGATCTCAACGTCAAAGCAATGTTCAGACTGATCCAGCTGACCCTTCCCGGAATGCTGGAGGCAGGCGGCGGGTCGATCATCAACATGTCTTCGGTGGCATCATCAATGAAGGGTGTACCCAACCGATTTGCCTATTGCGCCTCAAAAGCGGCGGTAATTGGCTTGACCAAATCTGTGGCTGCCGATTTCGTGACCCAGGGCATACGATGCAACGCGATTTGTCCGGGCACCGTCGACAGCCCGAGTCTGCATGAAAGACTGCAGGCCACCGGAGACTATGAACAAGCAATGACGGATTTCATTGCACGTCAACCGATGGGTCGTATTGGTACAGCGGAAGAAATCGCAGAACTGGCGCTGTATTTGGCCAGTGACGCAAGCAAATACACTTCGGGTCAGCCCTTTGCCATCGACGGCGGCTGGACGATCTGAGCAGGAAGGACCTTATAATGAAATTACTACGTTATGGCCCCCGAGACGCTGAGAAACCCGGCATGTTAACCTCGGACGGCACTGTTCGCGACCTTTCCGAATTGGTCGATGACATCTCAGGTGAAACTCTTAGTGATGCCGTTCTTGAAAAACTGCGCACTGTAGATGTGGCCAGCCTGCCTGTTGTAGACGGCGATCCACGCATTGGCCCTTGTGTCGGCAATGTCGGCAAATTCATTTGCATTGGTCTGAATTATGCCGACCACGCCGCAGAAAGCGGCATGGAGTTGCCTGCTGAGCCAGTGATTTTCTTCAAGGCAACCTCTGCCATCATTGGCCCCAACGATACGGTCGAAATCCCGCGCGGATCTGTCAAAACCGACTGGGAAGTGGAACTGGGCGTGGTCATCGGCAAAGAGGCCAAATACATCTCAGAGGATGAAGCCATGGACCACGTTGCCGGATACTGCGTTGTCAACGACCTGTCTGAGCGTGACTTTCAGCTTCACCGCTCAGGCCAATGGGTCAAAGGAAAATCCGCCGACACGTTCGGCCCGATTGGCCCCTGGCTGGTGACCCGGGACGAAGTGCCAGACCCGCAAAACCTGCCGATGTATCTTGAGGTAAATGGGCACCGGTATCAGAACGGTTCAACCAAAACGATGCATTTTGGCGTGGCAACCGTCATATCTCACCTGTCGCAGTTTATGTCGCTGCAACCCGGGGATGTGATTTCAACAGGAACACCGCCCGGCGTCGGTATGGGGCAAGATCCGCAGATCTACCTGCAACCCGGCGACAAAATGGAGCTTGGCATAGAAGGATTAGGTGTGCAGCGGCAGGACGTTGTGGCCGGATAACCTGAAAAGGTTCAAGTAATCCTCAAAACACTTGTTGAGCCAAACCCCGGATCAAGCGTTCGGGGTTTGGCCTTAAAGAGATGCGCTAACCCAAACAACACAGGCGTTGACGTGCGTATTTCACTTGGAATTCCGGTTCGGCTTACCGATTTGGCAATGCCGCTCAATATCATTGCGGCAATACGGTTCCAATTAAAGCTGTAGCCTTGGCTCTGAGTGCGTGAAGTGCCCTGCATGCCGGAGTTGCTCGGTTGGAAAAGGTGGGCAGAGAACGGTTCCCTGAAGGTGCCATTGTTGTCGTCTCATAAGGACCCCCGTCGTCGGCGCAGTTATCACCTCGATCCTCCGGTCAGCCGCTGACAAACCAGCTTGCTTTCGCCCTTCAAAGACGATTGGATCAAAGGACAATCATGCACTAACAATCAAGTTTGGCTACTTGGGTGAAGCTGATCACTGGCACAGTGTTGTTTGTTGCGGACCTTCGCCCTTAATGAGGGTAATCAAGGAACATCTTGAGACAAGCAGATGAAGAACAAAGTATGCGGCTGCGCACCCATCACACCTTCGCGCACTACTCATCGAACGCCACTGCCGCAGGTTGGTGTTTCACGTTCTCTGCGTGACACAATCAATGCGTTAATGGTTCCTATTCCCGGTGGTATTTTTGAGATGGGGACGAGAAAATCACGCTACGCGGATGATCTTGACAGCCCGCCGCGACGGGTAAAACTGTCGGGCTTCAATATTGGGCGCACTACCGTCACAAATGAGGTTTTTGCAGCATTCGTGGCGGAGACCAGTTATCTAACAACCGCTGAAATTGAAGGCTGGTCTTATGTCTTTTACCAATTTGTACCTGACACCTGTCTTACCAGAGGATTTGCCCAACATACCCCTTGGTGGTGTGGGGTAGAGGGCGCCTGCTGGAGTAGCCCCGAAGGACCGGGAAGCGATGTTACTGCCCGCGGGCGACATCCGGTAACTCACATCAGTTGGCATGATGCCGTGGCATTTTGCGAATATACCGGTACGCGTTTACCGACTGAGGCGGAATGGGAGTACGCAGCACGCGGTGGATTAAAGAGGAAGCGTCTGCCTTGGGGCAATGCTCTCGTACCCGGGTCAGGCCATGCACAGAACGTTTGGCAAGGCATTTTCCCTAATGAGAATTTGGCAGAAGACGGTTACGTCGGCACGGCACCGGCCGACAGTTATGATCCAAATAACTATGGCCTATACACAATGACCGGTAACGTCTGGGAATGGTGTGCGGACGCGTTTGGGCCACTGCCACATGGCACCCAAGGATCTCCGGCTGTAAACCCGCTATCCCAGGTGGATGGCCCAGGTAAAATCATACGGGGTGGGTCATATCTATGCCATGCCTCTTATTGTGAGCGCTACTTTGTTCACTCCCGAACCTGGAATATGCCAGACAGTTCAACTGGGCATACCGGCTTCAGGATAGCTTCATGAAACAAAGTCGAAACTCGCACACGTATCGACTTAAATCCCTTAGTTTGCACTCGAGATCCACGCAAATCCGGTTGGCAGAAATACTCTTTTAAGGTTTCAGAAACCGGACTTCAGGCATGTTTGCGATTTGTGCCAAATCTTGTTCGTACAGTTCTGAAAATGCGCTGAGAATATCATCTGACCAACCGGGTAGATCAATCTCTTCCTCGATTTTGTCGGGTTCTGCAAAGTCTTTCAGGATGCGCGACAAGTCCTTTCGCAAATCTTCTTTCTCTGGCGCTGGATCTTGCCGGATTAAGGACAAAACCTCGCGCTGACCGGTCGGACGTAGCAATGAACTTAGTAACCCATATTCATCGTCGAAAACTACGTCATCCTGAAAGCCCCCCATCAAACGGAGAATATCACCCCAAATCAATGGCGTGTCCTCATTGCTCCACAAAGTCATTTTCACATTGGGGGCCAGATCTCTGATATCCTCAATCATACTGAGCCAGCTCAGGCAGCTCAGGTCGGTGTTTTCAAAAACGGCTCTTCGCTGATCTTCAGTTAATGACATCAGCACTTTGGGAATAAAAACACCGGGATTCCGTACCGCTAAAAACAACTCAATCTGAGTATCTTGTAGTACTTCATCAATATAAGCCAATCGCTGACCTGCCAATGGATAAAACTGGCCTTCATGGATGGCTTCGGCGATACCGCCCAGGATTTCATCGCTGGACAACATCGTCCGTTTGACGTCTGGATTGTTCGGTAAAGCTCGTCGCAATTGTTCGTGTAGGGCCGAACTTGGTGGTTCCGTCCACAATGATTGAAGGACAGGCCAAACCGAATGCTTAAATCTGCGAGGCCTGGGAATGTCCACGCCATTTTTTGAGAATACACGCCCGTTGGCTTGAAGAGACTGCAACAGTCGACCTTCATCGGTAAAAGCGACACCAGCATGGATGACCAACTGCATTCTATTTTTGTCCTTGCATCCTGTAACTCCTGCCCCCACATCAAGTCTAAGTATCGATTGTCGCAAAGCACCCGACAGAAGGACATAATTCTTCCAGTGACATGTTGAAAGATATTACTTTCGATCTTGTTCTGAAACCTGAATTTCCTGCTGAAAGTAGTTAGATTTTTTCGAGATGAACCCCTGACTGGGACAAGCAGCGAAAAAGATGAAAGACCTCACAGCACCACCGGGAATATCCCTCCGACAATGCCAAAAATCTCAAGTGACGATACTAGATCGTCATGCTTAGCAAGTTCTAGGTATGCACGACAAAAGGTTGAGCAGGGGAGCACTTGCACTTGCGTCAATCTAAAATCAAAGTTTGTGGCACCCAATCTTTGTGCCTAAGCTGGCACAAATCTCCGGGCAAAGAACACCGAACCCAATCGACATTGACACCTAGGTGAACACGAGCAAAAACGCGTTCTTCGCACCAATCCAACTCTGATCAATAAGCACAATGCAGGTACCCAGATGGCACGTCTCCTAATTTCGGCGATGAAAAATGAAGCGCCGTATATTCTGGAGTGGGTAGCGTATCACCGACTGATCGGTTTTGATGACATTCTCATTTACTCAAACGACTGTACAGATGGCACTGATGATCTGCTGGATGCGCTTGCGGCACGAGGGTGGTTAACCCACGAGCGCAATCAAGACTATGCAAAGAAGGGGGTGCAGTGGACCGCGCTAGAACTGGCCGGCAAGCATAAGCTTACCAAGGCTGCCGAGTGGATTTTGTTTTCGGACATCGATGAGTTCGTAAACATCAAGACAGGTACAGGACATCTTGATGATCTGTTTGCGTCAGCTCCTGATGCTGATGCGTACGCGCTGACATGGCGACTCTTTGGCAACAGCGGAAAGGTGGACCTTTCAGCGTCCCCTGTTCTGGAGGAGTTCACACATGCTGCCCCGTTTCCCTGCTACTCACCTTGGGAGGCAAGCCACTTCAAAACCTTATTCCGCAATGACGGGACCTATCAAAAGCTTGGCGTGCACCGCCCTAAAAAACCTGAGAGAGATCGCGTGCACAGTTTTCGGTGGGTTAACGGCTCAGGTCGACCGCTACCAGGTTTTTACCAACAGCGTGGCTTAATAACGTTCGGGCCTTTGGCGGGGATGGATCTGGTTTGTCTCAATCACTATTCGGTCAAATCTGCCCTTGCCTATCTGGTGAAGTCCTCTCGTGGCCTGCCAAACCGATCGCACAAAGAAATCGACCTGGGATATTGGGCTGACCGGAATTTCAACTCGATTGAAGAAAGGTCGATCCAGCGTCATTTGCCGGCGTTGAAGGAAATGCTCGACGAACTAAACGCTGACAAAGAACTCAGCAGATTGTCACAACAAGGTTTACGGTGGCACATAAAGCACGCGAACGAGGTTATGGATACGCTGGATGGGCTGCAGCTTTTGACTCGAATAATTGGAACGGAACGGCGCGACGTAGATCCGCAACTTGCAAGAAAGTTGCACGCAAAGGGGACGGAACTGCGCAATCTTGCGGAAGCAGAAGAAAACAGCAAGACCAGATAACCTTTGTTCAAGATAGCTCAAACCCGCTGCGGATGTGCGCTTAAGCTGGGAAAACTGCTTTTGTTGAGAATCCAAGGATAGACCGCTGGCTAGATACGTTGACTATTCATGTTTGTCCCCGAACACAAAAAAGGCACGCTTTGACGCAACTGATTGCAAATGATGGGTCTGAAACTTGAATTGGAAAAGTCAGACTGGTGTAATCCCGTTGAAGGAACGAAGCGCAGTGTTCTGTCTGTGCGAACACTGTTGTGGAAGAGGCTATCCTTATGGTCGCGTTTAATCGAAGCCGCCTGAAGAGCCGTGATTTTGGGGCGTTCGTTCTTCTTGATGCAGTTGAAACGGTCAGAGACGACGGGCGGCTTCTAACTCTGTTCTTTGACCGAGAAGTCCTGCCCGAACAAATCTGCCCACGCCAAGGTGCCGAGCTATATACATATGGCACACTCGGCGGCCAAACGGTGATGCGCTTTCATTTGCACGACGCAGTATCCCTGGTGTTCATGATAGACGGCCAAGAATGTTCGATTGAGGTCGCAACACCCAACTTTGCCGCCTTCGAAGGACGAAATGCACTTGCTGCAGTGCGCAACGGTGAAGACGCTGAAGTTGTGCTGGATTGGTTGGCCTATCACGTGGATCAACACCAGATGGATGCGGCTATGATCCTAGACCGCGCAAAGCCCGGAGAGGATGAGGCTTTCGCCCGAGATTTACAGGCCGGTCTGCGGCAACGTGGTCTGACCTGCAACGTCGAATTACTCAGCAGTGACATGCCTCTTGGCCGAGCTGACCTACCGCCCGAATGGCACCCGTTTTGTGCCCCAGATGCCCCGGGCAAAGACCGAATGGACGTGCCGTCTCCTGACCGTTGGCATAGCCCTCTGGGCGCAGTGTCCGTTTATGAAATGATGCGTTTGCGCGGCCTATCGCACGCTCGGGCTGTCGCAAATATTGATGTATGCGACCTCATCACGCGTGGTGAGGATTCCATTTTCGATCTCGCCGTGAATACATCCAGTGGATTGATTTCTCTGGTTGGCCGGCGCTGTTACCCTTGGCGATTGCGTGATCGGGCCAATCCGCACTTTAGTGACCATATCTGTGTTCAGTTTGACAATCCCGGCGCGAGCAATCGTTGGTGCATAGCACCAAAACAGGTGTCCGATCGCGCCGTCTGGCGGCTTGTTCGGATCGGCAATGTCAATCCGAGTGGATCTGTCACCGGGGCGTTTTACCGTTTCACAGCTCTACGTCATCCTGCGCCGTCAGTTTCGCAAATCGTGCCTAAAACCTCTTTGGTTGAAGATTCATATCTGATCAACCAATCTGAAACACTTTGGAATGGAAGCCCCGAGCGTGTTCCACAAATTGCCCTGACGCCAGCGGCCAACCAAACTGGCGGACGTGTCATCGTGACTGCCATGAAAAACGAAGGCCCTTTCATACTTGAATGGCTGGCATATCATCGTGCAATCGGTTTCGACGATGTGATCGTATACACAAACGACTGTACCGATGGTACGGACACAATGCTGAAGCTCTTACAGCGCAAGGGATACGTACAACACCGAGAAAACCCGTTTCGCGAGATGGGGTTAAAACCGCAGCACGCTGCACTCCGCTCAGCGCAAGAAGAAGAGATCGTTGCCAACGCCGCATGGGTGACCTGTATCGACGTGGATGAGTTTGTGAATATCAAATGCGGCAATGGCACACTTGATGCGTTGTTCGAACACGTTCCGGATGCCAACATGATTGCAATGACCTGGCGTTTGTTCGGCAACGGCAATGTGCATCTTTTTGACGAAAGCCCGGTTATCGAGCAATTCATCCGTTGCGCACGTGAATTTACACCCAAGCCACATCAGGCATGGGGATTCAAAACGCTTTTCCGGAACGTTGGTCTGTTCAAGAAGCTGGGCGTTCATCGGCCGAAAGGGCTCAATCCGCAACTGTGGGAAAGTGTTCATTGGGTGAACGGATCAGGGCAGCCTTTGCCGCGCCAAATGTATCGCAACAGCTGGCGCTCCACGACCGGAACCTACGGGTACGATCTTGTGCAGCTCAACCACTACGCAGTGCGTTCGGCAGAGAGCTTTTTGGTAAAAAGAGACAGGGGCCGCGTGAACCATGTGGACCGCGATCAGGGACTCGCTTACTGGTTTCGTATGAACAATAACGCTGAAGTTGATCGCTCTATTGCCCGGATGCTGCCAAAGATGCGCGTCGAACTGAACAAACTTCTCAAAGATCCTGAGATCGCCGAAGCCCATCATTATTCACTAAAGTGCCACCGGACCAAGATCGAGGAGCTTAAAGCGAGGCCCGACTACAACCAGTTCTATTCTGCGTTAACGAGCCACCGGATGGAACGCCTCTCGCTCTTGCACAGTCACTTTGGTGCGAATGTTTTTTTGTCCGGCCCGGAGGTCGTGCCAGATGAAGTGATCGCCAAACGTCCGGATGCTGATTGGTTCTTCACGGTGGAACGTCAGGATGTCACACAACACTAGGTTACCTGAATTGGTCGCCCGTCACCCATTGTAACTGATAGCAGAATTTGCTCGAAAGGTCAGGAATGCCAAGTCTAAGTAGTCTTTTGTTATTGAGGTCGTCTTGAATCAGAAACCGGTCATTGGAATGCTGTGGATGGAAGGATCGCTCAGCTTCCTGGAGCAGCTTTGTATTAAATCATTTGTGGATGCAGGTCACACCACTGTCCTGTATCACTATGGGCCACTGAAAAACGTGCCAGATGGCGTCGAATTTGCAGATGCCGCCGATATCTTGCCGCGTGAGAACTTTCTGGCACATGAGCGTACTGGTAGCCCCGCCCTGCATTCTGATCTGTTTCGCTACCGGTTGCTTGAACAGAACGACAACATGATCTGGGCTGATACAGATGCCTACTGCATGAAGCCTTTCGAGACTCCCAATGGCCATTTTTACGGTTGGGAATCCGAAAAACACGTGAATGGAGGTGTTCTTGGATTACCACGTGACAGCGATACGCTGCGCGCGCTTCTGGCTCATACAAGCGATGAATTTGCAATCCCCGCATGGTATGGCGAGGATTATGTCAAAGAGCTTGAAACCGCCCGGGACGCAGGTAATCCGGTTCATGTCGGTGAACAGCCATGGGGTGTTTGGGGTCCACACGCAGTGACACATTTTCTGCACGCGACCGGTGAGATCGAGTTTGCGCTGCCTCAGGACAGGCTCTATCCATTCACTTTCAAAGACCGTCGCATGATGTTGAAGCGCAAATTCGACGTGTCTCCCTACATAACCGAAAACACCTGTTCCATTCACCTTTACGGTCGTCGCATGCGTGCGCGTCTGGTAGAAAAAGAGGGCGGCGCACCCCACCCCAAAAGCCTGTTGGGAAAGCTTCTGATCAAGCACGGAATTGATCCGGACCTCGCGCCGATCCCCAACAAAGGCCGCCCCGAAAGAAACAGTAAGCCGATTGCTAAAGACACTCCTGCAATGCCAGCCACAACCATTGATCTTGACCCCGCATCTCCTGTTCCTGCATCTGAAAAATATGGTCGAGGGAAGATTAATCTGACCGACTTGGCGGATCGCTACAATTCGGACAAAGGATCGAAAAAGCACCGCTATTCAGAACTCTACCAGATGCTCTTTCTTCCATATCGAGATAAGGATATCTCGTTTTTGGAAATGGGTTTGCAAATCGGGGGGCCCGAGCACGGCAAGCATGCCGACCGAACCACTACGGACGCACCCTCGGTGAGAATGTGGCTAGAGTTCTTTCCGAACGCCCAAATTCATGGGCTGGATGTATCAGATTTTAGTTGGTTCAGCGATCCGAGGTTTACCTTCCATCGCTGCGATATGGATACGCGTGAGAACATTCGTAACGCTGCTCGAGATATGCACGATGAGTTCGACATCATAATTGATGACGCAAGCCATGCATCGCACCATCAGCAGAATGGGTTTCTGGAACTTTTCGGAAAGCTGAAATCGGGCGGAATGTACATTATCGAGGACCTGAGATGGCAACCCGATACAATGGAAAAACCCGGCATCACAAAAACCGCGGCTTTGTTTCAGTCATACCTCAAAAACGGTGTGTTCAGCCACTCTGACAGCAAAACAGCCGCAGAATTCAATGCAATGAGACTGGATTTCTCGGGAGCTTTCATATTTCAGGCGCAATTTGACAAGACCCGTCGCGATCAGGTTCTGATTGTGCATAAGCGCTGATTGTCATGGAAGACGTGGACCACAACAAGATACCCAGTTGGTACGGAGAAATATTTCCGGCTGGCGGAAACGATGGTTGGTACCACAAGTTCGGAGAACATGCCGCATCCTTTGTCGAACGCGATACGGCGCAACTCGTAATATCCTTCGACAATCTTTCAGATGCGGGCTACCCGTATCCTGATATCGAACCTTGGGCCGGGAAATTTGTTCGCGAAAACGGCTGGAGCCATCTTGGTATATATGCCCGTGGTCCAAGCTGGTTTCGCGATCAAAAGCTGATTGCGTTTCTCGAACAGTTAGAACGTACAGGCTTCTTTAGAGGCTTCGAGAAAATCGCGTTGATCGGGACGTCAATGGGTGGGTTTGCTGCATTAACATTTTCCTCTCTTTGTCCCGGTGCCACAGTCGTGGCACTTAGCCCGCAATCTACATTGCAGAGCGATCTGGTTCCTTGGGAAACACGGTTTGGCAAAGGGCGGGATAGAGACTGGTCGTTACCTTTTTCTGACGCTGCTTCTCAGTTGAATGGTTTGGGGAAAGCCTATGTTCTCTATGATCCTTTCTTTGCACCAGACAAACGACATGTCATGCGTTTACCGCAGCAGAAGCTTATTCACTTGCAGGGCTTCGGGTTTGGGCACAAATCGGCTGTGGTTCTGCGACGACTGGGGCTTTTGAAGCCATTTATGCAGGGCGCTATCAGCGGAGAGCTCCAACCGTCAGAGTTCTATAAATGGATTCGCAAGCGGAGAGAACTGTACGTTTACCGTATCGTCATGGAAACGCACCTGAGCACCCGTGGCAAAGAAGATAGAATCGCGAGGTTTCGCCGCGCCTTTCGTACCAATAGACGCAAATCTCAGCTTTCGGCTGCAGCCGTCGATGAGCAATCAGCCAAATTGCCCGGGGAACGGTAATCATGGCGCAAGAGAAAAAGAACATTGTTCTGATTACCGTCGACGATGGCGGTGCCTACTCTCAGTATCGTGAAGCTTTTGGCGCACCTCTGCACCTTCCCAACCTTGATCGGATCGCCGAGGATTCGGCGGCGTTTGACTCGGCATATTGTCAGGCCCCGATTTGTGGTCCATCACGCAATAGCCTGATGTCGGGTCTGTCACCTTACCAAACTGGCATTCTGGACAATTATACGAACCTGTTCGATGTGTTGCGCCCCGAACAGCTTTGGCAATTCAAGCTCAAGCAAAGGGGATACTATTGTTCGACCGCCGGGAAGGTTCATCACAGTTTTGCTCCTCTTCCCAGGCCGGTGCATGATATTCTTTATTCGCACCCCCCACACCCGTTGCGCCTTGGTCCTCCTCAATCCGTCCCTGTCAGGCGTTTTGGCGGCTTGACCGGCGGAGCCGGTACTACTGATCCCACACACGATTCACTCTATTATGACCATCAGTCCGCGACAGATGCAGTAGAGTTTCTGGAGACCTACGATGGGGCCGCGCCATTTTATCGCGAGATCGGCTTTCACCATCCGCACATACCGTTCAAAACGCCTGAAGCCTTTAAGCGGTTGTACAACGAACAGGATTTCCAGATACCTGAGGCATGGAATGATGGGTTCGATACGACCGGGTATCCCGACCGATTTATGGGAAAGAACATGGATCTTCGAGACGCTGACTACTGGCGTAAATCGGTTCGAAATTATTTCTCAGCCTATTCTCATGTTGATAGCCAGATTGGTCGCATCTGGGCCGCACTCAAATCGTCGCGCCATGCGGATAACACTGTCCTGATATTTACCTCAGATCATGGCTACCATCTTGGCGATAAGGGGCGGATGCGCAAATTCACGCTCTGGGAAGAAAGCTGTCGCGTTCCCCTGATCATTCACGACCCTGATGCGCAACCAAGACAGGTTCGTGATCCAGTTGCTTTATTGGATGTCGGACCGACCATTCTTGACTATGCTGGTTGCCCGCCGATGCACAGTACGATCAGCAGATCGCTGAAAGATATGACGCACGGTACCTCTGACCCAGAGCGCGCTGTTCCCACATTTCTATATGGCAATACATCCATGCGGAAAGGCGCATATAGGATCACGCTGTATCAGAACGGTGAAAGCGAGTTTCACAATGTTCAAGACGACCCATGGCTGACCAAGAACCTCGCGGGTAAACATCCAGACTACGCGAAATGGCGACAAGATTTGAGTCAGGTTTGCGCCTCCCACGGCCTGCTCCTCCCCGAGGCAGAAGGCAGTGCGGCGCCATTTCACGTAAGCTTTACAGATTCGACGGATCCACCCAAAGCTGGCAGTGTTGGGGCCATCGGATCGTTGGACGCTTCTCCTGAAGACACTGCGCCGACCGCGCCGGGGGCCAGAGTTCATTATTCGACACTAAACCATGACGGTACAGCAGCACTGCCCGATGGGTTTGCCCGCATGCACTATGGCGCCGATGCAAGTGGCGGTGTAAACCGCTTTGTTGCGACCGGAAACCAGCAAGACAATGAGTTTCTTTTCCCTGGGAGCGTAAATCGCTTCCAGCTAACTGTGCATCCCGGTCCGGGGACAAACCGTATCACCGTGCAGAATGACGATCTGGTGGTCTATTGTGGTGAGGGCGAGAACTCCATTCTGGCAGCAAATGCCAATTGTGTTCTCTACGGCGGGACCGGGAAAACAACGATGACGGCCGGAAAGGGGTTCGCCCGAATGGTCGGCGACAGCGGTGATACCACTATGATTGGTGGCCACGGCCCTGTTTCGATTGTCACCGGTAGCGGCTGCAATCGCATCACAGGGGGACACGGTGATACGCAAATCACTCTGGCCGAAGGCAGCAATGATGTTACTTTGCGCAGTGCGAACACAACAATCACTATCCAACGAACCGGCCTGCCCCAAAAGATCCAAGGATTCCAAGGTGGAAAGATTGACCTGAGTGATTGGGCCTCACTAGGTCAAGTGCGTGTCAGGCAATCCGAAGATGACACGATACTCAGCTGTGGGACGGAACGGGTGGTTTTTGCCGGCGTGCCTCAGGCATCGCTACTCGCAGCGATCTGCGGTTTGGAAATAGCTTGAAACAGGAGCGGATGTGACATGGAGCACGCTCAGGAGAAGTCCCATGCCGATCTTATTGCAGCACTGCGAACGGGCGAAGACATCGCTATTGCCGGATATCGCATAGCGCTGACCCGCCGAACTCCCAACCGTCTGGTTATCCAATTCCTGACCGAGAACGGAATGCCTTCCCTAACCGACGAACTTTGCGAGGAAGATGAGCTCAGTCAGATGCGCGTTATCCTCACTGACGAAACAACTTCGATTTCACCCGAGTTAATGGCTTTCTTCGAAACTCTGGCCGAAGGTTTGCTGGTTGATGACTTTAGTTCTCACACACTCTGCGCCGCGGAAGATGCATCTCACAGCTTGGTGGCATTGGGGAATTTCCTGCCGAATGCCACCCATTTATTTGTCGATCCGCCAGAAGATCTCGCTCCCGTGTCGCCCGGGGTGGACAGGGCGCGCGCAGCCAATCTTGCTCGGACCTATATCCTGTACGATCCGTTTCATGACCCACTAAAAGGGCTGCGGCAGGTTTATGATGAAAATCAGGCAACATATCTCAAGTGCTTTGGTTTCGGGGCCAGCTGTACGCCCGGCCTAAGGCGGAAAAAATTCCTGAAAGCAATCCTTCCAGGTTTGTTGCGAGGTGAGTTGCCCCCGGATCTGTTTTATGAACGTTTGCGAGGGCGCAAGGATTTTCCTTTTTACCGCAAAGGTATCGAAGCAGCGCTTGTCGCGCGCGGCCAAGTTGAACGTGCCTCCAGGTTCCGCCGTGCCTTCCAGAACCGGCGGAGCTATCTCACAAAACCAGAATTACCTTTTGAGAAGCTGGTGATGCGTGCAGAGGCTGAGCGTCCTCAAAAGGTGGGCGCCTGGATACGAGCCAAGCCTTACAATCCAGAAACTGCGTGGCCTAGCGGAGGAGGAAACGTCTGGATGTTGGACGTGCGACCAGATTGCCTGCGCTATCTTTCCGACCGGTGGGAAAGAACAACCATCGGTTTTGAAGAACGCGATGGCGTGACACTGGCTCAGACACCTCCCACGGCATTGGGTTTCGTGGGATTTGGGGGCGATCTGCATGTCCCCCGAACTCTGGCGCGAAGATTCCGCTGGCATGTCGTGAACGAAAAACTGGATGGAACCGGAGCACCTTTCGGCCCCTTGGCTGAAGCAACACTAAGCAGTGAACGCCGCTATGAGAGTGGGGAAACTCTGTTTACCAATGTTGCCTTAAGCCAACCTCAGCCCGGTATAACTGCAGCGGATGCAGACCCGCACGCAGAACCCTACAGGTTATTGCTGGAAAGGGTGAAGGTTGCTTGCGCTACGTTGAAGGGTTGGGAAAAGGCTCTGGTTATTGACCGCCTCCGCCTCGGACTGCTTCGCGGTGACATGACAATTTCCGAGTTGGATGCGGCAAGACACTACAGGCAAACCACCACCTCTTTGGTACGTGATCTGACACAGATAACCGGACAGTCCGCCGAACCTGTAATAGTTGTAACCCAAGGGGGTGGTTTCGAGGACACAGGGCGTATTGAAGCGTTGTTGTCCGAAGGTCGATTTGATTTGGACAATCCCGGTGTGAAATCGGTCGTTGCAACTCCGTCATATCCTTGGCCCCTTATGCCCGATACGCCAGCAACACCCAGTTCTGTGTCTGCTCTCATGATGGATGAACTCTGTGATCTAGCCGTTCAAGCTGTGCAAATGGGAAAACAATGGTTCTGCCCTTCTCTGCAGATCGCTCACTTGGAAGGGCGCGAAATTCTGGCCGAGTTTTCATCAATGGACGGGTTGGTGCTGGAGAATGATACACATGGGTTTCGTCTCGATGGCATGGCGCAAAATTTGCCGGCAATCATTGGCGCCGAGGTAATTTCAGACCGTCACATCCGCCTGGTTTTAGAGGAAGAACCAGATGAGCCCGAACTAAGCCTTGCTTACGCATGGGGTCATGTGGGGAGTGAAGACCGCGAAAACCGCACAGCTAACCATGGTGCTTTGCGCGACCGGTGGCAAGCCGACAGCCTTGCAGTTTCTGGACAAACACTGCATCGCTATGCCTTGTCGGGCCGGGTGCCTCTGTTACGGAAAGAGTGAAGCGCGTGCTTCTTTTTTCGAACTTCGCATCTGCTCAAAAACGCGCTAGCAATTGTCGCGTTCACTGTTGATTACGCATAAAGCACTTGTCAGAGACAAACAGTGCCCCCTGTAGTTTGAAGGCGAAGAGTAGAACTCAAACATGAACCACGAACGTAACCGAAAATGGCGCGACAATTTTCAAGAAGCCGCAGGAGAGAATGGGTTCTTTGAGGAGTTGAGTCATGAACATCGGGCATTGTTCGTTCAAAAGGGAAAAGTGCTTGTTGTCGCATTCGAAAATCTCGATGACGCACGGCAGGACCCTGACAATCGTCTGCCCTGGGGAATGGATTTCATAACATCCCGGGGATGGTCTGCATTAGGGATCATGGCCCATGGCCACACTTGGTATCGTGACCCCGCTATAGCCACATTTTTCGACGGACTTCGAGACAAAGGTTTCTTCAAACAATTCGAGCGGGTGATTTTCTATGGGGTGTCAATGGGTGGGTATGCTGCGACCGCCTACGCCGCTTCTTGTCCTGGCGCAGATGTTTTGGCTGTGAACCCACAAGCCACGTTAAGCCGCAAAGTTACTCTGGGCTGGGAAACCCGTTTTAAGCCCGCATGGAGGCGCGATTATGAAGGCGCTTACGGCTATGGGCCGGATGGTGTGCGTCAAGCCCGTAAGGTTCGCTTGTTCTATGACCCGACAATTGCAGCGGATGCCTTGCATGTCGCATTATACCAAGGGTCAAACACAGAAAAGTATTTGTGCCGTCACCACGGTCACGGGATGCTGACCACGTGGCGGCACATGGGAGTGTTGAGCAAGATCATCACCGGTTGCATTGAAGACAGCTTGACGCAACAAGAGATCTACGCCCTCCTAACCGCGCGCAAAAGCAGCGCTTTTTATCAGAAACGCATGTTGAACCATCTGCTGAAACGTGGGCGGCCGTATTGGACAGCGCAGTATTGCAACGCCGTTCTCGAAGCCTGCAAACCACAGAAGCGTCCTAAGTTTCTACGCGCCAGAAACGAGGCAAATGCTGTGCTGATCAAACAGGGAAAAAAACCTGTTTGAGGAAGCATATTGGGCCTGATTGGTATGCCCTCGTTTCACCCAGCTTCCATTACTTTGGCTTCCTGTATCTGTTTGATCAATCCGACCCTTGATCAGCGAAATAGTTTTCACGAATCCAATCGCGAACTTCAGAGATAGCTGGCTCGTTCTCAATTGACCTGATCCGTTCCCGATGCACGTCAATCGAGGCCCGATGTAAATCCAGGAGTTTCTTGTCCGATATTAACGCATCCCACTCTTTGCGGGCCCGAGGCAGCAGCCTATCAATGTGTCCATAAAAATTACCACCAAGAGACCGCTTACGATAATAATGATGATCCGTGCTTCGCCGGTTATCGGCAACACTCCCACGCCACTGTTTCATCAGGTAAGATTCCGCGCTGCGCAATGGATGGTGATCCAATTGGACCAAATCATAGCGACCGCGCCTGTCGATGCCGTTTTCGTGGTTAACAACAAAGTCCTCAGGAACCGAATTACCCGATCCATCCAGCCAGACCAATTGATCAAATGAGCCCGCGAATATCCCTGGTCGATGTACTGGCCAGGTTTCAAAATTATCGGCGCCATGAATGATCGACTTAACCCCCCGCCGGGCCTGCCAATGACCCGGCTTGTCAGTTTCGTGCTCCCGGAACATCTCGGTGAGCCAGCCGTCTTTTAATTCCCAGTTCCCGCTGCTCGAAAAATTCAGTTCCGAGATCGAAAGAACATGAAAAGGCCCCGCTGCATTCAACAGATCGGTCACCGTTCCGTCGCCGACCTTAATATTGATGAACTCATCAACGTCCGTCTGAATTACATAATCCGCCCTTCGTACCTGAGGCATGTCCATCGCAAATTTCATGGCGAGAGGTTGAAAGTACGTTGACTTGGCTGCCTTGGCCGGATTGGGCAGATGGGTCACGACACCCAACTCATCCAACCGATCCAATAGAAGGTCAGTTCCGTCCGAACAGTCATTAGAAAATACCACAAAATTCTGAATTCCTATCGAACGATGAAAGGCCAGCCACTCCAGCAGGAATGGGCCTTCATTTCGCATGCAGGTCGGAATGATGAACTGAGGGTTGTCGTGATTATGTACCGGGCTGGATGGACCTCGTGTCAAAAACCTTGGCACTTGTTTGACGGGCATTCTCGAAAACACCCAAACACTTCCCGAGCGGTACTCATCTTCGGCACGGAACCCGAGGTCATCAAAGAACTTCAGAACCTTGCGCTGCCCTTCAACTCCGTAGACCAGCGGATGCAGCTCGATGATAACTGTCCGAACGTTATCCAACGTCAACCCATCAAAAATCTCGAGTTCTCCGCCTTCAATATCGGCGATGATCACGGTTGGGTCGATCTCTTCGATCAAATCGTTCATGGCAAAAGCGGTCATGGGAACCACTTCTTTGTATGGGCGCGAATCCGGCTCCATACTGGAAGACCAAAAATGACCCCGCAAATAGAACGGAACTTGTTCTGCCGCTACCCTTGACGCTATCCCATGGCGCAGTTCAACCGTGTCTATTCCATTGATTTTGTGTGTTTCTCGGATAACTTCCAGTAATTCAGGATTGGCCTCTACTGACACTATCCTTTCGACGCCTTCAATCTTGGAGACCGCACTTGCGACAAGGCCGATACCTGCCCCAAGATCGAGAACCCTGTCACCCTTATGTATGAATTTTCGTGCAGCAGCGCATTCGCCAACTTCGTAATTTCCAAGCCTCATCTGTCTTTCGATGCGAGGGGTCACGATGTTCTTACAAAGAGGCAACTTTATACCCTGAACCTCAATCAGCTCATCGTAGCTCAGATCATTCATACTACAGAAATTCCCATGCAAAGTTTCTGCCTCTGTATACTATCTGTTTTGGTTTGAATTCTACACCTTGCTGCCCGTCTGAAGATCATTGTTGCTATTTTCTGAAGTTACCAATTGTTGCGCTGAACTTGCCTCGGAAACTCATTTCAGGCACCTTGGGCAGGTGGTTTTTTCGGCGATCAGGGCGTGTCTGGATGACTAAAAAGGCAATTTCTCACAACTTCCAGTCCACGACGAAAGATGGCCCCGAGTTCCGAACCTGGTTTCGGGGCGAACATACAAACTTCAATCCGACAGCCTTACAAATGGTCGATGAAGAAGCCGTAGAGACCTTTGTTTTAAAGGGGTGGCAACCAGATACTCCGTGTATAACCCCGGAAACCCAGATAACTGCCTTCGGTTCTTGTTTTGCGGCGAATATCTCAAATTGGCTGTCAAAACGGAATTTTCGGGTTCTGACCCAGGGCGAAGAGGCCAAGCGTGCCTATGTAGTTAGTTGCGGCGAAGGGATGGTTAACTCGTTCGTAATTCGCCAACAGTTTGAATGGGCTTGGGAAAACAAGGTTTTCTCGCAGGTTCTTTGGCATGGGTACAAGGCAGAAGAATATGGCTATGACCCTGTGGCACAGGCGCAAACCAAAGAGCTGTTTGACAAAACAGACGTCTTCATCCTGACCTTCGGGTTGAGTGAAGTTTGGTACGACGAGCCCACGGGCAATGTCTTTTGGCGCACGATCCCAAAGGACGTTTATGATCCATCCCGCCACAAGTTCCGGGTCGCCAGTGTGGAGGAAAATCGCCAGAATATTGACGCGATCTACCAGTTGATCCGCAAGCATCGTCCAGATGCGAAAGTAATCGTAACCTTGTCACCGATACCGCTGATCGCAACCTTTCGCGACAATTCCTGTATAACCTCGAATTCAGTTTCCAAGGCATCGCTGCGTGTTGCCATTGATGAAGTGGTGCGCGCGCATAAAGCAGAAGGCAAACTGTTTTATTGGCCTTCCTATGAACTGGTCACGGATGTCTTCAAGATGCCGTACAAATCCGATCGCAGGCATCCGCACATTCCAGTACTGGACTATATCATGACGCGGTTCGAGCACAGTTGGTGCGTATCATCGGAACAGAACCCGCCGCCATCACTTGATGAGGCCTGGGTCAAAGCTTGTGCCGCCGCCGGGCTACTACCCGCTCAGCTGGATGGAATAGTGTCCGGGAAACGACCGTACCGCATGCGGCAACTGATCAACGGTGGTGAGCGTCTCGACCGGGATGATAAGGTGCATTCAGGCAAAATCGCCATGTTGAAACGATTGCTGTTCCGCTGGGATGCCGAACGAAAAGCTGGCGCGCTTCAGTCAGACCAATAAGTCCTATTCCTCAATCCTGCCACTTTTCCATATAGTCCGTCTGATACGCGACCCCTTTCCCTTCTGTGTCGAATGGTTTTCGAACCGCATAACACATCATAATTGGGGAGTTCTGAGGTAGCTTTCCCTTGAGGCGCGGGCGTACGCCTGTGACGTTGGGATTGGTCGTGGTTACCACTCTGTCAGAAAAATTTGGCAGCAGGGGCTGAAGGATCAGGCTCAACAGTTCATAACCCATGGCTTTTTCCCAAAACCCGTACACCATTTCGGGATTGATCTGATAAAATGAGTGATTGATCCAGTTATTGCACGGCGAATGCGCAATTAGGACACCACCCTTTTTCAGCATTTTATGGATATTGCGATAGGCCGTAGGCAACTCAAAAATGTGTTCACACGTGCCGCCGTCATAGATCACGTCAAAGCGTTCGTGCAAAGCAGGGTCCAGCTCTGCGCCAAGATCCTGTATGATGCTGGCATTTTCAAATTCAGAAAAGTCCAGAGAGTCGACCTGGTCGTATCCAAGCGCTTTGAAAAATTGCTCAGAATAGGCATCGTTCGGATTTTTCAGGTCCTCTTCAGATTTTCCGGGCAAATAGGTGCCAATCGTATCTGCCAGCAACTTGGCTGCCTTACCCTTGCGCGTTCCAATCCAACGCTGTCGCCCGAGCATGAGAAAGTGACCACCCAAGTTGTTGTTCTTGGTGACTTCGATCAATCGCGCAGCCAGCGTATCGGGTATAGCCATGATAATTAAGCCTGAGTTAGTTAGTTGAACAGCACCAATGCACAATCATGCTGCGGGTCGTGGGTTTACGGGTAACGTCTCTGGCCCGCTGTGCACAAGTTGTTTCTAGGGGCAGGATCCATTGATTTCGGCTGAGCGGCACGATTCAGGATGTGCCTCAAGCTTTGGGGTCTTTTTGACGAACATGGGCATACTGACGTCTGCTCTTGTTGAGAGACTGCCTATTTCCAAGGATACACTTCTGAAAACTGTGGACTTCTATCTGCGAGACACGGCTTCCCATCGTGATCTGGAAGAGATCACGGCCAAACACGGTTTGCAGACTGACCACTCGACTCTCAACAGGTGGATTGTAAACTACGCGTCGCTGATCTCAGCCCGAGCACAATTGATGAAAAGTCCAGCACAGAATTCCCTGAGAATTAATGTGACTTACCTAAGTTCGCGCGGCGAGTGAATGTAAATGTATTGCACGGTCGACAAAGTAGGAAATATCTGGGACGTCATGCTACCTGAGCGGAGCGATAACTCAACCGCGACAAGGTGTTTTTTCAAACAGCATCACGGGTAAGATCATAGTCGAAAAGAGCACGCGAATGCAGCTGGTATTCGAGTATTAAACAAGATCCTGAAGCAGTTCGGTTGCTCAGCAAAAGGATCGATTCTGATCACTCTACATTTTGCGACACAACGACTTGGCAGCAGCCCCGTCAGGGCCTGCTGCAGCATTTCTGTCTCAATGCATTGTCCCTTACGTCAACTATACCTAGAAACGCCTCACGTAAACTTGACAAAATCACTCTAGAATTTTACGCCGCTGCCAGAGCGTGCATTGCATGCTAAGAAGCAAGACCAAGTCACCGCCCCGGCGACGCACAGTCCAGCCAAAAAATGTGGGACAGCGAACCCGGGCAGAGGTGAAAACACCCAAGCCAGACCGGGAAAGCTTTTGTGTTTTGAACACATAATGCGCCGGCGTCGCCTGTCGGCGCCTGGAGACGGAATATGTCAACACGAAGCAAGGTTCTGGCGGCAGGGCCACTTGTGGTAACAGTAGGTTTGGCCGCGCAACCGCTGCAGGCTCAGACCGCAACAGACGAAGTCGTGCTGGAGCCGATCACCATAGAGGGTGGTCAGACCAGCGCACTGGATAACGTCGAAGGCTATGCGGCAGAGGCAGCTGTCAGCGCAACGCGCGGGCTTCCGGCAGACGTTGCAACAACACCGCGCGCGATCAGCGTCATCACCCCACAGCAGATCGACGACCAAGGTGCAACCACCATTGAAGAAGCGATCTCATATACACCCGGTGTAACCGCACAGACATTTGGCGTAGACGGTCGCTTCGACCAATTTGCCATTCGGGGTTTCGAAGTACAGAATTCAAACAGCTATCGCGATGGCATGCCATTGCGTCTTTATGGGTTTGCAGGTTGGCGGACAGAAACCTTTGGTCTTGAACGGATCGAAGTTCTGCGCGGTGCAACCTCAAGCCTGTATGGGGCAGGCCAACCAGGCGGGCTGGTCAACTCGATCACCAAACGTCCCAAATTTGAAAACAGCACTGAGCTTATGGCGCGTGCTTCGGCCTATGGCGGTGTCGAGCTTGGCGTCGATATCAATGCGGCTGCATCTGATGAACTGGCATATCGCTTTGTATTCCTGGGTGGGGAAACAGGCACCCAATATGACGAAACAGACCAGAGCCGCCTTTACTTTGCACCATCCGTTACCTGGAAACCGACGGACGCAACCAATCTGACGGTCTTTGCACAGTATCAGAAAGACAAGGTGCCGGATTCATACATTCTGGTTCCGCAATACGGGTCGCAATTGCCGAACCCCGTGCGCCACTACGGCAACGATTTCTATTCGAACAATCCTAGCCGCAACGATATAGAAACGACCCAGAATTACATTGGTTATGAATTCGATCATGCATTCGGCGATGGTTTCACCTTCCGGTCTCGTGCGCGGTATGCCGACAACGACTGGACCAACAACACCGGTTATGCTGCAGCCTTCTTTTCGTCAGCGATCCTTGCCGGTCGCCCGCCGGTTCCGAATGCGATTGACGCAGCGGTTTTGGTCAACTTCGATGTCGACAACAAGGCCAAGCAGGCGACATTCGACAACGCGATCTCGAGAGACTTCTCGTTTGGCAACGTGAATGCAACCATCATCGGTGGTCTGGACTACTATCAAAGTGACTATGACGGGACACAATCATACGCGTTTGGTGGCGTTAATCTGTTCCAAAACAACTCGATTATCACACCTCCGGGTATTCCAACCGGTACTTTGGTCACCAATTCGATTTCCCAAAACATCAAGCAAACAGGCCTGTATCTGCTTGGTAATTTTGAAATCGGAAGCAACCTGATTGTTGATGCGGGCCTGCGCCACGACTGGGTTGATATCAGCGGGACAGCCAGCACCGTGTCACCGCTGCCATTCGTTCCCAATACGACCACCGATCTGGACAACAAGCGGAACTTTACCAGCGGGAATCTGGCTGCGTCCTACAACCTTGATAACGGGTTGAGCTTCTACGGCTCGCTGGCGCGATCGTTTAACCTGCCTCCGGCTGGTGTCGATGTCGCGGGCAAGCAATTGGATGTCGAGCAAGCAAATTCCTGGGAGGTTGGTACGAAATTCCGTCCGCTGGGTACAAACTCTCTGTTGTCGGTCGCGTACTTCGACATCACCAAGAAGAACACACCTCAGGCCGTTGCCGGACGTCCCGGAGCGTTTGAACAGGTAGGCGAAGTCAAGTCGAAAGGGATCGAAGTCGAAGCAAACTATGCGTTCGGAAATGGCCTGTCGATTTTGGGTGCGTACAACTACATCGACGCGAAAATCACCAAGAACGCGACCAACCAAGGCAACCGACTGGCACGGATCCCGGAACATTCTGCCTCGTTGTGGCTGGCCTATGAGGTTGCTCAGGCACCCGGTCTGCGTCTGGGACTGGGCGCGCGCTATACCGGCGAGCGTTTCTCGGACAACGCCAATACAGCCGCTTTCAAAGTCGGCGGCGTGACGGTTTATGACGCCTCCTTGACCTATGAAAAGAACGGTTGGGTAACAACGCTGGCAGCCCGCAACCTCGCGAACAAGGAATACGTAAGCTACTGCCAGATCGACAACACCGGCATTCTCGCGCTGTTCCCCGCGATCAATGCGTCGCAGGCAGGCGGGTGCGCCTATGGCGCAGGTCGCTCGGTCGAGCTGACACTAAGCCGCCGATTCTAACTTTATCCCAACCCGGGCGGACATGATGCCGCCCGGGTCCTTCTTTCAAAGGTCCAAAGATGCTGCGAAAACTGTTGACCTGTTTTGTATTGGCACTCTGGCCCGTCGGGTCGAGTGCTGATTCATTTCCGGTCGAAATCGATCATAAGTACGGAACGACCCGGATCGAAAGCGAGCCGAAGAAGATCGTATCGCTCAGCTTTATTGGCCATGACTTTCTGCTTGCTTTGGGGCTTAAACCCTATGCGCTGCGAAAGTGGTACGGGACCGACCCCTATGGAGTCTGGGCCTGGGGGCACGAAGCCCTTGGCGATGCGCAACCCATAGTCATGCAGGGCGAAATCAATATCGAGCAGATCGCTGCCATGAAACCCGACCTGATTATGGGTCAATGGTCGGGCATGACTGAACGCGACTATTCGCTATTGTCACAAATCGCTCCAACCGTTCCGCCTGCTGCTGGGTATGGCGACCACGGTATGTCATGGCAGGAGATGCATCGCACTGTGGGGCTGGCAACTGGAAAATCTGCAGAGGCCGAGGCCCAGATCACGCGCCTGCAGGATCGGTTCCAGGAAATCCGTGACGCGCATCCAGATTGGCAGGGTGCCTCCTCGGTCATGGTTTGGGCGGGCCAAGCAGGCGCATATACAAACCGGGACATTCGTGGAAAATTTCTCGAGGACCTCGGATTTGTTGTACCAGAAGCTGTGAACAACCGCGGGGCGCTGGACATTTCATATGTCCTGATCCCGGCTGAAGACCTGTCACCGATCGATGTTGATGCGCTGGTGTGGATCGACGGGGGCAGTTCTGCATCGGCCCTGAACCGCATGCCACTGCGCCCAACCATGCGCGCCTACAAAGAAGGGCGCGAAGTTTACTCTGATCCGTTGCTGTCAGCAGCACTCTCGCATTCCAGCCCCCTGAGTCTGGATTACGCCCTGGATAAACTCGTCCCGCTGCTTGAGGCCGCGATGGATGGTGACCCGACAACCGTGGTTCCGTCCTCGCGCGATGCAGGCATTTTACCTGAGGAGTTCTGAGATGACGGCGCATATGACTTCCGTTCCCTCGGAAGCCCCCAACACCGACGCCCGAGGCATGTGGCTTGGCTTGTCGGTGTTGGGGCTGATTGTTTTGTCCGTATTTGCCCTGCGTTTTGGCCTGAGGCCGATAAGCTGGGGCAGCATCTGGTCAGCCTTCGCCGCATTTGAACCCCTGAACCCCGATCAGATAGTACTCCGCGAGATCCGGGCTCCAAGGCTGGTAGGGGCCGTTCTGGCCGGAGCCTCTCTGGGAATGGCCGGAGCGCTCATGCAGAGCATGACACGCAATCCGCTGGCGGACCCGGGCTTCTTGGGCGTGAATGCCGGTGCCTCTATGGGTGTCGTGCTTTGTGTTTTGGTGTTGGGTATCACGGATCCCGCCGCCTTTGTCTGGGTAGCACTCGGTGGCGCATTCATCGCTTCTCTTTTGGTGTTTTTGCTGGGTGGCGGCAATCAGGCGAACCCTGCACGACTGATCCTTGCCGGGGCTGCAGTTTCCGCATTGTTTCTGGCACTCAGCCGATCACTCCTCTTGGTCAGCCAGCAGACGCTGGACGTGTACCGGTTCTGGGTTCTTGGCGGCTTCGACGGCATCGACTTCGGAACAATCACCGCTCTGTTGCCCTTCTTTGCGGTCGGCATCGTCCTATCGTTGCTGGCAAGTCTTGTTCTGAACGCCCTGATGCTGGGTACGGATACCGCACGCAGTCTGGGCGTCCGGGTCGGCCTGGCCCAAATCCTGATCGGACTGGCAATCGTGATCCTGTGCGGCGCAACAGTTTCAATGGCTGGTCCAATCGCATTTGTCGGCCTGATTGTCCCTCATATCGCACGTTGGATCGCAGGTGCTGATATGCGCTGGATGCTGGTGTTTTCCGCCAGCATCGGAGCCGCGCTGATGGTTGCCGCTGACCTGCTGGGGCGGCTGCCCCTGTTTGGCGGCAACATGCAAGCCGGTGTCATGTCGGCCCTGATCGGTGGCCCGGTATTGATCTGGCTGGTGCGCCGCAACGGAGTTCGCAAGATATGATCCTTCGTCTGCCTTTCCTGTCGATGCAAGTGTCAGCACGAGCAATCACTGTTAGCCTATGCCTGGTTTCTCTGTTGATCGTTGCGCTTCTTTCTGCGCTTCACCTCGGAGCTTATCCCCTCAACATCTCGCAGATTGGCCAAGCCGTACTTGGTCATGCCGAGGGAATTCAGCGGATGATTGTTCTGGATCACCGGTTGCCCAGAATCCTGACCGCGATCGGAGCTGGCGCGGCGTTTGGTATTGCCGGGTCAATGTTCCAAACCATGCTGCGCAACCCGTTGGCTTCGCCAGACGTGATCGGGTTCAGCGCCGGGGCCAGCTGTGGTGCTCTGCTGGCCATAATCCTGACAGGCGGATTTGTTCTGTTTGGTGCTTTGATCGGCGGTATCGTGACCGCGTTGGTGGTGATCGGTCTTGCTTGGAAAGACGGCTTGCACCCCTATCGGCTGATCCTCGTTGGGATCGGAGCCAGTCTGACCCTCTCAGCCGGGGCTGATCTTCTTATGACCAAGCTGGACGCCCTAACCGCCGCAGAAATGGCAAAGTGGTTGGTCGGGTCACTTAACGCTCGCAATTGGGCGGATGTTCGGTTGATTTGGGTCGGGTTGGCCATCCTTTTGCCCCTGGCGCTTTGGCTGCAATTCCCTCTGACCCGGCTGTCGATGGCGGATGATATTGCAAATGGGCTGGGCGTTGCGCTGTCCCCTATGCGTCTTGCGATCACCGCGACAGCCGTCGCATTAGTGGCGCTTGCCGTCAGTGTCGCCGGGCCGCTGCCGTTTGTGGCTTTTGTGTCCGGCCCGATCTCCAGACGCCTTGTGCGCCAGGGTAAGCCAGCGCTGCTACAAGCCGCAATTGTCGGTGCGCTGGTGACTTTGCTGGCCGATATGGCGGCCCGCTCGGTTCCACTTGTTCATCTGCCAACCGGCGTCTTCACCGCCATCATCGGCGCGCCCGTCCTGATGTGGCTGCTGCTCGTCCAATTCAAAAAAGGGACACTTTAGACATGACCCAGCCTTGTCGCCTTTCGGCACGGGACATATCCGTCTCATTCGGCAAAACACCTGTGTTGAAAGAGCTGCATACCGACATACCGGACGGCAAGCTGACCGTAATTGTTGGACCTAATGCCTGTGGAAAGTCCACGCTCCTGCGATCTCTGGCCCGGCTGCAGCCGGTCAACAAGGGGCAGGTCGTTCTGGATGGCAAAGCCATTCATAAGCAGAACAGCCGATCCGTGGCACGGCGTCTGGCAATCCTGCCGCAGATGCCCACCGCGCCCGAAGGGTTATTAGTTCGCGACTTGGTTATCCGGGGACGTACCCCGCACCAATCCGCACTGAAGCAATGGTCACAAGAAGACGCGACTGCAGTTGAGACCGCGCTTGAGCAAACCGGCATGGTACACAATGCTGGTCGACCTCTTGAGGCCCTCTCTGGTGGTCAAAGACAACGGGCATGGATTGCGATGGCGTTGGCGCAGGATACCGACATCCTGCTGCTGGACGAGCCAACCACCTATCTCGACCTGCCGCACCAGATCGAACTGCTGACCTTGGTTCAGAAACTCAATCGCGAGACGGGGCGAACCGTGGCAATGGTTCTGCATGACATCAACCTTGCCGCCCGGTTCGCCGATCACATCATCGCGTTGAAAGATTGTCGCGTGCATCGCGCAG
The DNA here is from genome assembly GCF_056537005.1 of Ruegeria sp. CH6. NCBI lineage: Bacteria > Pseudomonadati > Pseudomonadota > Alphaproteobacteria > Rhodobacterales > Roseobacteraceae > Ruegeria > Ruegeria sp. CH6. The sequence goes on along the minus strand of NZ_JBQFQS010000006.1, from coordinate 140,116 downwards.
GATCTCCGGCAGAGGTGATCACCGAGGCGAATATGGACAGCGTCTTTGCTCTGCCCTGCACTGTGATCGCGGATCCAGTCCACGGCTCACCCCATGTCATTCCGGCCTGAGAGGAGATTCCTATGACAATCCGGCCCGACTTTTCACTGAATGCCGAAACACATGTTGCCGAACTGGACTTCAACACCATGCGGCAGATCATGCTGCACGAAGCGAAAGAACACGATCTGCCCGTTCTCGAAAACGAGGATACGCGGGTGACGCTGGAAACCCCGTTCGGCTGCTACTGTATTGAGGCTGCCAAAGGCGGTGTCACATTCAAAGTGACTGCAGCCAAGCAAGATTGGTTGTTCATGCTCAAAGAGCAACTGGTCGAACACCTGGCCCATTTCCTACCCGGCGTTGAAGAGAAAATTCGTTGGTCTGATGCGGATCAAGCTGGGGGTCTGCCACCCAATTTCCACTTTGCGACGGTTCAGGCCGTCACGCCGGTTGGCACGTCTTTTGTCCGGGTCCGGGTCAAAGCCCGCGGATTGTCCAGTTTTAAGGATGACGCCATCCACTTTCGCATCGTTCTGCCGCCCAAAGACTCTGAAAATGTCGAATGGCCTTACGTCTCCGAAAGCGGTGCAACGGTATGGCCAAAGGGAGACAAAGCCCTGCATCGCCCAGTTTATACGACGCGCTGGATCGACCATGCACAGGGGCTGATGGACTTCGACGTGTTCGTCCACGAAGGCGGTCGCGTGACGGAATGGGCCCGGAGTGTTGAGCTTGGCGCGCAGGTTGCTGTTGTAGGGCCAGGAGGGGGTGGGATTCCTGAAACCAATCGAATTCTGATGTTCGCAGATGAGACCGCCTTGCCCGCGATGGCGCGTATCCTTGAGGCTCTGCCTGCAGACACGTTAGGGCATGTAACAGCACTAACAGAAAACGGGGCCAACTGCGCCTATTCGCTGACGGCACCACCGGGTGTGTCGGTCACCTGGCTGGATCGGAACGACGAACACAGCCTGGCGGATATTGCCCTGACCGCCATGGAAGAGTTTCCGGACCACTTTCTGTGGTTTGCGTGCGAAAAGGCCGATGTCCAACGGGTACGGGCAGAATACAAGGCAAGGAATGGCGATTCAGCACGTGCCTATATCGCCGCTTATTGGAGCCAGCCGGGCACCACAGACTGAGCCACTTGAGCGGCAAGTGGCCACTGAGGCAATTGAAATTTACCAATGTTGACAAAATCATACGGGAATTCTACGGAATTATAAACCGGGTCTGCAGACCCGAGCCAGATTGCGCTTTCATGTACCGCAATTCAGCCAACTCACAGAAAACTCAATTGAAGCCGGCGGGATCTTGGTCCCTCGGCGTCTTGTGCTGACATCCGGGGTGATCTCGCCAGTCTCAGGTGACTCCGCCACCCCGAAACACACTTCGGCCTACTGGAGCCACTTATGAAAACCAACTCGATCATACTGGCTGCTTTCCTCGCCATTCCCGTTGCAGGTTTTGCCCAAAGCACGGCCGCACCGACAACACCGGAACTTCCGAGTTCGCTGCAAGCTCCGCCCCCGGTAGTGGCAAATCCTCAAGACACACCCGAAGGCGATGCGCCTGCACCGTTGGCTGGCAATCCAGCATCGGCATTGGAAGAACTACCTGCGGATTCCGCTCTTGAATCCGACATTTTAGAAGCTGACTCAGATATCCAAAGTGCGCAGGCTCAAATCCCGCAGGATGCAGACATTTGGCTGACTGCGCAGAATGCATCCGGCAAGGCAGCAGAATTCCTCAAGAACGGTGGACCGTCGATCTGGGCAATAGCCGCCCTGTCGGTCGTTACTCTGGCGCTGATACTGTGGAAGATCTGGCGTCTGGCCCTGATCGGGGCGTGGTCGCGTGGAAAAGCCGGGCAAGCTGTTGCGAAATTCGAAGCCGGCGACACCGAAGGCGCTTTGTCCACTGTCAGCGGCCGCAGAGGCATTCGCTCGAAAGTGGTGGCCCATGCCATCCGTTCGATCCGCAAACTGTCGGAAGACCGCGCAAGAGAAGAAACCGCCCGGGTCGCCAAGCGTGAGATTGCACAGGCAGGAACTGGCCTTCGGGCTCTGGAGCTGATTGCGACCATTGCACCGTTGCTGGGTCTTCTCGGAACCGTTCTGGGCATGATTGCTGCGTTTCAAGCTCTTCAGCAGGCTGGAAACCGCGCCGATCCTGCGCTGTTGGCCGGCGGCATCTGGGAAGCGCTTTTGACAACGGCTGCAGGTATGGCAGTTGCCATTCCCGCATCGGCAGCACTTACGTGGTTCGAAGCCGTGATCGACCGCATTCGCCGAGATGTCGAGGATGGAGCAACCCGGCTGTTTGTTTCCCAACAACCCGAAGAGATCAGACTGGCGGCGGAGTAGACGCATGCAATTCGCACCACCAGCCAGACCCCGGCGCAAACCAAGTCTCACGCCGATGATCGATGTGGTGTTTCTGCTGCTGGTCTTTTTCATGCTGGCATCGCGGTTTGGCGCGGACGCCATGCTACCGTTGCCGTTGGTTGGCTCAGGCGGTGAATACACCGGCCCGCCGCGCCTGATCGATGTATACCCGGATCGCATAACGCTTAACGGCATAGAAACCAACGATATTGCCCAATCGCTTGCACCGCTGATGCAATCTCCATCCGACATGCTGGTGCTGCGCGGCAAGGACAGTGCAACCCTGCAACGTATTGTAACGGTGACCGAAAACCTGCGGCAAGCCGGGTATGTTTCAGTGGTTTTGGTCGAGTGACATGATGGACTTTTCACCACCCCCGACCAGACAGCGATCTGAATCCATCGTTCCAATGATCAACGTGGTTTTTTTGCTGCTCATCTTTTTTCTGATGACCTCGAACCTGGCCAAACCTGAACCATTCGAAGTTACCCCGCCCCTTGCCGGTTCTGAAACGGAACCGCAAGTCGAACGCATCCTGTATGTCGACAAGTCTGGAAAAGTCTCATTTGAGGGGCATGAGGCCGAGGCGGCTCTGCAAGCACTCGTGAGCATCAGCGAGGCGGATCCGATCATTCAACTCCGTGCGGATGCTGAGCTGGAGGCGAACGTACTGGCCAAATTGTTGAAAGACCTCACATCCGCTGGTCTGAGCCGCGTTGAATTGATTGTGACTTCGCAATGAAACAAACGCTGGAGATCCTTGCATTTGTCGCCCTCGCCTTGATGGTGCATGTGCTGGCCTTTGCGCAGAGACCAGAGTCCAGCCAGCAATCCGGCGGTAGCGGTGGTGAAGCCATAGTGTCCATAAAGGCCGCCGCGGCCACTGTCGCTGAGATGGTCGAAACCTGGGAGCGTCCGCCTGTCACGGTGCCGAAAATTCAAACACCACTGACTGCACCGAGGGAACCGACCTCGTTGGCGACCACCATTCCGCAAATAGATACAAGCCCGGCCCCTCGTCCAGAAATGCGATTGGCGGCACCGCCACCAGACAGCCTGAATGATTTCAATCCGGACGCGATCCAACCGCCGCCTCCGCCCCCAATACCTGAACCCGAAATCAAGGTATCATCTGACACGCGGCCAAAGCCCCGACCGCCAGAGGCTAAGCCTGAGCAAGCCCAGAAAGCCAAGGCAACATCATCCGGTCGAAAAAAAGAGGTGGCAGCCGGGTCGGGCGGAGCGGCGCAGGCAGGGACAGGAAGTGCCAACGCGACTACGGGTAACCCGGGCCAGAACGCGAAGCTGCAGGCAGTATGGGGCGCGAAAATCCGGGCGCGTATCGACCGGAGCAAGCGCATTCCGCGCGGAACCAAAGCCAGCGGTGGAGTAACCATCGAGCTGCACGTATCACGCGATGGAAAGCTGTTAAGCCATGGCATCCGAAAATCTTCAGGCATCGCGGCTTTGGATGACGCTGCCCTGAAGGCAGTAACCCGTGCTGGGCGGTTCCCGAAAGCACCTAAAAACCTGCAGGGCAACAATTTTAGTTTTTCCGTTTTGATCAGGCTAGAACCGCGCTGAACGACAATCACCGTGAGGCTACGACAGCTTCGTGTAGAAAACAGCCGCCGTAAGAATACGGCGGCTGTATCGATTTAGATGGTGCAGAGCCGTCAGGTCAGAAAGTCACCGAGTATCCTGCCCAGAACCTGCGCCCTTCGGCTGCCACAGGAATATCCTGCCCGGTCAGTGGGTTTGTGCGAACCGAGCTGGCTGTCGGGTTCAACTGATTGGTGTCGAATAGGTTGTCGACGGCAAAGCTGAATTCGCCCAGACCAATCTGTTTCGCCAGACGCGCGTTGACCGTGGTTGTATCTTCGACAAGGGTGTAACCCTTGTTATCCCGCTTGCCGGTGTAGACAATCTCTCCCGCCACACGCAGGCCATTGTCAAAGACGTAATCACCATACAGCGTTGCTTTGACCGGTGCTGCGATACGGTTGTTGGGCAGCCAGCTGTCCACTTCGCCGTCGTTGTTGCTGTCGAAACGACCTTCGGTGAAGGATGCAGACAGTCCGACATTGAAGGCCGCATTCACTTGGTAGTCCGCGATGATCTCTCCGCCCCAGGTTTCCTCTTTCTGCTGCGTGATGGCGTTGGTGGCCGAATTAAACACCGTGCCCTCGTCCGATGTGGCGAAAAATGCCGACGCTTCGATACGGAACGCACCACCGGTATGACGGGCCCCGATCTCATAGGTGTCGACAATCTGAGCCTCGGGTCCGATCGCAGCATAGGATACGGTCTGACCAGGAACGAGAGGGTTAGATGCCATCGCACGACGGGTAAACGCGCCTACGTCCGGCAGAGAGAAACCCTGAGAGAAACCAGCGAATATCTCGGTACTCGGAGTCAGATGATAGACACCGCCGAAGTTAAAGACAGTCGCATCGTAGTCAAAGTTTCCGCCTGTGACGTTTACCGCTGGCAATGGGCGCGCACCCGCTGGCGTCAACTGGACGACGTCAGGACGAACGAAATTCTGAACCGACAGGTCGAAGCGTTCATAGCGAACACCCCCCGACAGATCGAACTTCTCACCAAGCGGAATGTCAAACTGCACAAAGGCGGCAATGCTGCGTTGATCCATTGGGGCAATGACTTCGGTCCCATCCAGCAATGCCTGATTGACATCGTCTTTGCCGATATCAACGCCCCAGGTCAGTTTCGCTCCGGACGCAAGCTGACTCAGGTCGCTGCGCACTGTGGTGCGAATACCATAAGTGGTTGTATCCAGACGGGTTTGCGCGTTGGGCTTTTGCCTTGGGTCAGTAGGTGAAACCGGATAGTACAGCGGGTTGGCAACACCAGCAGGTACAAAAGCCGCGGTTCGTTTATTGTCGGTGTAGTAGCCCTGAATCTCAAGCTCGCCAATTGCCAGATCGGAATTCAGATAGCGCAGCGTCAAAGCCTGTGTTTCATCCTTGATCGGCTGACCGGTATAGGGTTGAGCCGTATCAACGCTGACCGGATCAGTCAGATAATCAGTGAAGAAATCCGGGGTCTGTTTGAAGCGGTTAGCATCAAAGCGCAGGTCGAACCGATGCGAGCCCACTTCGTAATCAGCAGCCAGTCCCAGCGAGTAGATATCACTGTTATCCCCACCGCCTTGACCCACAAGCGGGTCCGACGGGAGCCGTCGCCCTGCCCCGTCAAAACGATCACCGATGCTTTCAGCACTCAGTTCAAGCCGCAGGCCGATATTGTCGACACGCTGATCATGAGCGGCAAAGATCTCATATCCCAACGAGTCTGATACGCTTTCTCCCTGTGCCGACAATCGGGTGAAGACTGTTGTTTGGGTGGCATCACCTGCTCGCTTGGTCACGATATTGATCGTACCGCCAGTAGCACCATTCCCGTATTGGGCATTCGATCCTTTGACGATCTCAATCCGTTCGACTGAATTGACATCAACTAAAGCCAGTTCGCGGTCGAAGCCCCGCAGTTCACTTGTGCGCGCCACCCCATCAATCAGAATCTGGATGTTTCGCCCGCGCAGCGTCTGGCTGGCCCCGGACACCGTGCCATTCGACACGCTGAGGCCGGGCACGAAATCCGACAATATCTGCTCGAGGGACTCACCCTGCAGGATACGCTGTTCGATATCGTTTGATGTAATGACCTGAACCGTACCCGGAATAGTCGAGGTGTCGGCATTGCTGCGATAGGCTGAGATTGTGATTGGCTCGAGCGTCAACAGATCTTCTTCGATCGCGCTGTCCTGCGCGATGGCTGGTGAAGCACTGAGCAAAGCGGTAAGGGCCGCGCTGGTTCGCAGCACGCGTTTCTGTCCCATCAGATTGTTCCTTTTGTGTGTGAGTTAATTCGGTGAGGGCACCCGGGTGGAAGAGTGATCCTGGGTGGGTGCAACCTGCCTGATCTGTGATTTCGAAAGAAGAACGAGGGCGATACCCCCCGTGACGAATGACAACGCACAAGCGAGCCAGAAAACAAAAGCGTATCCGAAGGCCTGCGCCACGACCCCAGCGGCCATTGAACCGACCATGTAGACAAGCAGGTTGGCGCTCGAGAGTATCGTAAAATTCGTTCCCGCCTGTGACAGCGACGAAACGCGCATGAACACGGTGAACAGGCCCACAATTTCCATATAACGGCTAAACGTGTTCAGCATGGACAGGCCTATCAACGCTTCGTACGGCAAACCGTACAAAGCGGCAGTTCCGTATAGCACGAAGATCAGTGTGCGACCGGCAATCAACACCGCGAAGAATGGTGCCAGCCCAAGGCGCTTGATCACGACCATGCCTAGATAGGCGCCCATCAGGCCTACGGCAGCAGCCGACCCGCCGGATATCAAGCCGATCAGGGACAGGGATAGGCCCGCGTCAACCAGAAAAGACTGCTCCAACGCTTTTATCAGCCCCTCAGGGAGCCTGAATATCACTGCAAATGCAAAAACCGCTAAAGCACCGGGTCGCGTGAAAAAATGGCGCAACCCGGGTTTCTGCTTTTCGCTTCCACCTTCTCGTTTTCCCAGTGCCTCTGGAACTATCACTGAAACCGCTACTGCCGCCAAAGAAAGTGCACCTGCGGTCAGGACCGCAGTTTGCCACCCGACGATGTCATACAGGAACAAGGTGCCGGATCCGCCAATCAAAACACCTGCGGCAACGGCACCGCTTTGAATAGCGTTTCCGCCCGACTGGTATCGCGGGGGCAGATGCTCGACCGCATATCCGTCGGTTGCAATGTCCTGCGTCGCCGAGGCAAACGCTGTTGTTAACAAAAGCGGAAAGAACAGGCTGATGTCCCGAACCGGGTCAAGCTGCGACAAGGCGATAATCGTCAGCAGAACAATTGACTGAGTGCCTATGATGACCCCCTTGCGCCCAATTCCTCGATAGCGCGACAGGCGGTCGATCAACGGTGCCCAAAGAGGTTTGATAACCCAGGGAAGCATCAGAATCCCCAGCCCGCCGATCAAGGACAGGTCTACACCGCGAGCCCGAAGGATCGGCGGCAACGCAGCGGCGACAAAATAGATCGGGATAGCCTGAGCCACGTAAAGCCCAACAAGCGTCAACCACACACGCGCATCAAGGCGATCCGGCGTCGGCGACTGGACCGTCTGGTTCGTTAGGAAAATCGTATTTAACCTGGACATTACTGACCGAACGCCTTGCTTGCAGGTGAAAACCGCGGCGAAACTAGACAGAATTACTCAGGTTTACAAGAAAAATGAGCTGTGGCTCATATTTTTGAATAAACGATTGTTTTATATGATAATTACGATCTCTTCTTGCCGTCTAATTCTGGGAAATCGAAGGCCAGCATCATCATTCGCTTACACCAACCCAGAATCCGCGTGCGGTTTGGCGAGTCGTCAGTCATGGCCAATACCTGCAAACAGGCTATGGTGATCTGATTCTGTAACAGAGCCAGCTCCTGCCCAAGCGCGGCGGGCGGGTGGCCGCTGATTTTCGCATGCAGCCCAACAATACGCTCAAGGATCTGCTGCAAATGTTGCGCCTCCAATTCGGCCAATTCGCGCGAACTGCCCATGGCTCGGCGCAATTGCCAATGCCCGCGCGAGTTAATCTCGGGATGACCGGCCAGTGCCACAAGAATTGCGTCGATGCATTCTTCTTTGGACAGTCCGTCCTGAAGCGCCTGCCCGGCCTCATCCAGCGCATTTAGCGTCTGAGCAAGCCAGCGTTTGAAAAGTTCATAAAAAATGGCCTCTTTGTTGGGAAAGAACTGATAGAGGCTGCCGATGCTAATATTTGCGCGTGCTGCGATCGCATTGGTGGTCACCCGGTCTGCAGGCCCTTCTTTTAACAAAGTCAGAGTCGTTTCCAGAATGGTCTCGACCTTCTTTTGTGACCGCAGTTGTTGAGCTGCTTTGCGCGGGGAAACAGAGGAATTCTGGGAATCTGGCATGATCTCAGCTAAAGAACGAATTTTGCTCAATTTTTGTAGCAGAGCGCGTTTCTTTCGGCCACTGCTATGAGCTTCTGTCGCGGTTGAATTCCCGGATTGTCCGGTTGAGCACATGTTCTTTTGCTGTATCAAGTCGGAAGCAAAACACAATCATGCTTTGTTCGAGGGACATGCAGTCTTGCCTAATGGAGTATCACGAAACTCCCAATGTGTTTGAACCCTTAAGTCTGATTATTTAAGCCGGAGACGCAGTCACATTTCTTGTAACGGATGCTGGTTATAACTCAGCCTCAAAGCGCGGAATGATCCCTGAATGCACCGCCCCATGGAATGTTGCGATTGACGAGGAACTGACAGTCGAGTTCACCGTCCCCGGTATATACGCGCACATATACGTACCGCACTAAGAATGGGACATGGTCGGGTTGATAATCGTAGGCGGCAATGTACCGAACTTAGCGGTAGCTATTACGCAGTAACCTGCTGTCACAGGGACAGCCCATTGTGGGCTAGCTGGCGTCCGATGATACAAGAGTTTTCCAACATCGAAGTGCCGGATCATAGCACCGAGGACATTGCCACAGCATTTCGGGATGCAGGGTTTGAAGTTTCGGTCAGTCGGTTCATGGCAAACGCCTTCATACCCTTGGAAGGGCCAAGCGCTTACTTCCCAACAGACGTGGATCGCCTTGAGGTCTATTCAAATTGGAAGCTTCTTTTCCGTTTCACGCGACTCTAGATGCCGAGGCGGACAAACCCGAAAACTGCTAAAGCGCTGAAGACCTGTTCCAAAAAATCTGTAACGCTACTTGATGAAACTATACCTTACTACTATTGTCAGGTTACGATGGTGGCACCTGAGAGTGTCAGAGTAATGAAACGGTCCCACGTGATGCAGGCAATCGGTTTCAAAATTGAAGAATACGCCTATACGCCTCCTGTTCCCACGATGTCGGAGCGGTCGCTGCGTATTATTGATCATCTTCGGATAGTGGCCCGCCGAAGCAGATCAGCCGCACGCGTTGATCTTGAGCAAGCTTGTGCACTGCTGCTGGCTGATCCTGCAGACGCAAAGATGCGCCATGCGGAAACGCTCATGCGCGGGTTCAGACAGGCTGTCTCAAATCGGCCGGTGTTTTATAGGCCTGGAACAACCGATCTTTCGTTTGACGAGGCATGGCTTGGACGTTTGTTCGAAGCTGTTGAACAGAATGATGACCACAGCTTTCGGTTTCTGATTCAATCACGCGTTCCGCGCTGGACACAACGAAACCTGGCCTTTCTAATCCGTTCAATTTCCGAGCAATTTCATCGGACTTAGAATTATTCTAAAAAGTACTTGGAAAAATTCCCTGATCCTCTAGATATGGAGAGGAGCGCTGTATTTGTTCCTCAAATCAGCATTGTAACAAGCAGGATCAAGGGAAGTATTATGACCCAAACAGCTATTGACCTCACCAAGGATTCCCGTGCGGCCATTGCAGACGCTTTGAACCAATCTGTCGCGGAAACAGCCGTGACAACCATGCTCGCCCAGAACTTTCACTGGAACGTAACCGGTATGGCGTTTGGCCCACTGCACGAGCTTTTCCAGAAGATCTACGAGGATCACTTCGTAGCACAGGATGATCTGGCCGAACGTGTAAAGGCCCTGGATGCGCATGCAGAAGGCACGCTGGCCGGCATGCTCAAACGATCCAAGGTAAGCGAACACGAAGGTGACGCTTCTGACAAGGAAATGATCAAGATCATGTTGGACGCTCAGGAAACTCTTGCATCAACCCTCGCGGGCTGTGGTGAGCTTGCGGCCGAACATGGCGATACACTAACCGAAGATCTGTGCATCAGCCGCGGTCAGACCCACGAGAAATTCGCGTGGTTCCTGCGCTCGCACCTGCGCTGACCTATTTGGCCAGAGTGATGTTTACTTTGGCCTTCTTCTTTTTCAGCTTTTTCAGATAGGCCGGTCCCCAATGGGTGTACCGGCCCATTTTTTCCTGCTGACAGATCAGCATCTGTATGAACGCCTCCTGCTGATCGGGTCGTTTGATCGATTTAAAAAGCTTCTTTTGGCTTTTTGTCATCGAACACCCGATGCAATGCCCCTCGCGGCGGAACTTGCAAACATCGATACAGGGTGACGGGACTTTTTTGCTCATCACTGATACTCGCTTATACGATTGGCTGAATCTGCGGCGTGTGGCTGGTTGATCAGAAGCTAATGGTCCAGTTCACTAATTTTGTCGAGCAGGCATTCCATTAATCCGGGTGTGTCACAACATTTAGTGTAATCAAAATCAATCTAAAGCAGCCAGCAGCTACTGGCTTCAATCTTTCGGTTTGTAATGTGCCATAAACATTGCGATGCAATCGTCCATTATCTCTTTGGGCGTAGGGTTTTCGCCAAGGAAGAACTCTGGCCAGAAGAAGAAGTTTTTAACTAGTGCAAGAAGCTGGTTGGTCGCGAAGACCGGGTCGGCCTGACGGATTACACCTGCATCCATGGCTTCGCTGATCAGCCTTGTTATCGGGTAGTCATGGGTTGCGGATTCAGTGAAGAACTGCCGGGATCGATCAAGGTCACGGATTAGTTCAGATATGACCATCCGGTTCAATCCGAGCGCGGTCTCTTCCGTGATCACCTCAATGTAGCGCCAAAGAGCGTCCTTCAATTGCTCGACGAAGTCGTGATCTGGGTCGTAGGGCACCGGCTCCATGCTCCAGTTGCGCTCGATCATGATCTCGGAAATCGCTTCGAACAGCGCCTCTTTGCTTTCGAAATGATTGTACAGCGTGCGACTTGATACGTTCGCATTCTTGGCGATCGTGGTCGTCTTAGCCCCCAGAAATCCTTGCTCTCGGAACTCCTCGATGGCCGCATCGATAATATATTTTCTTTTCTTTTCAGTGCGTTTCACGATTCTCATCTCAAAAAGTAAAAAGATGTGTTTACAAACACGTCCCACACTTCATAAGTAAACAGTGCAATTTACTTTTGCAAGGCAAGATGCCGGTCGACCCGAAAGGACCAAGAAGATGGCAACCCAAACCCTAACAGCCGGAAGAAACAAAGTAACCTTCAAATCCTTCGGAGTGGATTTGGTCGGAGACCTCTATCTTCCAAAAGGTTTTGATGAGACCAAGACATATAAAGCAATCGTGGGCGCCAGCCCGTTCCCTCAGGTCAAAGACCAAATTCCCGCAACCTATGGGCCGGAAATGGCTGCAAGAGGGTTCATCTACCTTGGCTTCGATTATCTGGGCATGGGTGAGTCACCTGCGCTTCCTGGAGAGTTCAAGCAATCGCGGTACATGTTCCGTTTGATTGAAAACACATGGGATGCGGTTTCCTATCTTGGAACCCTGTCCTTCGTTGATGAGATCTATGGCCTTGGCGTGTGCCAAGGGGGCTCGATTATCGCGTCGGCAGCCGTTACCGACCACCGCATCAAGAAGATCGCGATGGTTTCCGGCATGATGGCGGCCGATGGCTTCCAATGGGCCGATCGCGACATGGCCAATCAGCAGATCGCAGCTGCAAACGCGTCGATGCAGAAAATGTACGAAACCGGCGAGCCTGACTATGTTACCCCGTTCGGTCTCAACGATGAGCAATCACGGCAGGAGTTTATTGACCTGGGCGTGAATCCGATGGCCGGAGAGACCTATGACTATTACGGACGCGATGGGGTCAAAGGACCAAAGGCTGTATCGACCTACACCAACATGCATATCGGTGATCAAGGCATGCAGTCTCTGATTTCGATCGGTGAAGCTTATGCAGACAAGATCGTTCAGCCTTCTTTGGTGATCTACAGCAAGTCGGCTTTTACAGCGATCTGCTCGACCCAATTTGTCGAAAAGCTAACCAACGAGCATGAAGAACTGGCCTTCGATGAATTCAGCCATGTTGATTTCTACCACAAGCCAGATGCCGTCAAAGCGTCAACCGACGCTGTGGCGGAATTCTTCAACAAGTGAGTAAATTTGGTAAAGGTCACACTTGCACCTCTACCTTTTTAGGCAAACTTAAGCACCGGCGAGGCGGTACGGTTTCTCGAAAAACCTAAGGCACCGTGCCGTTTAGCGAAAGACCTGCTCATCAGTGGTGACATTCACTTTGCCACCACTGATGAGCGTGCTGAACAAAATCCCGGCTTCGACTCAGGCAGAGAACTTGCGTCGGAAATCTTTGGGCGTCATTCCAGTTGCCTGATGGAATTTTCGACCAAAGGCAGAGTGGTCAGCATACCCTGTGTCAAACGCAATTTGCTGGATTTGCTTTGTCGAATGGATCAGCTGATCTTTGGCTTTCTCTATCCTGATGGCTTGCACATAAGTCATCGGCGTCATGCCTGTCGCAGATGTAAAGCGTCGGATGAATGTTCGTTCTGCCAGCCCCGCTTGTTGGGCAAGATCATCCACCGAAAGACGCGACGCATAGTCACTTTCGATGGCCAATTGTGCCTTTCGAATTGCAGCATCCTGATGCGAAAGATCCGGTGTGAAACTGCGATAGCGCCGTTGATCCATGCGGCCCACGTCGACGACAAACCGGCGCGAGGTTTCGATCATCGCATCGCGGCCAACAAAGCGTTCAATGAGCGCCATAGACAGATCCACCCAGGCCATCATGCCTCCTGCAGTTGCCAGATCAGAATGTTCAATCAGGATCTGATCGACGTCCGTCGCAGCGCTGGGGAAGCGCTCGGCCATGAGGGCTTCTAATCCCCAATGGGTTGTCACAGGTCGATTGCCTATAACTCCCGCCTCTGCCAACCAAACCAATCCCACGCAAACCGAGCATACAAGCGCCCCGCGCGTATGTTCTTGTTTCAGAAATTTGGGAATGTCAGGCTGGGCTGAGACATCAACCTCCTGTCCCGCGGGCGGCAAGATATAAGCGTCATATCCGGGAACCACTGTGTCGGTGATGGTCACACGCAAAGAACGATACCCATCAAGACCTCCGGCAAAACTCAACATTTCTTCGATGCCGTGAACGGCTGAAGTCAAAGCGCCCCGGTATCTGACAATCGCAATACGTGATTGATCGGTCATAATGGCAGTTCATGCATAGTTTTTGTCTTCCATGCCAGTAGCTCAAAATCTGGGAAACAGCAAATTGGGATCCAGAAACATGAAAGGATCAGCCGATGAAAACTCCAGAGCTTACCCGCCGCACTTTCTCCACAGCTCTTCTTGGGGCCGCCACCATCGCCGGATTACCCAAGGCCGCCTTTGCAGCAGAAATCGCTACTTTGAAAATTGGCACAACAACCGTTTCGATGCTGTCCGACGGTCATTTCGAAATCCCATCCGCCTTCTTTCAGGGTGCCGACGGCGCGGCGATGACGTTGGCAGGTGACCCCATCGACATTGGGGCGACCGTCTGGTTGGTACATGACGGGGAGCGCACCATCCTTGTCGACACAGGCTCGGGTGCAGCCCTGTCCGAGATGTTCCCAACCGTTGGCAAACTGGACGCATTGTTTGCTGCTGAGGGAATTGGAAAAGACACGATCACCGACATCATCCTGACCCATATGCATGCCGATCACATCGGCGGTTTGATGGGGCCGGATGCGGGCGGGTTCCGGAATGCGACCATCCATGTCGCAGAGGCCGAATGGGCTTTCTGGACCAACCCGGACCTGCCAGCAGCCGCGCCGGATGCTGACAAGCCCATGATTGATCTGTTGCAATCCATCGCAGCCCCGCTTGCGGGTCGCATCAAGACCTATGCGAGTGAAGCGGATTTGGGTGGCGGTATCACATTAGTGCCGCTGGTTGGTCACACCCCAGGGCACAGCGGTGTGCGTATCTTGGCCGACAATGGCGAGGAATTGTTCATTGTTGGCGACGCCATCATCTCAGAAGCTCTTCAGTTCGCGAACCCAACAGTGCGCTATGCCCTCGATTCCGACCCGGAACAGGCGATTGCAACCCGAACAGAACTTCTTGGCCAGTTGGCCGACGATCAAACCATCTTCTCGGCCACCCATCTGAGTTACCCCGGAACCGGGCGTGTCACACGCATGGGCGACGGGTTTGACTTTGTTCCACTGACATGATGGTCACAAGCGGGAGAAAGCGCGCCTTGCGCTTTCATCCCCTGCGATTGCGACAGATGCCTCAGGCCCGCACCAGATGCCCGCCATCCACGTCCAACACTGCGCCTGACAGATAATCGTTTGTCATAGCCATGATAACGGCCTGCGCGATGTCTTCGGCCTGCCCCACACGCCCAACCGGCAATCTGCCACCGACCTCGTCGTACATGGCATCCCGCGCTTGCTGAGGCATCTCCTTATATGCCTCTGTGTCGACCATGCCGGGGCTGATGCAGTTCACGCGCGCGCGTCCGCCAAGTTCAAGCGCCAATCCTTTAGTCAACGCTTCGACCGCCGCATTCACAGCCCCAAGACCCGTCGCCCCTACGGAAGGACGTCGACTCAAGACACCTGAGAAGAAGGTAATCGAGCCCCCATCGGTCAATGACGGCAGCACTTCTCTTGCTGTGACATAGGGGCCTGTAAACTTGGCCTCGAACATGCTGCGCAACTCATCTGTCGGCAGGTCAGTAAAGGCTCCGTGCACCGCACTGGAGGCCGAGATCACCAAGTGGTCCACTCTACCAAGTTTTCCGGCCCAGGCTTTCACGCCGACTTCATCCGTCATATCCAGCGTAGAAACTTGTACGGCGCTCCCAATCTCTGTTGCGGCAGCCTCGAGCTTTGCGGTGTTGCGGCTGGCGATGGTGACCTTTGCCCCAAGAGTTACGGCCAACTTGGCCGTGGCCTTTCCCATCCCGCTGCTGCCGCCAACGATGACGACGTGTTTGTTTGCAAGGGCAGTTTCAAAAACAGTGTTCATTTCAGTCATTCCATAAATCGGTCGATTTGAATGGGTCAGTCGATGCGCAGCACCAGTTTCCCAGTGGTGTCGCCCGCTTCCAGGCGACGATGTACTTCTGCCGCCTCTTCAATGGGCAGGGTCGTGACCTGCGGGCGCAACACATCTTGCTTCAACAGGTCAAATACGGTCGCCATATCTGCATTGAACGCATTGGGGTGATTGGTGAAATAGGTGTAGATATCGCTGACGCGCACTGCCACCGACTTCTGGAAATGCTTCGCCAGGTCCTCAGCGAAGTTGCCTGCGGGCGGACCGCCAAGGAACCCAAAGAGCACCACCGTTCCCAGAGGGGCCAGCGCGTCGAGATCGAATTTGAGCGTATCGCCCGAAACCGGATTCAGCGTCAGGTCAACGCCGCGTCCACCGGTGAGTTCCATTACCCGTGCGGTCACGTCTTCTTTCCGATAGTTGATCACATGATCGGCACCTTGCTCGCGCGCATAGCTGGTCTTGTCGGTGCTGACTGAGGCGATCACTGTCAAACCCAGATGTTTTGCGATCTGTAGGGCCATAGTGCCAACGCCCCCAGCAGCCGCATGAACCAGTACCGTTTTTCCTGCTTTGGCAGCGCCCAGATTGACCAGCATGTGATAGGCGGTCATTGCATTCACCGGAATCGAAGCGGCGGTTTCAAAGCTGACGTCATCAGTCAACCGGGTTACAAATGACGCTTCGATTACTGAATGCGTACCATAGCCACCTGCGCCAACAGGCCCCATCCAAGCCACTCGGTCACCCACAGCAATCCCGTCAACACCTGCGCCAATAGTTTCAACAACCCCGGCCCCTTCAACACCCGGCACAAAAGGCAGATCGGGCATCATTCCTTCGGGCATTTCGCCCCGGCGGATGATCGTGTCGATAAAGTTCACTGCGCTTGCATAGTTTCGGATCAGGACTTGGCCCTCACCCGGAGCAACCACTGCAAGTTCAGTTTTGCGCAAGACTTCTGGTCCACCGATCCGGGTGATTTCGAGTGCATAAGTCATGGTGTTCTCCTTGTGTTAGGGAGAAGATAAAGATCGGGATCGTTTGGGATAATAGTTGATTCAGGAAGATATAATCCCAATCATGGGATAATGATCTACAACGACCTTGCCCTGTTCACCGCTGTCGCCAATCATCTCAGCTTTTCCGCCGCCGCTAAACAATTGGGCATACCGCTCAGCCGGGTCAGCCGCAGGATTGCTGAACTTGAAGACCACCTTGGCTCCAAACTGTTTGAACGCACGACCCGTCATGTCCGCTTAACCGAAGAGGGGCGCCGTCTGCTGGATCGGTGCCAGGATCCGATAGATGCGCTTCAAGAGGTTGCGGGTTTTGCCGATGATACACGGCGACACAAGATCCGTATCACAGCCCCACCGCTGGCCGCCCGTAAAACTATTGGTCCCCGCCTAGTGGACTTTGCACAGCAGCACCCAGAAGTGGAGTTTGAACTGACGACGACCAACCTGTTTCTGGATTTTTTTCGCGACAACATCGACTTGGCTTTTCGACTGGGGCCGCTATCGGATTCCACCCTCGTAGCTAAACGACTTTGGTCCGTTCACTATTGCTTTTGCGCCGGGGCGAAGTTCATCTCTGACCGTGGTTTGAGGGGACAATTGTCTCGGGAAGAGTTTCTAAACCTTCCCGCGCTAGTCGCGGGACAGTCATGGGTACTCGAAACCGGAGAGGTGCTTCAGCCAACCCAGATTTCCCACAATTTCATTGACCTGGATGTTATCGAACAGGCAGTTCGCCGTAATCTGGGGATCGCGATGTTGCCACGTGACATGGTCGGGGACGGTATTCAACCTTTGCAGGTAGAGAATGCCACTCCGCTGACCAGAGACATGTTTGCGGTCTACCCAAGCCGCCGCTTGTTGCCGGTGCGGGTCAGGAAGCTGATCGATCACATGGCGTCCGGCTAATGTCACCAATCAATGGGTTGCCCATCTCGGAAGAAGCCACCAGTCGGGCCTGTATCAGGGAGCATTGCAGCCCAAACAACACCCGCTGCGCCTTCGGACACGGCGCGACCACCGCCCCCCATGTCAGTCGCTACCCAACCCGGACAAACAGCGTTAACGAGGATACGTTTTGATTTCAATTCCGCTGCGGTCTTGAGTGTCAGAGCATTCAGAGCCGCCTTTGAAATGCCATAGCCCGGTGTGCCGGAAGACATGCCGCTAAACGCCCCGGCTCCGGAAGATACGTTCACGATCCGGGCGTTTTGGCCCTGTTTCAAAAGCGGTACCGCAGCGATTGTCGTAGCCCAAGGACCAAAAAGATTGGTCTCAAACGCGCGATGGACGCGAGCGAGATTTGCGGTATGCGCTTGTTGATCAGTGTCATAATCCACGCCGGCGTTGTTCACGAGGATTTCGAGGCGGCTATACGCGGCTTCAATATGTGTAAAGGCGGCCACGACCGAAGTTGGATCTGACACATCTAGCTGCAAGGTTTCCGCGCCGTGCCCGATCTGATGCGCCGCCGCCTGTCCCCTCTCCAGATCGCGTGACCCGATAAGGACTTTCAATCCGTGATCGTGGGACAACTGGCGAGCAACTTCTTTACCGATGCCACGATTGGCACCGGTCACAAGGGCAATACGTTGTTTGGTCATGAGAATGCACTCCCAAGTCTCTCAGTCGGCATATTGAAGCGACATTTTGGTGATCTTACCTTCGCCGTTCCACCAATAGTGATAGTGCACCACTAAGGAGGCCCAATTGACCTCGGTTTTGGCGTAACCGTCTTTGTATTCCAGGATCTGGAGATGTTTGAAGCTCTGTCCACCGGGCATGACCTCGCGCTCAGCCCAGACTCGGATAGCATCATGTCCGACGAACTCGCGATTGACATCGATCATCACGGCGTCATCAGTGAAGCAGGCCAGATATGCTTCAATGTCCTGTGAGTTGGTCGCGGTCTGGTAACAGCTGATCGCGGCGGGCAGGTCGTCGGCCCAAGTCGGGATCGCAAGGGTGACTAGGCCTGCCAAAAACGTCAATCTGAACATGGATCGGTACCTTCGGGATTAGTTCGCTGCCGCAGCGCGTTCGCCAGCCTGTGCCACAAGGGCGCGGTCACCGGTTTCCCACAGGGCCGTCATGGTCATTGAGGTGACCTGCCAATCGGCACCGTCCTTCTCCAGTTCATAGCTGTAGCGTCCACCCAACACCCATAACTCATCATCAATCCGGTGGGTGGCGGTGAAGTCAGCTTCGGCCTTGGCAATGGTGTCGGTCATCTCGTTCACCGTGTGGTTGGTCACCATGTGGTGAGTGACATCAAACCCCGGCAGGAAAGCAGCCCAACCTGTGACCAGATCGTCTGCGGGCTGGGTGACCGGATCTCCGCCCCAAAGGCTGGTGTAGTCGGTGGTTACGGTGTCGGCAAAGGCATCACGCACGCGGATCCAATCGTGACGGTCGGCACCGGCGGCGATGTCGGTCAAGGTGCGGGTGATCTCGGTTTGATCGGCCATTGCGGCTCCTCCGATAAGGGTTGCGGCTGCGAGGGTTGCGATAACTCTGCGGGTCATTTCAGTGTCCTTACTTCGATTGGAGGCGTCACTTCACTCATTGGCTAAGCGCTCGGGCACAGGAGCCAATTGGTATTGCGACCAGAAAAAAGTGTTGGCTGCATCCTGATCGGCACTGAGGTTGGTTGCCTCAACGATCTTGCCGTTCTCGATCCGGTAGACCAACGCCCAGGTAGTATCGACATTCGGCTTGCCTTCGGCATTGGACCAGCCTCGGTGAATATCAACCACGTGGGTGCCATCAGCACCGAAATAGATCGGGTCTGCCTGAAATCCGGCCACGCCAAGCTGGTCAAAAAAGGCCAGAACCTCATCGCGACCATTCTTGGTACCGCTGAGGGGATGGCGACCCGGAATGTGCCATTTCACGTTTTCATCCATGACGGCAGCTATCCCACCAAGGTCATTTGCGCCGTATGCGGCAAAGAAGTCCTGAACGACTTTCATGTTTTCTTCGGGTGTTCCGGCCATAGCGGCGCCTCCGACAAGGGTTGCGGTTACAAAGGTAGCGAGAGTTTTGCGGGTCATTTGTTTTTCTCCGAAATAGAGGTGATGCCGGGCAGCATGGCCCGGCACCTACCGGATCGATTCAGCCGTCAAGGCCGAGGCGGAAGTGGTTGGCCACGGTGTCAGCAGCGCGGGTTACATCCTCGGGGTTGTCGTAGAAATCGAACTGAGTCACATCCTCGAGCCACTGTGCGGTAGCCTCGCCGGCAAAGCCTGCCAGGAAGGTTTGCACACCTTGCGGGATGGCGGCGCTTTCCGAATGCACGATGGCCAGAGGCTTGTCCAAACGCTGCGGATTATCGGCAGGATGATAGGTCAGCCAGCCTTCCCAGCCTGCGTTGTTCCACTTGTCGTCATATTCCGGGATCGCGCCACGATCGCTTTCGTAATAATAACCACCGATCGGCATCAGAACGCCCTCTGCCCCTTCAGGACCTGCCGCGGGAATTATCTCGCCCCCTTTGGCTTCAGCGGCATGCGAGATTTCGATCAGGCCAGCAACACCTTCTTCCCCGCCATAAACGGCCTCAACAATCTCTTTGTTGTGCAACCACGGGGCTACCAGACCAAGGCGATCCACCAGCGGGTTGCCCGCCACAGCGTCAACCATGTAGCCAGCCGAGGCACAGATCCCCAGACCGTTGATGTGATCCACATCGACTTCGGGCAGGGTTGCGACAAATTCAAACGCAGCCTTGATGTCCGAGGTCTTAGCTTCGGGGCTTTCTACGAAACGCACTTTGTTTGGAAGGTCACCTGATTTTCCCCAGCCCCGAAAATCAAAGGTGAAGGCGGCAAAGCCACGTTCAGCCATTTCGCGGGCATAGTTGGCGGGCATCTGTTCCTGAACCGAAGTCCATGCGCCGGTCACGACGACAGTCGGCAGCGGGGAGTCACCACGTTCTTCTGGTAGATACAGCGTGCCTGACAGAGTGGTGCCTTCGTTTTCAAACGTCACGGTGCGAGTTTCGACCTGAGCGATGGCAGCAGTGGAAGCCAGCAGCGTGGTCGCAGTGGTCAAAGCAGTCAGTTTCATAGTTGTATCTCCGTTGATTGGTTCAACTGGGCTCAGGCCCTATGACCAAAGAGATACGACGTCCTCGCCAAGATTAATTGCACCTGACTGCCGGGTTT
Source organism: Ruegeria sp. CH6 (assembly GCF_056537005.1). Taxonomy (NCBI): domain Bacteria; kingdom Pseudomonadati; phylum Pseudomonadota; class Alphaproteobacteria; order Rhodobacterales; family Roseobacteraceae; genus Ruegeria; species Ruegeria sp. CH6. The sequence goes on along the minus strand of NZ_JBQFQS010000006.1, from coordinate 119,628 downwards.
TTGAAAGATCCTGCTCAGGTTGGATTTGCAGCCCGATACGCCCGCGGAGTCTGACCCACAACTTGCTTGAAGCTGCGTGTGAAATGCGCCTGATCCGCAAATCCGCAGGCCAGAGCAATGTCTCCTAACGGGCGTTCTGCGTTATCCATCATCTTAATGGCCTGCTCGATCCGATAAGCCATGACGTATTGCATGGGTGTTGATCCAAGCGTTTCTTTGAACACCCGAGCAAAATGAGACGGGCTCATTCCTACCTCGGCAGCCAGTTGATCCACCGTGATCGTCTGATCCAACCGACGCTGTACAAAGGACAGAACACGTTGGTAATGCCGCGAGGTGAAACGCGAAGAGAGTTCGACATCTTCTGCGCGGCGTTTCCCATATTTCTGCAACAGCTTCACCAGGAACACGCGGCTCATCGCCTCGAACATAACGGCGGAGGACATGTCGTCCGTTTCCAGCGCATCCCTCAGAATGACACCAGCAGCGCAAAGGTCGGGGTCGGAAAACTGTGGCAAATCCCGAAACTGCTGAGGATCCAGCAACATGCCTAACTCGGACTGTGCAAACTGCTCTATCTTGGCGGGATCCAGCGTAATCACGATCACATCTGACTTTTCATGCCAGCGCCAGCCCGATCGCATCCCGGCCGGCGTGACGACAATCTCGTCGGCCAAGAACGTAAAATCGCGCAATTCACCATCTCGCCAATTTTGCACGCGATGCGCCTTGGGATTAAGATTCAGAAGCACGTGATGTTCCTCAAACACCTCTTCGGGCATCTGATCCGGTTCGGCCTGAAAATATCGGACAGACATCAGTCCCGCCGCCGAAGGACGGTCCATCGCATCACTGTTGAGCAGCGGTTCAGACGGGTAGATGTCAGCGTATTTTATCGGCAATCTCTGGGTCCTGAAGCGGGCGGGATCAATTCTTGATGGGTCCGGCCAAAGTGACAAAGCCGCAGGATATCATCAAGTGATGTCTAACTGCACTAAGCCCATCCGAGAAAAACAAGATCACCCTACAATGGTGTCCCAGCACCTAATTGAGCTGCAACAGCGGTTGAGCGGGGTGTTCAACCGCGCTGGAAATCAAGGACGCTCCTGAATTTTGTCTAGTTTCAACAGCATTGACTTACGCACTCTATCGGGACTGATAACTGCTTTTGGAATTCAGCTTTGCGTTGCCGCTGTTCACGACACATATTGCTCGGGTCCGCAATCGAGAACCACAAGCCTGATTTCATGCAATCCTCTTCGTGTGTCGGCTCACCCGCTCTCACAAGCTTCTGACAGCGTTGCGTAGGTGCGATCTATGACGTGTCGCACCTCAGGGAGAAACCTGTCGTCTTGGTGGGACACAAGCCACTGATCATGTTCTAGATCAACAATCAGAGGTGACACCGGCTTTAGCCTTCGCTGCGCATTTCCGATGAATGTTGGCAGAACAGCCCGAGCTATTCCTGCATTTGCAAGATCAAGGGCGTTTTGCGGCGCAGTTACTTCAATGGCCTCGTCTCCTTGCGAATTCTCCCTCAGCCAATTTGCGGAAGGTGTATTGGACAAGACCCGAGCCCAGGTCGAAACTCTCTCATCTACGGCGTAGACGGCAAACCGGACCCGTCCGATTTTGCGGCCAGCCAAGCCAATCTCTTCAGGCCGGTGGTTTCGAATTCCAATCGCCGCCTCCCGGTGCCCGATTTTCAGCACCTCTTCCGAGGAAATGAACCGCAACCGCACCGGTATTGATCCGTAGAGCTTTCCAACAGCACCTACCAATAATCTGGTAACCCAGGTTCCAGCCGAAATCTTAACCAAAGGTGGTGCAGTTGCGAGGCTGGTTTCGGTGATAGGCAAAACACGCGCTTCGATGCCTGCCGCCTTTTCCAGCAATGCTTGCCCATCCTCAGTCAGGTCATAGCCTCGCGGCTTGCGCCGAAACAATTCGATCCCAAGATTGCGCTCAAGCTCGATCATACGTCGGCCCAGCGTTGGTGCACTCTTGCCGGTCTGTGCTGCCGCTGGCCCAAGTCCACCTGCTCTGGCGACCGCAAGAAAAAGCCGCAGGTTATCCCAGTCAAAGTCACGTTCATTCATGAAACAATGCTTACATTCTGTATTGTTGATGAAAAGATAGAGATCACATTTTTTCAAAGGGTCACATAGGAGACCCACAGATGAAATTTCTCGAAACCGAAATCTCCCCACTTGGCATGGGATGCTGGCCAATCGGCGGCAAAATGTATTGGGGCGAACAATCCCTGGGTTACACCCGTTCAGACGACGATGTTTCCATTCGGACGATCCACGCTGCCTTAGATGGCGGGATCACCCTGTTCGACACGGCAGCTGCGTATGGTGCAGGACATTCGGAACGGCTGCTGGGTAAAGCGTTAAAACATCGACCCGATGCCTTGGTTGTTACAAAGATCGGTGTCGGAATTGACGAGACGAGCAAACAGATCTCATTCGAACCCTTCTCCCCTGATCAAGTTTCTCCAGCCGTTGACGGGTGTCTGTCGCGTTTGGACCGTGATCGGATCGATCTGATGCTGCTACACGTGAACGATATGTCGATAGGCATGGCCGAAGCCGTATTCGATGAACTGGATCAGTTGAAAGACGCCGGAAAACTACGCGCCTACGGCTGGAGCACCGACTATTCTCAAAGCGCCCGAGCCGTTGCAGCGAGAAACAACTTCAAGGCAGTTGAATATGTCATGAACGTGTTCTTTGATGCACCCCGCATGCAGAACGTAGTGCAAGAAGAAGGGCTATTGTCTCTTATTCGCTCACCGCTCGCGATGGGTTTGCTTTCAGGGAAATACGATCAGAACGCTACCATTGCATCGGACGACGTACGTGCATCCGGCGAAAGTTGGATGGAATACTTCAAGGATGGTAAGGCAAACCCTGACTTCATGCGAAAACTAGATGCAGTTCGCGACTTACTGACCTCAAATGGCAGAACACTTGTGCAAGGAGCTCTCGGGTGGATATGGGGCCAATCTGAAACCTATGTTCCGATCCCGGGTGCACGGACAGAAGAGCAAATCGAGGGTATTGCAGGAGCGCTAAACTTCGGTGCTTTGCCGGTCGAAATAATGGATGAAATAGAAACCCTGGTCACACGCATCCCCGACGAACCAGACCGCCCGAGATAACCTAAAGTACGGCACAAAAAACTCCGCACCGAGTGCTTTCGAGGTGGTTTGTTGAGCCCCGATAGAGCGCGGCAACCTGCCTTGAAAGTGGCGTGCGCAGAAACGCGATATGCCAGAGTTCTTGTGAACTGCGAGAGTTTAAATCTACCAGATTCTGCATATTGGCCGAACGACAATTTTTTGTTGCGTTCGTTCAAGGATTAGCTTTGTTCAGGCGTCTTTCATCTGGATCAACTGGATCAGGTTACCGCAGGTGTCATCAAAAACAGCCATGTGAACAGCGCCCGCATCCATTGGCTCGGTTGTGAACTCCACGCCTCGATCAGTCAGCTTCTTCCACTCGGCATCGAGGTCTTGCACCTGAAATGAGTGCGCGGCGATGCCATCGGAAACAATCGCTTCTTTGTAGGGCCTAACGGCAGGATGGTCGCTTGGCTCAAGTAGCAACTCTATTCCATCTGGGTCTTCTTCTGAAACAACTGTCAACCAGCGGTTGGTGCCCAATGGAATGTTGTGCTTCACCTTGAAGCCGAGGACTTCGGTGTAGAATTTTTCGGCCTTGTCTTGGTCGTCAACAAAGACGCTTGTGACATAGATTTTCATGTCTTGGTTCCCTTCGGTTTGTATTTCGTGAGCCATGATGCCGCCGCAATGTCGTCTTCGCTGACGCTCAGAGAATGCGCCTTTGTTCGCCCCTTCCACTCGATCTCAATCAATCCCGCTTTCTCTAAGACGGCGAGATGCTGGGAGACCGTTTGTCGGGACAACGCAATCCCATCCTCTGCAACCGAGGCCGCGCACACCTCGAACAACGATTGAGCTGGCCTTTTGCTCAGATGGTCGATGATGCGACGTCGGGTGCTGTCCGAAAGAGCCTTGAAAATTAAGTCGAGCTGGTCATCTGTCATGCGCCCTATATGCAGTATAATCACTGCATGTCAAGTGCAGTAAATTTACTGCATAACTGCCGGGCGTTGAAATACGAACGTCATTGACTAGCAAAAGAAAAGCTCCAGAGTCCGCAGAGCAAACATCAGTTGCTCCTTAGTTCCTTAACTCTTCTGTGCACCTCGACTGAGGTTAAACAAACCCAAATCAATCTAAGCACTGAGTGGATCGATCGATCCTCATTTCCGCATCGACAGACCATTGTGAAACAGATGCACTTTGCCCGGGTCCGCATTCAATTTGACAGCTTTTCCACGTCGGTTTCTTTCAACGCCAGGAAACTTGGCGACGATATTTTCAGCCCCCGGCCTGCTGGCAAAATACAGCAAGGTTACTTCACCCAGGGCTTCGACAAAATCGACTGTGCCGTCCAGAAACCCGGCGGCATCGTCGGCAACGAAATCCTCTGGCCGTACGCCGACATTGACCTGCAAACCCATTTCCTCGGGCTCAGTTGGAATGGATGAAACCGCTGTTCCGCCCGCATCAAGTGTGACTTCAGTCAGATCTCCGGTTTTGGAAATTTTGCCAGACAGCAGATTCATAGCGGGCGATCCGATGAATTGCGCCACAAACTCGTTATCCGGCGTTTCGTACAGCTCTAGTGGCGTACCAACCTGCGCGATGCCTTTGTTGGCGAGAACGACGATCCGGCTGGCCAGTGTCATCGCCTCGACCTGATCGTGGGTCACGTAGATCATCGTGCTTTCGGGCATCGCCTCTTTCAGGCGCGCAATCTCGATCCGGGTTGCAACGCGCAGCGCAGCATCGAGGTTCGAGAGCGGTTCGTCGAACAAATAGACCTTGGGGTCTCGCACGATGGCGCGCCCGATAGCGACACGCTGGCGTTGCCCTCCGGACAGAGCCTTGGGCAAACGATCCAAGAGCGGATCCAGTTGAAGGGTCTGGGCCGCGCGTTCAACGGCGGCATCGATCTCGGCGGCAGGCATCTTGGCGATCTTCAGTGCAAATGCCATGTTCTCGCGCACGGTCAAATGCGGATAAAGCGCATAGGACTGAAACACCATGGCAATGCCCCTTTGGGCAGGCGGCACATCATTCATGACCTGCCCTTCGATCTCCAAGGTGCCGCCGGTGATCTTTTCCAGCCCGGCAATCATTCGCAACAAGGTTGATTTTCCACAACCCGATGGACCGACAAAGACGATCAACTCGCCCTTTTCGATGTCCAGATCGATATGCTTCAGAACATCGATCGGACCATAGGATTTCGCCACATCCGTAAGTTTGAGTTCTGACATGGTTTACCCCTTGTCCTTAGCCATCAGACAAAACTGTGCGGGGTGCAGCGTAACGCTTCCCGCACCGTCGCTACCGCCGAGCTCCTGCCCGATGACCCTCCAATCGCCCAAGGGCAAGTCGACCCGCTGAGCTTCCGTTCCAAGGTTGAAAGCACAAAACACCGCTTCAGACGCATCCTCACGCTGGAATGTCAGCACAGGTCCAATCTGTTTCATGTTGGACTGCGCACCCGAAGTTAACGCCGGGTGGGCGTGGCGCAGCGCGATTGCGCGGCGATAATGGTGCAGCATCGATTGGTCGTTCGCCTCGAGCCGGTCTACGGCTCTTTCCGTTTGGGCCGTACTGACCGGCAACCAAGGCTCACCGGTGCTAAAACCTGAATGTTCGTCCTGCGTCGCCCAAACCATTGGCGTGCGACATCCGTCGCGCCCCTTGAACTCGGGCCAGAACTCGATGCCGTAGGGGTCTTGCAGTTTCTCGAATGGAACATCTGCCTCGTGCAGGCCCAGTTCCTCTCCTTGATACAGACAGGCAGAGCCACGCAGACACATCATCAGAACCGCGTGCTGGCGAATGGCCGCATCGTTTAAGTCCCAGCGCGAGGCATGACGTTCAACATCATGGTTCGAGAACGCCCAGCATGGCCATGCATCGCCTGCCTTTTCCTCGAGCTGATCAAAGACCTGCTTGGCATAAGGCGCAGTCAACGCACGCTTTTCCAGAAACTCGAAAGCATAGCACATATGCATCCGCTGATCGCCCGAAGTGTATTCACCCATGATCTCCAGCCCACGCTGTGCATCACCTACTTCACCCAAGCAGGCACGGCCTTCATATTCGTCGGTCAGCGCGCGCAACCTTTCGAGGAAGGCGATGTTCTCGGGCTGACTTTTGGAATAATGATGATCCTGGTGGTTATAGGGGTTCACTGCTGGCGCAATTGATGCGTTGCGCTCTTCGACCGGGAGGGCCGGATTGTCCCGCAGATGTTTATCATGGAAATAGAAATTGATCGTGTCCAGACGGAAACCATCCACGCCCATCTCCAGCCAGAACCGAGCCACGTCCAGCAGTGCATCTTGCACTTCGGTACAGTGAAAGTTCAGGTCCGGCTGCGAAGTCAGAAAGTTATGCAGATAATATTGAAGGCGACGAGGCTCCCACTGCCACGCTGAACCGCCAAAGATAGACAACCAGTTATTGGGTGGTGTGCCGTCCGGTTTAGGGTCGGCCCAGACATACCAGTCGGATTTCATGTTGTCCCGATTGGCGCGACTCTCACCGAACCAAGGGTGCTGATCAGATGTGTGTGACAGCACCAAATCGATCATCACTTTCAGACCCTTGGCATGGGCCTGATCAAGTAACTCGCGGAAATCTTGCAGCGAGCCGAACATAGGATCCACGTCGCGGTAGTCGCTGACGTCATATCCGAAATCCTTCATCGGAGATTTAAAGAAGGGCGAAATCCAGATCGCGTCGACACCCAGTTCCGCGATGTAGTCCAGACGTTTAGTGATCCCTTTCAGGTCACCGATCCCATCACCATTGCTGTCTTGAAAGCTGCGCGGATAGATCTGATAGATCACGCCACCGCGCCACCACTCTGACTTTGCTTTGGTTGATTTGGAAAGTTCTACAGTGTTCTGCACGTTCATCAGACGCCTCTATTTAACGGATCCGGCCAGCAGGCCACGGACCAGGTATTTTTGCATTGCGAAGAAAACAATCAGTGGAACGATGATCGAAACAAACGCAGCGGTGGCGAGGATTTCCCAGTTGCCCCCTCTTGTACCCAGCAGTTCGACAATTCGATTGGTCATGACGGTGGTTTGACCTGATGCATCAATCAGGAAGACTTTGGCCACCAGAAGGTCGTTCCAGGTCCACAGGAACTGCAGGATCGCGAATGACGCCAGCGCCGGGAAGCTGAGTGGAAGGATCAGTTTCGTAAAGATCTGGAACTCAGACGCCCCGTCGACCCGAGCGTTCTCGATCAAATCGCGTGGCAGTCCGGCCATGTAGCTGCGAAGAAGGTAGATGGCCAGCGGCATTCCAAAGCCAGTGTGGGCCATCCAGACACCCAGATACCCTTTGCCGATCCCAATATTAAGATGGAATTTCAACAAGGGGATCAGTGCGAGCTGAAGCGGAACAACCAAAAGCCCGACAATGGCTGCAATCAGCAATGCGCGGCCCGGGAATTCCATCCACGCCAAGGCATAAGCCGCGAACGCTGCAACCAGAATGGGTATGATCGTGGCAGGAATAGTCACGGTCAGAGTGTTAAAGAACGCACGCCCCATACTGTCGGTGCTGTCCTCGGCCAAGAGAACCTTGTGGTAATTGTCCAACGTGAACTCAGGTGGAAGTTCTGCGCTTACGAAAACACGCGGGCCGCGACTGCCAGTAAACTCCTCAGCATTTTGCGCTTTGTAGTTTCCGTTAGCATCGACCGTGATAGTCCCGCCACGGCGCAATTCCGCTGTCTGACCAGGTTCAAACGCATCGACCGCGCGGGAACTGACACCCCACTTTGAGATCGTGGCCTTCTGCCCTTCGTCGAACAGGTTCCCTTCAATCACATACATCCCGTTTTCCAGAATCTGCGTATCGGGCGCGGCCGTGCGCAGCGTGAGGTTTTGTTCAGATGGGAACAGGGATTTCCACCATCCGCTCGTCGCGATCTGGTCAGCCGTGCGAAAGGATGAGATCAACAATCCCAGTGTCGGTATTACCCAAAGCACCACGAGAAAGAGGACCGAGGCCTGGACGATCCATCTGAGGGCGGGTTTGGTTCCTGCTATATCGCTCATCCCCTACTCCATTTCCCGGCGTGCGTTGCGGATGTTCCAGACCAGGATCGGCGTCACCAGCAACATGATCACCATGGCCGATGCCGAACCCACGCCCCAATCATTGGCGCGGAACATCTTGTCGTACATGTAGTTGGCCAGAACCTGTGTCTCCCACTGGCCATTGGTCATCGCAAAAACGATGTCGAAGACCTTCAGGACCAGAATGGTGATGGTTGTCCAAACAACCAGAATTGTGTTCCAGATTTGAGGCACCTTGATTTTGAAGAATATCTGGAAGGGATTGGCCCCATCCAAAACCGCCGCCTCAACGGTTTCTTCGGGGATGCCGCGCAAAGCAGCGGACAGGATCACCATGGCAAAGCCTGTCTGAATCCAGATCAGAATCCCCATGAGAAAGAAATTGTTCCAGAACGGAATGGTCAGCCAGGTTTGTGGCTCGGCCCCGCCAAAGAACAGATAAAGCGCATTCAGAATCCCGATCTGGTCTTGCTCGGCCGGGCGCGCATCGTAGATCAGCTTCCAGATGACCGAAGCCCCGACGAAAGAGATCGCCATAGGCATAAAAATCAGGGCCTTTGCGATGTTACCCCAGCGGATACGGTCGGTTAGCTGAGCTGCCAACAGGCCAAATGCGGTTGACATTGCCGGGACCACGATCAGCCAGAACATATTGTTGCGCATGGCTTCCCAGAATTTCGGTTCTGCCACCATCTGGATGTAGTTATCGAGACCAACCCACTTATACCCACCTCCGGCAACGCGATCCGTGAGCGACAGGCGCAACGTCTCAACCACCGGATAGGCCAGATACAGGCCAATCGCCACAAGCGCCGGAAGCAAAAACAGCCAGGGACGGATCATGTTCGCGTGGTTGATGTTGCGGCCAGCATTCGGCCCGCGCGCAGGGAACAGAACCTTGTCCAGAAACTGGTTGGACAGAAAGAAATAGCCCACACAGCCCGACACGCCTATGGCGATGGTCAGCAGGCCCTGAATTGCCGGATGCATCACGCTCTCCGTTGCGAAGGGGAAAAGGGGCGGCCTGACGCGCAGACCGCCCGGGTTTTAAACGCGCTTAGTCCAACGCATCCCAGGAAGATTGGATCTCGTCAGCAACTTCCTGAGCGGGCTTTCCACCAGCATAGTCAACCATACCGGTCCAAAATGTGCCGGCCCCTACGCCGCCAGGCATCAGGTCCGAACCATCAAACCGGAAGGTGGTCGCACCCAGAAGAATGTCGTTCATCTTCTTGAGCGTCGGATCCGAGAACACGGAGGTATCAACGCCTTTGTGCGGCGTCAGGAAGCCGGTCAGGGCCATCCATGTCTCATGTGCTTCAGGAGTCTGAAGATAGGCGATCAGATCATGTGCAGCCGGGCTGTCATTGGTGATTGCCCATAGAGTGCCGGCACCAAGTACCGGGCTGCCCAAATCCTTGCTTTCATATGCGGGGAAGTAGAAGAAATCAGCATCTTCGCCGACAACCGTGCCCTCAGGAAAGAATGCCGGGATGAACGACGCCTGACGGTGCATGTAACACTGTGGTGGCGAACTGAACATGCCCTTTGGACTGTCACGGAAATCGGTCGTTGCGACCGTACCTGCCCCACCCGCAACATAGTCATCATTGCGTGCAAACGCGCCGAATTCTTCGATGGCAGCGACCACTTTCGGGTCATTAAACTTCATTTCATTGGACACCCAGGCGTCATAATCCTCGGGCGACTGAGTGCGCAGCATCATGTCTTCGACCCAATCGGTCGCTGGCCAACCAGTCGCACCACCCGAACCCAGACCGATGCACCACGGCGTCTCTCCGTCTGCGACGATCTGATCGGTCAACGCTTTCAGTTCTTCCATCGTAGTTGGAACTTCGTAACCGGCATCCTCAAAATTCTCAGGCACGTACCAAACAAGGGATTTCACATCTACCTTGTAAAAAAGCCCATAAAGATGATCCTGCCCTTCGGGCCCCGGAAAGGTACCCAGATCGACCCAGGATTGTCCGGCTGCGTAATTGTCACGAACCCAATCAGCGGTGCCATCACCCAACGGTGTCAGAAAACCCGACTTGGCCATATCCGCCGCCAGACCAGGCTGGGGGAAAACGGCTATGTTCGGCGCCGAGCCTGCCTCTGCATCAATCCTTATCTGCTGCTCGAAACTATCTGAGCCAACATACGCGTATTCGTGGCCCGTCGCGGCCGCAAAGCCATCCAGAACCGCTTCGACGTTTTCCTGGTCCGGACCCAGCCATGGCCCGAACACGGTAACCTTATCAGCCTGAGCTGTTCCAGCCATCAGGGCGAATGTGGCCACACCTGCATAAAGCGCGTGTTTCATGAAATCTCCTCCCAGTAATATCTGCGCATTGCAAGCTTTTCAAAGCGCTTTGGATGTTGCACTTTATCTGCTGACAATCAGATTCTGTCAACATATCGTTTTATAGCCTTCAATTATTGCCGTTTTTGACCTCTTGACCAAAACGGGTTGACGGAAACCAAAAATCACAACAAAACAAGTAGGCATCCATTTGAAGGCGCTTTGAACGCAATGAACCTGAAGCAGCTCTCTGAGATTCTCGGTCTTTCGCAGACAACGGTCAGTCGCGCTCTGAACGGCTATCCAGAGGTGAATGAGGCGACTCGGGTGCGCGTACAGGCCGCTGCAGACAAGCATGGCTATCGGCCAAACAGCCGCGCCAAAGGTCTGGCGACTGGCAAATCCATGGTGATCGGGCACGTCATCCCCAGCTCGTCCCAGCACGAGATGGTGAACCCGATCTTCGGCGACTTTGTTGCCGGCGCTGCGCGGACATACTCTGCGAACGGCTACGACATGATGTTCACCACCGCGGATGACACTTCGATCGAAGGGGCCTATCGCAGCTTGTTTCAGCGCGGGGCCGTGGATGGCGTCGTTTTGCAAGGCCCCAAGGTCAACGAGCGTCGCATCGATCTGCTAAACCGGATGGCGGTACCATTTATCGTACACGGTCGTTCGACCGGGATAGATGCAGAGTATGACTGGATCGATGTAAACAACAAAAGCTCATTTCGGCGTGCTACGCAGTTCCTGATCGATTTGGGTCACCGCCGGATTGCTCTGATCAACGGGCTCGAGGATATGGATTTCGCACAGCGCCGTCGCGCCGGGTATCTGCAAGCGCTGAAACAGGCTGACTTGATCCCGGACCCACAATTGATGCGCAGCGCCGAGATGACCGAGGTCTACGGACATCATGAAACCCGCGATATGTTGCAACTGGACGATCCGCCAACCGCCATTTTGGCATCCTCGATGATTTCGGCGATTGGTGTGAGGCGGGCACTGGACGAGGCAGGGTTGCGAATTGGCCGGGATGTCTCGGTCATCGCGCATGATGATGACCTGTCCTATCTCAAAAACGGACAGGATGTGCCCATCTTTACGGCCACGCGGTCCTCAGTACGGCATGCAGGAGAGCTGGCCGCCGAGATGTTGATTGAGAGGATCAAATCGCCTGACGATCCGGTCAAAACCAGATTGCTTGAGGCGGAACTGGTTGTTGGCAAATCGACCGGCCCAGCACCCAACAGGATCTGACAATGAAACATACGCGCAGCGATTTTTCCAATGACTTCCTGTTCGGAGTCGCCACTTCTGCCTACCAGATCGAAGGTCACGCCCAAGGCGGTGCCGGTTCAACACACTGGGATACATTTGCAGCGACACTCGGAAATGTGGTGCGGGGAGAAAACGGCAATCTGGCCTGTGATCACCTGAACCGGTTTGAACAGGATCTCGATCTTGTGCGCGACGCGGGATTCGATTGCTATCGCTTCTCAACCAGCTGGGCGCGCGTGATGCCCGAGGGGCGTGGACCCGTTAATCAGGAGGGATTGGATTTTTATGATCGCCTGACCGACGCGCTGTTGGAGCGTGGGATCCGTCCGTGCGCGACATTGTATCACTGGGAATTGCCTTCGCCCCTGGCCGACTTGGGCGGTTGGCGCAACCGGGATATCGCCAGTTGGTTTTCCGATTTCACCGAAGTTATCATGGGACGGATTGGCGACCGAATGTACAGCGTCGCCCCCATCAATGAACCGTGGTGTGTCAGTTGGTTAAGCCATTTCGAAGGGCACCACGCCCCCGGGCTGCGCGATATTCGAGCCACGGCGCGCGCTATGCATCACGTTCTGCTGGCCCATGGCCAGGCCATTCAGACGATGCGCGGGTTGGGCATGTCCAATCTGGGCGGTGTATTCAACCTGGAATGGGCGGAACCCGCCGATGACAGCATTGAGGCACAACAGGCCGCCGCTCTGTATGACGGAATATACAACCGGTTCTTTCTGGGCGGCGTGTTCAACAAAGCCTATCCCGAAAATGTGTTGGAGGGGCTGGAGCCCCACCTTCCGTCGGGTTGGCAAGATGATTTCGATACCATCGGAGCGCCCGTCGACTGGTGTGGACTGAACTACTACACCCGCAAACTGATCGCGCCCGCAGAAACCGCCTGGCCAAGTCTCGTCGAAGTTCCGGGCCCTCTTCCGAAGACCCAAATGGGATGGGAAATCGAGCCCGCCGCCCTGAGCAGGTTCCTGATCCGAGCAGCGCGTGAATACACCGGCGACCTGCCGATCTACGTGACCGAAAACGGTATGGCCAGCCCCGAGCGTCAGCAAGACGATGACCGTATCGACTATCTGGATCAGCACTTGTCAGCAGTCCAGGTCGCCTTGGGCAAAGGAGTTCCGGTTAAGGGGTACTTTGTCTGGTCCCTATTGGACAACTACGAATGGGCCTTGGGGTATGAAAAACGCTTTGGACTGGTTGATGTGGATTTCAATTCAATGAAGCGCACCCCGAAAGCGTCTTACTTCGCCTGGAAGGACATGCTGGTTGCACACGACATAGACACCAATTGATCGTGACAAAGGGTTAAACCTCACGTGTTGGGTCAGCCATCTACCAGTTCGCAGTCGGTGACACAGAACACCAATGGTTGCCTCCGGTTCAGTGCAAGACGAGGCCACTAAGCCGATCTCTGCCGTGTTTGCTCCTTCCTGCCTGTCGCGGAACTCATTCAAACTTCCAGTTAGTGCCACATAGTTGCTATTCGTTGCGAACTCAAACTACCTGGATTCAACGGCTCTCCTACTGCGCATATTAGCCACGGGCACATTTTGAACGAGAGCTACTCTTCGCTTGAAGGCCTTCAACTAATTGCGTGCCCGGCGACCACTAATAAACTTGCTTGGGGGATTGATTTGATGTTCCCCAGTTGGATGCCACCCATGCTGATCTGAAAGCGCGAAAGACGCGCGCTCTCAGTCATCAGAAAATCCGATTATTGGAGCCTGTCAGCGATCGCAGCAATGCCAGCTTCGGCACAAATGTCGTCAAACTCTTTGCCAGTCTGGTCTTCGCCCGGGGATCCAGCGATACCGATACCGCCAATAACTTCACCCTCGTAAACGATTGGTATGCCGCCCGATAAGGTGATCAGACCGATTTCGTTGAAGACCGCTCCAAGCGTTGGTTCATGTTCATTCTCGGCCTCGATGACAGCCGTTGCCTCCCGACGCGATGCTGCCGTAATGGCCTTGCGGCTGCTGGTGTGGACGGTGTGCGGAAACGCGCCTTCGCGCATCAACTGTACACGAGGCAACGCACGCTGATCGACCACTGTGACGGTCGTGGCAAAACCCAGATCCGAGCAAGCCTCCTGAGCGGCAGCGGCTGCTGTAAGGGCCCAATCGAGCGGGATACTCCGCTCCACATGGGGTTCGGCATTGGTATTGTCCGTCAGCGTATTCGTCGAGATTGGATCATCGGAGGGGTCATCATCGATCCATTGGTTCAATATCTGACCGGTTTCGATGTCGACTTTGAACTCCACTTCTTGCCCTGCGTCGTTCACGATTTCGATGTCGATCACGGGACGACCTTCGTACTGGTCCGGCTCGGCCTCGGCAACTGTGCCGGGTTGGGCTTCAAGCGCGATTGCAATGGCTTCATCAATGGACAAGGCTGTATTTTCTGCGCTTTGTGCAACGGCTGGAACCGCAAGAACACTAAGCGATGTTGTGACTGCGAGGATCTGAAGGAATTTCATTGTATGCTCCTTTTGTGAGGCACTGCCTCAAACTTTGATGCAGGAAAACTTAGTCGCCGGGGGTCACGTCGCGCTTTCAAAGGACTTACAGTTTTGTCAGTGATCGCGGCTCGGATGGTTCTTTCTCTCAAGTCGAAACAACGCGATTGCCGACAGTTTTGCCTCGAAGGGCCGGTCGCGATACGCGACCTGCGATGAGACGACGAAAACGCAAACATGGGCGGGCAAAAAGATCGGCGACAAGCATTCCGACGATGGCACCAGCGATGGTGGCTGATATCGTATGAGCATCAAGCATATAGCGCGCAAACATCGTAAGCAGAAGGATCGGCCAGACGACAATGCCGAACCAATTCCAGTATCGCCTGACAGCTATGTAGGCGCCGGCACTGGCGAGGGCGGAATGGCCCGAAGGCAGATTGTAATCGCCCCCGTTTGGCCTTTGGCCCAGGCGGGTGCCAAACACTTCGACGTCATTGAGAAGCCTTTTTGGTCCGTGTGTCGCAGCTGTTCCTGCGACAACCACAGTTGCAATTTGCCAAAGACCCTTGATGTCTCGCAATACGATTGCCGTGCCAATCGGAATGAGCGTATTCAAGTGTCGCCCATAATCTTCAACGCCCGTGACCAGAGCATTGTCATGGCCATTCCGGGAAACTGCATAATGACCCTCCATATCGCTGGGATAAAGAGTTGCACCAACAAGTGAGATAAGGGCGGCCATCCATAACAGATGCCGCATACGGCGTTTCTTTGACGGTGACATTCTGAACTCTCCTGCCTGTTTTGGCAGAGGTGTCACCGATCAAACTGTCCTGTGATTTACTCGAAACTTACAATGTTGCTTGAGCTGGAAAACGGATCGTGACGGTCAGACCGTGACCATTTGGTCCGTCCGACAACGACAGTTCCGCCTCATGAAGCTCCGCAATGGCTTGAACCAGGGACAAGCCCAGACCGAGCCCTTCGCCCTGACGGTCCGCTTCCAATTGATAGAGCGGTTGGAGAACACGTTCACGTTCTGCAAAGGGAATTCCGGGCCCTTCGTCGCTAACCGAGAGCAGAGCTTGATGGCACCGCAAGATGATCTTCTGACCTGCGGGTCCATAACGGAGCGCGTTTTGGATCAAGTTGGCCAAAAGCTGCATCAGTAGATCCGGATCACCATGCACCTGCGCAGGTGCCGCTTTTTCGACCACGAGTTCATGGCCAGCTTCCTCAACAACAGGGTTGAACGTCTCCAGCACCCGATCAAACAGCTCATCCAAAGAGACCGGTTTAAAATCTGCGCGCCCTGCTCCACTTTCGATGCGGGATAATCGAAGCAAAGCCTCAAACGTCCCCGTAATCTGGTCAATCTGATCCAATGCTTCCCCAAGATCGCGTTCTGTGACGGGGCGGCCATTCTCGACCAGTTTGCTCAAAGAGGTCTCGATCTCTGCCCGCAGTCTTGCCAACGGCGTACGCAGGTCATGCGCAATGTTTGAGGACTGCACGCGCATGTCCGCCATTGCCTGCTCAAGCCGTGCAGTCGTCGAGTTGATGCGACCTGCGACTAGACTAAGGTCATCGTTCCCCTCCAGAACAATGCGTTTGTCCAACTGCCCACGGGCAACGTCCGCCAAACCACCAGTGATGATGTTCAATCGCTTTTGCGCCCGCAACGCCATCCATACGGCTGCCAAGCCAGCGGCAAGAAGACTGCCCAAAAGGCTGATCTGCATCCCTGCCGCCAGAATATGACGAAGTTCTTCTTGCCGCTCAGTGTTTTCACCCAACAAGATCACGCCTTGAGGGGTTTGGCGCTGAAGATAGCGCGTTTCGGCACCCTGTTCTGGGTCTGTCCAGAATCCGAGGCGCTCAGTATCCTCTATCAAACGAGCGCTTTCGCCATCATCAGGAGTGGGTAAGGCTTCGCCGGCTGCCAAGGCCGTGACCGCAATCTCCATCCGATTGCTTAGCCTTGCGTCCACCGTCCGCCCCATTTCGCGTTGAACCAGCCAGTAGGTTCCCCCCCACGCAGCGATTGAGATCATCGAAAAAAGTGTCAGCAACACCAGAGCCTGCCGTATCGCCGACAGGCGAAACAAAGAGCTAAACCTGTTCAAAAACATAACCTGTGCCGCGAATGTTGCGGATTACCGTGTCGCCAAAAGGCTTTTCGATCTTTCCACGCAAGCGGCTGATATGGGTTTCGACAACGCTCGTCGTGGGATCAAAATTCATGTCCCATACTTTTTCAAGCAACATGGTACGCGTCTGTACGCGGCCATTTGAGCGCAAGAATACCTCAAGCAACAGGAACTCCTTGGGGTTCAGGTCCACCGGCATACCCTGACGCACACAGGTGCGTTTGTGCAGGTCGATAGTAATATCCCCGGCAGTGAGCTCGGAAGCGGTCTCTTCAGAGGCACCGGGGCGCCGACCTAGGCCCTCGACCCGTGCCAGAAGTTCACTGAAGGCGAACGGTTTGGCCAAGTAGTCTTCGCCCCCGGCCCGCAGACCCTCGACCCGATCGTCCACTTCGCTCAACGCCGTCAGAAATATAGCTGGCGCAGTCACTTTGGCGTGCCGCAATGCCTTGAGGACGGACAAACCATCCAAACCGGGCACCATACGATCCAGTACCAATACGTCATAGCTCTGATCTATCGCGGCAAAGAGCGCATCCTTGCCATCCGTGAACAGATCGACCACATGGCCCGCCTCGCGCAGTCCCTGTTCCACCCAAGGGCCAAGCTTAGGATCATCTTCAAGTACCAGAAGCCGCATCGGTCATCTCCCTTCGTCCGGCCATCCAGTTTCGCGCCGCCTCAAGAGCAGGTCTGCCGATGTATATGAGATCCGTCAATCCGTAGGCACCTCTGAAGTCAAAGCGCTCGCTGTGGACGCGGCCGGTTTTGCCGAGCATCTCCCACGCGGTCGTGACCATCAATTTCAGTCCTTCTGGGCCGCATAGATAGACCTGTGACTCTGCCTGCATGTCGCGCATGATCTGCGTCAGAAGCGCTGGTGTCAGCTTATCCCCTTCGATATCGCTGAGGACATAGAGGTCAACTTGCGGCAGTCGGGCAGCGTGATGTTCGACGTCAGCCATTGCTCCGGCCGACTCTCTGGATCTAATGCAGTAAATCAGGCTCACTCGAGCGCTGCTGTCAGGCTCCATGCGCTCCAACGCCGCCAGAAATGGCGTAATTCCAACCCCGCCCGCGACCCAAAGCTGTTCTGTACGCTTCGCTCGAACCTGCGGCAGAAAACGCCCAACACCGCGCCCGAGACGGAATTGGTCGCCTGCGGTGACGGTGTTGACGAACTCATCGGTCCAGTCCCCGGCAGCGCGGATCACGAAACGGCGTGAGGTTTCGTCGCCGCCAGCAATTGTGAAGGGGTGAGGTTCGGCGCGAGCCCTATTGTGGGCGATCGTTGCGAACTGTCCGGGCCGAAACGCGGGCAGCGGGTTGTCAGCGCGAAACGTTACATCCACACCACCCTCAAAGGGAGTTGCGTTTTCGACGGTCACTAGTCGCGTCAACTCAAACTTGCGTAACAGGGTTTGGCCCCAGGCAAGCAAGCCAACAGCCGAGACCACAGCCATCAACGTCCAGGGTGCAACACCGACCGCAAGAGGGCTCGCAACAAAGAACGTGTGATACGCTGCCAACAGAAAAACCAGTCCCATCAACATATGGCTGACCTTCCACAAGTGATAGGGGATCGCCCGCACCATCGCAGCGCACGTCAGCAGAAGCAAACCCATCGCAGCATACCAACCCACGCTTTCACCACTTTCCGCCAATAGTGGCACCACCCCTGAACCAAAGGTCTCTGCTGTCGCCCAATGCCCGAGCGCACCAGCCAGGGCAAAGAAACCCAGCCATCTATGTGCACCATACGATTTGTCCGGCCCGCCCATAACGCGATCAACGACCCGCCACCGCGCCGCCAAAATTAGCGACAGGGCCATTGAACTCATCGATAACGCTCCGAGACTGGCAGGAAAAAAACTGGCGAATGGCACAAATGGGCCAACAAGAACAAAGTGCGCCAATACGAACGTGGCAGCAAGGATCAGAGTTATTGGGGACATTGGGAATACCGCTTTGATTTTTGGATATTCAGTTAGAAGGTTGAAGCACTTTGAGGTTTGCGTCTTCGACCTGCTTGCCAATCGCCAACAAAGCCCCAACCGAAATCAGAAATAGCCCAAGTGCAAAGACCGACATCATCAGCCCGAAGAGTACAACGAATGGGACGAGGAACATCGCACTGAGAATGCTGAAAACTCTGGGGTAGAAGGCTATTAGGGAACTCATATCTTGTCCTTTCGTCTATCTGAAAGGAAGTGATGTTTGAGCCTTAAATCCAACTCACCGCTGATATACAGTTTTGTAAGAATTGCTCTGCCTGAACGGCTGGCCCTGTAAAGCAACTCCGATGCCGTTCATAGTATGCTGACCATTTCCCCTTCCGTACAATCGGGATCGAGCAACATTAGGCGTGTAAACAGACCGACGAATTGTAGACGTTTGTGTACTTTGCTCTGTCGGTTGCTTTGGGTGCAAAGCCGCCGTTCTCTGCAGTGCGCTTTGACTGATACTTCGAGCCTTGAGCGGACTTTCATCGATGGTCTGAGCATTGCAACTGCAGCAAATCGCGAACGGCCCAACGCCGCCATTCGAATTTGTATCACAATGCTGCTGGTGCAAATCAGTTTTGTCCAACGGCACTAGGGATGTGCGGGAGGGTTAAGGAACAAACCCCTTGGGTACACCAAATTTCGGTGAATTCACGCTGAACCCCGTCAAGGAGTGCATGAAAGAAATTAGGTTTTGAACTTCCGGCTCTGTAAGTTGGATCGGATCAATGTCGATCTTACTGATCTGACGATCCATCTCGAAACGGTCTTCCCAAACCAAAAAATCAGCTTTCTCTAACCATGGAACGCTTGGCAACGCGGCCATTTGAGGTTTCCAATTCTCTAGGCTTGAGTGAGGATCTAAGTGATGGCGAATGATGCTTTCCAAATCGGGAAAGGCACCATTGTGACCGTAAGGTGCGGTCAGGGCCACGTTGCGCAGCATAGGCGTGCGGAACCTATAGGCATCTTCCAGACGATCGCTTTCACCCATGCGTCCGACATCACGGGCATACGGATCCCATTGCCGGGTTCGACCCGGACCGAAAGGTGGCACGCCCAAGGCGTGAAATCTCTGATCCGTCAACAACGGGCCGGAATGGCAAGAGGAGCATTGAGCCTTTCCATAAAACAGATCCATGCCACTTTTCTGGGCAGCCGTCAGGGCTTTGGTGTTACCAGCCAGATATTGATCGAACGGACTATCCGTGCTGCGCCATTCGATTGCCATGAAGGCTGCCAGCGCGTTTGCGATCTGGGTAATGGTGATTTCTTCGGCAGTCTCAACTTCATCAAAGGCAGCAACCATCGCAGGACCGTAGTACGGGCTGGTACGGACGCGTTTCGCCAAAATCGGCCAACCTTTGTCGATGCGATCATGCACAGCCCCTGTCACTTGGTTTTCGGCAACGTTGCCTGCCATTTCGAACTGCGAAGTCAGTGGAAACAAAGCCTGAGCAGCTAGTAGGGAGTTCAGCCCGTCGGGCAACCATTCCTGTGCAGGGGAATTAAAGCCATTGCCGTAAACATCTGAGATACTGAGGCGACCGTCATGGAAAATTGTATGGATGTCTTTGGCTCCAAGGTTCCACAAACCCGAAGAATTGCGGGGTATGCGTTTGCGGATTTTATCAGGGCCGGTTCCCGGTGTGCGGTCAGGCCCCAGACCTTCCCCACCTTCTCCAATCCCCAGCGATAACCCATCCGAAGTGCCTAAATCCGGATGGTGGCAATGTGCGCAAGATATGTTCTGATTGCCCGACAGGATCGGGTCGTAAAACAGTTGATGACCGATGGCGGCCTGTTCCATATCAAAGGACAGGAAATCGTCATCTGTCAGCGGTCGTGGCAACTCCTGTGCCATTGCCGTCCCGGCCCAGAAGAGAGCAGCTACCCCATGCGCCAGTTTGTTTTTGCCCTTTGTCTTCTTGCGACCCCGGCGCTGGCCGATCTGGAACAGGCCCGTGACATGATGGAGGCCGGTGAGTTTGGAGCCGCGCGTGAGGAACTGTTGCCAGCAGCGCGCTCGGGCAACGCTGAGGCCGAGGAACTGATCGGCGTAATGTACGGTCTCGGACTTGGAGTTGAGCAGGACTATGAAAGAGCGTTTGAGTGGTATCTGCGTGCCTCGATGAAGGGGCATCCCGGGGCGCAATCCGGCGTCGGCTGGTATTATGAACTGGGCCTTGGCATGCCCGCGCCTGATTTGGTGCGGGCTTACATGTGGTACACGCTCAGCGCCATTGGCGGCGATCCCGACGCGGCGATCAGCCTTGAGGAAGTGGTCAAGAAAATGTCGCCGGAGCAGATTGAAAGGGCGCATGTTCTGGTCAACGACTACAAAGGGTGGATGTACCCGTTTCGGTGAAAGGGCCGGGCCACAAGGCCCGACCCACAATTGATTAGTTCAGGTCCGCATCGCGCGACGCATTGATCTCGCCTTCCGCAATCGAAACGGCTTCGGTCAGCGCGGCAAAAATCTCATCACCGCGAGCCACGTTGGACTGGAACCATTCGTAAACAGGTGTAGCCGCATCTTTGAACGCGGCTTTCTGATCGGGTGTCGGGACGTAGAGGTCACCACCGCCCGCGACGAAATCTTCATAAGCCTGGATCGACTTGCGCTTGGGCGAGGCAAAAGTGGCCTGCTGCAGCGCATAGAAACCGTCGACGACCACGCGGCGCAGATCCTCGGGCATCTCTTGGAACTTGGCGTTATTCATCCACCACAGCGCACCCATATAGGCGTGGCCGTCCAGTGTGACGTATTGCAGGCCCGCATCCGGGAACTTCATGCCCATGATGTCAGTGATGCCGTTCTTGGACCCTTCAACAACGCCGGTCTGGAAGCTGGTGAACAGCTCAGGCCACGGGATCGGGGTCGGTGACGCGCCAAGAGCCTTGACCAGTTCCTGCGGCAGGTCGGCGACCACGGTGCGGATCTTCAATCCTTCCATGTCGGCGGGTTCGGCAATGCGGCGTTGTGTGTTCGCGAAATTGCGCCAGCCGCCCGTGTTGCCGATGGTCATCAGGCGGATCGCACCGCCGGAATCCTCCAACGCCATGTCGCGCATTGTGCGCGTGAAATCGCCAGACAAAACACGCTCGGCCACACGGTCATCGGCCATCAAGTAGGGCAGGTCGAGGACTTGAACGTAAGGGAAGATGCCCGAAGCGCCGCCAGAGGTAGAGATGTAGATGTCGATAGTGCCATCAGCCACACCTTGCAGGCATTCCGCGCCGTTCGAACACAGTTGCGTGCCGATGAACAACTCGACTTCGATCGCACCGTTCGAGGCCGCTTCGACGTAATTTTTGAAGACGATCAGGCCGTCATAATCTTCGTCGTTTTCATTCGAATTGGCCGTAGCGCGCAAAGTGTAATCAGCCGCTGTCGCCGTGATGGCGGATGCAGCCAGCAGCGACGTCGTCACCGCTGCGGTTCTGAAGAATTCTCTGAGCATGCGTTTCCTCCCTGTGATACTCAGTTCAGTTTGCAAATCCCGTTATTCTCGGGATCGTCATGGATAGTTCGGGAATATAGGTGATCAAAAAGATCACGATGATTTCGACGGCCAGAAACGGCAGGATTGCCTTGGCAATGGTTTCGACCCGTTCGCGCGATACGGCGGCGGCCACGAACAGCACCAGCCCCATCGGCGGTGTGGCCAGACCGACGGTCAGATTGACGCTCATGATAATGGCGAAATGGATTGGGTCGACGCCGAGGCTCGTAAAGATAGGGCCCAGGATCGGACCAAGAATGATGATCGCAGGGCCTGCATCCAGGAACATGCCGACGATGAACAGCAGCAGGTTGATCAGGAACAGCAGGATCAGCGGATTCTCCGACAGGCTGAGGATCAACGAGGCGAGTTGTTCCGGCGCGTGGCTGAGGCTGACCACAGTCTTGAACGCCATCGCTGCACCAACCAGCAACAGCACGACGGCCGAGGTCATGCCCGCATTGCTGAGAACCTCGGGCACTTCTTTCAGACTCAGGGTGCGCAGAACAAAGAAGCCAATGATGAAGGCATACCCCACGGCAACGGCGGCGGCTTCGGTCGGAGTGAAGATACCGCCTAGAATTCCGCCCAGAATGATGACTGGGGTCATTAGCGGAAAGAACGCCTTGAGGCTGGCCTGACGACGCTCGGGCCAGGTGTATTTGCGGCTGGCGACCGGGAAATCATAACGGTCGGCCATGACCTTGATCATCAGCATCAGGCCGACGCCAACCATCACTCCGGGGACGATACCAGCAAGGAACAAAGCAGCCACGCTTTCGCCCATTACGTAGGCATAGATGATCATGATGCCCGAAGGCGGAATGATCGGCCCGATCACGGAACTCGCCGCTGTAATCGCCGCCGCGAATTTGCGGGTATAGCCCTGTTTCTCCATTGCCGGGATCAGCATCGACCCAAGCGCCGAAGTGTCCGCCACGGCAGACCCCGAAAGGCCCGCGAACAAAATTGAGCTCAGTACATTCACATGCGCAAGCCCACCGCGCAAATGCCCCATCAAAGCCTGTGAAAACTCGACCAGACGGATAGTGATGCCGCCGCGATTCATCAGCTCTCCGGCCAGCATGAAGAAAGGGATCGCCATCAGTGGAAAACTGTCCATGCCATTGTAGACATTGCGATAAAGCAGCGTGATGTCATTCGTCTGACCGTTGAGCCAAAGCAGAATGCCGGGCGCGGCCAGCAGAGCGAAAAAGACCGGCAGGCCGATCAGCAGGAAAACAAGGAAAGTGGGCAGGAACCAGATCAGCATTTATTCGGCCCCCACCGCGGCATCCGGGATTTCCGGCAACAGGTGACCACCGCCAATAAGCGTGATGAAGGACCGCAGTATGAGTTCGATATTCACCGAGATCAGCAATACGATCCCAACAAGCAGCGACGCCATCATCCAACTGCGCGGAATGCGGAACCATTCGTCAAAACTGAAAGATGTCGGCAGGTACAAAGCAGCAGTTGCGAACTTTCCACCAAAGCCAGTGACTTCGGACCAGCCGATTTTCACTGCAACCAACAACACAGCCAACGAGATGGCGAACAGGAACAAGTTTAGCAGCTGACCAATGGTGCGAGGCAGCAGACGTCCCAGCATATCTATGGCCACAAACCCGCCGCGCCGAAACGCGGTCGGCGCCATCAAACCGGTCATCCATAGCATGCAGAACCGCGCGGCCTCATCCGGCCAGGGCAAAGCGTTGCTAAGCACGTATCGGAAGAAAACCTGAATCAGGATTGCGATCACCATGAGCACAATCGCAACAACGCCAACCGCGCGGCCCAATCGCAGCACGGTTTCGTTTACGAATGCAATCGGTGCCAGCACCGACGTCAATCCGCCCATGCGGATCCTCCCATTGTCAGCCGCGAGTTGGCCCCGCAGTCGTCATATTGCGCTTAGTGATGCGCAAATTGGCCGAGCTTTCCGGCATAAAAGGTCAGCGCGTCTCCATCCGCCATGCTGACCTTCAGCACTTTGCCCACCACGATCACGTGATCGCCTGCATCGTGATAAGCGTGCTGCTCGCATTCGAACCGGGCAAGGCTGCCCGGCAGTAAAGGGGTGCCGTTTTCACAGCGGTCATGTTCGATCTTGCGCAGTGCATGAGCGTCCTTTGAGCAACCAAAACACAGCTCGGCCTGTTGGGCTGACAGAACATGCACGCTGAAATGGCGTGCCGTGTGGAAATAACGAAACCGGCGCGAATTGCGGTCACCGGCCCACATGACCAACGGCGGATCGAGCGACAGGGACGAGAAACTGTTGGCGGTGATACAGATCGGCCCATCTTCGCTGTCGCAGGTCACGACGGTGACGCCGGTGGCAAAACGGCCAAAGGCATCGCGCAGGGTTCGAGTGTCGTCCTTGTGCGGCACGAATGTGTGGGTCATGTCGCGTGAGATTGCATTCATCATGGCACCTCATGTCCCAGCGCCGCCTCATACAGACGATACCAGCTTTCACGGTCCAGTTTGACTTTGAGCGCGTCCGAGGCGCGTGTGATCCGGTTCAGATTGTTTGTACCCAGAACCGGCAGAATGTTGGCCGGATGGGCAAGCAGAAAGGCAATCGCAACAGCGGCTCGATCGACGCCGAATTCCTCCGCAATCTCATCCGCAACGACACCGACCGGCGGATTTCCGGCCATCAGCAAACCGCCGCCCAATGGGGACCACGCCATCAACGGATGGCCATGTTGTTGGTGAAAGGCTAGGTCGCCATTGGTGAAAGGGCTAATCTCACCCAGCGAAATCTCGATCTGGTTCGTGACCAGCTGCGTTTTCATGGCCGATTGCAGCAGGGACCAATCCCAAGGACGGAAATTGGACACGCCAACCGCGCCGACCTTGCCACTGGCGACGACCTCGTCCAATGTCGCACCCGTTTCATGGTGGTCCATGAACGGATCAGGGCGGTGGATCAGTAGCAGATCGATATGGTCGATCGCCATTCCGGTCAGAGAGGTATCGACCGACTTCAGGATATGCGCCCGTGACGTGTCGTAGTACTTAACCTTTGCATGCGAATACCGCCCGCAAGGCGCCACGATATCGCATTTGGTGACAATCTCCATCTTCTGGCGCAGTGCAGGATTTTCGCGCAGGGCAGCACCCAAAACGGCCTCGGCATTGTAGTCGCCGTAGATATCGGCCTGATCGAAGGTGGTGATACCCTGATCCAGACAGGCCTGGATCTTTGCCTCGACATGGGCTGCCGAGGTATCGCTGTCGTCGCCCAGGCGCCACATGCCATAAACAAGGCGGCTCATTTCCAGCGTGTCAGACAGTTTCACACGTTGCATCAGCGGCGAACTCCGTTGCCCAGTGGAGTGGCTGGGGTGGTTGCAGGCACGCGCCCATAAGCTTCGGGCAGCGAGCAGGTTTTCAGATTGGGCATCACTCGGGCGCCGAAATGTTTTGCTTCGTCCAGGTGCGGGTAGCCCGAGAAGATGAAGGCTCGGATGCCCATCTTCTGATACTCTTCGATCTTGGACATAACCTGATCGGTCGACCCGACCAGCGCGGCACCACAGCCCGAGCGCGCACGACCAACGCCTGTCCACAAACCAGGTTCGACATAGCCATACTCGTCTGCCAGATCCCGGTTCTTCGCCTGATGCGCGACGCCCAGAGAGGTCGCGTCCAAAGCGCGTTCGCGGATGGCGCGACCGTATTCATCATCCAGTTTGGAAACGATGTAATCCGCGTATTCCTGAGCTTCGGCCTCAGTATCGCGAACGATCATGTGCACGCGCAGTCCGTAATCCAGCGTCCGGTTGTAGTTCTCGGCCACCGCGTGAACGGCCTTCATCCGCTCAGCCAGTTGATCCTTGGTCTCGGGCCACATCAGGTAAACGTCGCAATGTTCGCCGCACAGGTCCAAAGCGGACGGAGAATAGCCCCCGAAATAAAGTAGCGGGCCGCCAGTCTGATAGGGTTTCGCCGGATCGGTCGTCAGACCCGAAAAGTTGTAGACCTCACCAGCATGGTTGATCTCATCCTGTGTCCACGCCTGTTTCAGAATCTCGACCACTTCGCGCGAACGCTGGTAGCGGAACGCACTGTCGGCTTTCTCACCAGGGAAATCAGACGAGATGATGTTGACGGTTAGCCTGCCCTTCAGCATGTGATCCAGCGTAGCGATGGTGCGGGCCAGCATGATCGGCTGCATCTCGCCACAACGCACAGCGGCTAGCAGGTTGATCTTTTCAGTGATTGGCGCACATCCCGCCACAAAGCTCAGCGTGTCCTGACCAACCTGATACGAAGACGGGCACAGGATATTGCGAAATCCTTGCGCCTCGGCCTCTCTCACGATGCCGGAACAATGCTCCCAGCTCGACCGCAGGTCACCATCAGGCACACCCAGAAACTGATAATCATCTGAACACAGCGCCGCGAACCAAGACACCTCAACCGCTTCCAGATCGGGCGATGTGATTGGGACGATGGTCATCTGAGTCGCTCTCCACGTCGGTTTCGCTTTTCCTCTTGCGTAGCAATCGCTTTGATGTAGATCAATAGTGTATCAATTTTTCCTGCGACCGAGTGAAGCGCCCCACATGAACGCATCCGACAGAAATCCGAACGCACTGCCGGTTTACATCCAGATCGCAGAACTGCTGATCCGCGATATCGCAGCGGGCCGCCTGATTGATGGTGAACGATTGTCGCCTGAGCGTGAGATGGCAGCGGAGTTGAAAGTCTCGGTTGGGACGTTGCGAAAATCGCTCGCTGAGCTGGAAAAAAAAGGGATGCTGGAGCGTATTCAAGGTTCGGGCAACTATATTCGCGAGACCGGAACACAGGACAGCGTCTACGCGATGTTCAGGCTTGAGTTACCTGAAGGGGGTGGACTGCCGCGAGCGGATATTCTGTCGGTTGATCATTTGAAGAAGCCGGCCGATCTGCCAAGTTTCGGAGCTTCTGATGCAGGCTCAAGGGTGCGCCGGATGCGCTACCTGAATGATACAATTATTGCGGTCGAGGAAATCTGGCTCGACGAATCAGCGGGATTGATCGACCGGAGCCTGCTTTCCGACTCTCTCTACCGCTACTATCAGCGCCAATTGGGGTTTTGGATCGCAAGGGCCGAAGACAGGGTTTCAGTCCAACCATTACCGGATTGGACGCCGCCCAATTTCACTAAACAGGCGGGCGACGCAGCCGGCTATATCGAACGTTTCAGCTGGTCGGAAAGCGCCGAACCCGTTGAGTTCTCGAAAACATGGTTCGATCCGGATCGGGCCAACTACGTCCAACGTCTAAAGTAAAAGGAAGCACGCATGACCCGGACCATCAATTACGGGCTGATTGGATGCGGCATGATGGGGCAAGAGCACCTTCACAATATCGACTTGCTGGAAGGTACTCGTGTAACGGCAATATTTGAACCTGATCCAGAGATGGCCGCTGCGGCAGCGAAGATTGCGCCGACCGCAATCATGGTAGGTTCGGTGCAGGAGCTTCTGACGGTTAAAGAACTCGATTGTATCGTCATTGCCAGCCCGAACCATCTGCATGTGGATCAGATCTGCGAAGTTGCTAACACGCGCCCGCTGCCGTTGCTGGTAGAGAAACCTCTGTTTACAGATTCAAGGGATTTGGATCGGCTGGAGCAGGTACAGCACGATTACCCGTGCCCGATCTGGGTTGCAATGGAATACCGGTATATGCCTCCCATTGCAGCTCTGATCGAAAAGGCTGAGGCGACGGGTGGTGTAAAGATGCTATCAATCCGCGAACATCGTTTTCCATTTCTTGAAAAGGTCGGGCACTGGAATCGATTCAACCGCAATACCGGTGGCACTTTTGTTGAAAAATGCTGCCACTTCTTCGATCTCATGCGCTTGATATTGAAATCTGACCCGGTGCGTATCACCGCTAGCGGGGGGCAGGCCGTCAACCATCTGGACGAGAGTTACGACGGCGAAACTCCGGACATTCTCGACCACGGCTATGTTATTGCCGAGTTTGCTTCGGGTACACGCGCGATGCTGGAACTTTGCATGTTCGCAGAAGGATCTCGCTATCAAGAAGAAATATCGGCTGTTGGGCCGGACGCCAAAATCGAAGCGCTTGTACCCGGACCCGGACGCTTCTGGCCGGATCACCTGGGAGACGCACCAACACCAAAGGTAATCGTTAGTCCACGCAATCCAAAAGGGCCTGTGTCAGTGGACGTTCCAGTGGAGCCCGGCCTGCTGGCAGCCGGGGATCACAACGGGTCAACCTATTATCAGCATGAGGGCTTTCTGGCTTTGCTTCGTGGCGAAAAGGCCAAGCCGGACGTGAATTTAGAAGACGGTCTCTGGGCCGTTAGAATGGGGCAAGCTGCGCAACAGGCGATAGATACCGGTGAAACGGTATATCTGAACGATTGATTGGAATTGGAGCCCGAGGCTTTCTTAAATCACGATTGCCCCAGACATTTTTTGTCAGAGCTGATCTCATACGGAACTCGTGCTTAGACTGCTGACGCGGTGGTCAACGTTTGAGTTCAGTCAGTTCTTTGGGCAAAGTTCGTCGGGAAATCTCACCCCGTCGACTTATTGCAATAAGTCTGCGGTCAGTGGTTTGGATTGAGCAAGATCGCTGCGGCAAACACGAGCGGCTGCTTTTATGGCAGTATCGCGACAATACCATTTCTGCACATGCAGCAGTAATTGTACTATTTGGAAGCGCAAAACAAACCTCAGTGATCGGGATAGCTTGTTCGCTACCATCGGCGCAGCGCAGTGGTCAGCGAGGGCCTGCCTTTTCAACATCGCACCCTTCGGGCCAGCATAGGTGCTTTCACTGCCAACGGTGTATAGATTGTCTGTGCGCCAACACATTGCGAGAGAACCGTGTCCGAGATTGATCACCTGAACCATTGGTTGATTTCCAAAGGTCGATTGCTTGGCGACGAGGTAAAAATCGTCAAAAGTTATTGCGAAGGCCTAGAGAAGCTTGGCGTACCGTTGAGCCGTGCACGGATTGCTCAGAATTACTCCAACCCACTGCTGAGCGCATGGGGGATCATCTGGACGCCCGAGGAAACCCACCGCTACACCGTGCCGACCACAGTTCTGTCGACCAGCGCTTGGCACGGCAGTCCTTTTGAGTATGTCGTCACTCAGCGGCGTCCTCTGCGCAAACGCCTGATTGATCTCGATCTCGCGGCTGAACACCCTGTTTATTCCGAGCTTACCCAAGCCGGTGCCACAGACTTTCTGGCCATCCCACTGGAACATGGCAATGGATCGGTTCAGGGCACCAGTTTCACCTCGAATGCGAAAACTGGGTTTTCGGACAAGCACATCAGATACATTGAAGACACGCGCTACGCTCTTGCCGCTGCTTTGGAACCCATCGCAATGCGCCATTCTCAGATGAGTCTTCTTCAAACCTATCTGGGTCGCGGCCCCGCAGAAGAAGTCGGTCAGGGACATATAAAACGAGGCGAACACAAGACGGTTTCCGCAGCGATACTGTTCGCAGACCTCCGTGGCTTTACCGAGAAAGCCTCAACCTGGTCCGTAACCGATTTGCTGAGCATGATGGGTGAGTATTTCGAGATGGTGGTATCGCCCATTCAGGATGCAGACGGCGATGTTCTCAAATTCATGGGGGATGGCATACTTGCAGTATTTAATTCTGACGACGTTCAAGCCTCTTGCAGGTCTGCTGTTCAAGCGGCTCATCAAGCTTTGGCAAATCTGCGCGGTTTTAACGACAAAGCCTCAGAGCAAGGTCGGGAAGCCATAGAATTTGTAATCGGTATTGATTTTGGACAAGTGACCTTCGGCAACATCGGCAGCCCCGACCGATTGGATTTCACCGTCGTCGGTCAGGCAGTAAACGTGGCCAGTCGCGTTCAGGAACTGTGCAAGACTCTGGACGAAGAGATGCTGATAACAAAGAGCGTCGCAAAACACCTGGCGCATAACGTGAAGTCGGTCGGATACCATTCCGTCCGCGGTTTGCGTGATGAGATCGAGATATTCAAAGCCTGAGCAAGATCTTTAAGCCCGGAGCTGCCGTTGGTCTGATTTTGGCGTCTCGCTTACATAGCCGTCACATAGTGCAGAAACCGGGCAATATTTGTGTGGTTCGCCTTGGGCGGTGAAGCGGACAAATGAGCTTTCGCAGCAAAGACATCAATGCCCGCTTCACGATGGCTAACCTTCAGAGATTTACTGGAGCACCGGATACACGATCAGCCCATCTCTTTCGTCAGAAACGGCTCTGGGCTGTCCGTTTCTTCCAGCCCCTTTCCTGTGATCTGCCAAAACCGATTGCCGACACTGCGCAAGAAACTGCGATCGTGACTAACAAGCAGACAGGATGCATTATGTGTAATCAATTCATCCTCAAGAGCCTCTTGTCCCTCGATATCAAGATGGTTCGTCGGCTCATCGAGTAAGTAGAAATTCGGATTTTTCAGCCTTAATATCAGCATCGCCAAACGCGCCTTTTGTCCGCCGGACAGCGCTCCGATCCGGGTATCTTGCATCTGGATCTTCACGCCCGCACCCGCCAGTACGCCGCGTGCGCGTTGGTCACCTATGTCAAACTGCCCCGCCACAGCCGTCATCGGCGTCTCGCTATCCGAAAGTTGGCTCAGATGTTGATCAGAATACGCTGGCACAACCGAGGGAGCACAACTGACCGCTCCTCCGCTTCCAGAAAGTGCATCTTGTACCATCTCAATCAATCGGGTTTTCCCGGTGCCATTCGCCCCCAAAAGTACGATGCGGTCTCCGGGCAAAATCCATTTCCGCCCGGTCTTGTACAGCAGCCGACCGTCTGGGGTTTCAACCCGTGCGTCATCCAAAGTGACCAGAGCTTTGGCATGAGTTCCACTGTTGGCCAGTTTGATACCACCTGCGCTGTGTTCCCGGTGGGCGGGTTTGGCACTCGCCTCAATCTGCGCCGCCCGATCATTTAGCTGTTTGGTCTTCGTGACCAAAAGGTCGGACCCGGAATTAATACCGATGTTCTTGAGCTTTGCCGCCTGTTTGCGCAACTGCTGCGCCTTGTTCAAATCATTGGCAAACCGCCGTTGGTCAGCGGCGTCTGCTTCATCAAGCGCTGTGCGTGCTGCCGAAAACGGGAGCGGAAAAGCGTGTGATCGCTCCTTGCGCAAAAACAGTGTTCGGTTAGTCGTCGCATCAAGAAATGCTCGATCATGCGATGACACAACAACCGCTACATCGCGCCGCAACCCGGACAACCAGTTTTGGAGCAGTCCAATGCGACGCAGATCCAAATGGTTGGTTGGCTCATCCAGCAATAGAATATCTGGTTCCTGAATCCAGGCAGCGGCCAACAGTGCAGTCCTTTGCCAACCACCGCTCAAATCATTGAGTGGGCTATGCTGTAACTCGTACGGAACACTCAGGTCATCAAGCACCACATCCACCCGCCAGCTTTCATATTCCGCCTGCTCGGTAGGAAGGGCGTCCAACACCCAATTGTAGAGCGTTTTGGCAAAGGCATGATCTGGAACGTATTGGGTCACATATCCAACTCGCAAACCGCGCGCTCGGATGATTTGTCCGGTCGTCGGTTCGTTTTGGCCGGTCATACATTCCAAAAGTGTTGTCTTGCCGCGGCCATTAGCGGCAACCAATCCAATGCGATCACCTTTGGAAATTGCCAGGTTCAGATTATCAAAAAGAAGATCACCACGGATTACGCTTAATGCGTTGATATTCATAACAGTCATCGGAGTCTCTGCTCATACTAGGAGGTGCCGCGATGCGGCTTTGGGCAGACCGATTGAAATGTTGTTTCTCGGACCCGCCCTGCAAACGTATTTACAGGGCGAAACGGGGACCATGCTGAAGTCGGCGGATGATACGCATGTTCAGCTTGTGCCCTCCCGTTGTAGATTGTGACTGTGTTCGCAGACCTTAGAAAACAATGTCCATCTCAGCAAGTGCCTCGCTGCGGAAAGCACACCCTAGTTACATTTTTGTAGGTCAGCAGCAGAGAACCTGCTGCTGCCATTCTCTGCGGTAGTTTTCAACTGGCGAATGAACCCAAAACCGTTGTTGACAGGTTTTTGAATCTGAATAAGGTACATGTATGAACAAGCTTGAACAAGAATCAACAAGTAGCGATCTGATCGGAGCCTCCAAGTCGGTCAGAATAGCGCATCAGCTGGAAGAAGAGATCAGGTCCGGCGGGCTTGGAAACGGGACACCGTTAGCCAGCGAAAATGAGCTTGTCAGACGGTTTTCGGTCAGTCGAAATACCGTGCGCAAAAGTCTCGAAATCCTCTGCCGCAAAGGCTTGATCACGACCCGGAGAGGGATCGGATCATTTGTGACCTTTGGTGGTCAAACTATCGACGACCGCACCGGATGGAGTGTCGCGCTGTCCTCGGGTGACACCGAGCTCGCGACCCGCGTCTTACGTCTTGCGCGCGGGGGAATGGATCTGACTGATGTACCGGATTTGACCGACACCGACTTCCTGATCGTCGACCGCTTACGGTTTCGCGTGAAAACCGGTCAGGGCGTTTCGCTCGAACGCAGTCGCGTTGCCTGGCGTTCTGGGTTTTCCGAAATCCTGGATAACGGCCTTGAAAATGGGTCATTGACGGAAACGCTGCGGCTTCGCGGGCTGAGCGTCGACGGGGGAAAAGAATGGGCCCGAGTGCTGCCTGCCCTCAGCGCGGCGGATGCGGCCGTGATGGGGCGTGAGAAGGGCGAGCCAATGCTGCGGCTTTGCCGTCTGACGCGTTCAGCCGACGGGGCAACCCTGGAATATGTCGAGAGCATTCTGGATCCGGACCTGTTCGGTCTGCAAATGGAGTTTTGACAGCGTTGACGGACAGAGGCTTGGCATATGATCGCGCGTGTGGTGCCCTCGCCGGTATGGCGATCGGGGATGCATTAGGCATGCCATCCCAAACCCTGTCGCGACAGCAGATCGCAGACCACTATGGTGATATCACCACCTATGTCGCGCCTTACCCGGATCATCCCGTTTCGCACGGCCTTCGGGCGGCACAGGTGACGGATGACACCGAGCAGGCGTTCTTGTTGGCGAAACGCCTTGTCGAAGACTGCAATGGCTTTGACGAGGCGCTTTGGGCACAGGACTTGCTGGATTGGGAACGCGATGTCAGGGCGCGGGGTTTGCGCGATTTGCTGGGGCCGTCCTCCAAAGCAGCGCTCGCCGCGATGCTGGCCGGGGAGTCAGCACTTGAAACCGGACGAAATGGTACAACGAACGGCGCTGCGATGCGGATCGCCCCGGTTGGAATTGCCACCAAATACGAACCATCCGACACTTTTCTGGACCGCGTCGAACTGGCCTGCCGGATGACGCACAACACAGGCGAGGCGATCGCCGCAGCCGCGGCAGTTGCTACCGTTGTCAGCAGCGGCGTGGACGGGCTTGATTACGACGCTGCGATCACAGCCGCTTTAGATGCTACCGAGAAGGGGCAGGAACGCGGTTACCGGTCAGGTGAAACCGATATGCGCAAGCGGATATCTTACGCATTGAACCTAGCGGACACAGGTATCGCTGCTGACGAATTTGCGCAGTTAGTGGGAACGTCTGTCGCATCATATGAATCTGTCCCGGCGGCATTCGGCGTAGTGCGAATGGCTTCAGGTGATGTTTGGGAAGCCGCACAGATCGCGGCCAACATAGGAGACGATACAGACACCATCGGTGCGATTGCCGGCGCGATGGCAGGTGCCTGCGCTGGCATCCAGAGTATTGACCCTAATGTGCTTGCCCCTGTCCGCTCGGCAAATGACCTCGCAATCGAAGCGACGGCTGAACAACTGCTGACCCTGCGCGGCGTTTCAGCAGATGCTCTACGCGACACGACGGAGGCAACGAGATGACCAATCGCCTCTTGCAGATGTCCGGTGTCGTTGCCGACCTTCTCTACGAAGTCGAAGCCGTGCCTGCGCCGGGGGAAGAAGCCATTGTCAAAGGTTTCTCAATCACGCCGGGCGGTGGTTTCAACGCGATGGTCGCCGCGAAACGCGCTGGCATGATGGTGTTCTACGGTGGCTCGATCGGGTCCGGTCCGTTTGCCAAAATTGTTCGCGAAGGCCTCAACACTGAGAGTATTCCTTTCCTGCGGACACAGGATCTCAGCCGCGATCAGGGTTGCTGCACCGTGATGATCGACCCGCAAGGCGAGCGAACGTTCGTGGCCAGCGACGGTGCCGAGGGGCATGTAACTGACGAAGATCTGACTCAGATCAGCTTTCATGAGTTCGGTTGGACGCTGTTATCGGGTTATGCCTTGCACTACGCCGGATCGCGTCAGTCGTTACACCAATGGCTGACCGGTGACGACAAAATACGCAACTTGGTTTTCGACCCGTCGCCCATAGTCGCCTCACTAAATCGCGAGGCTCTTCAGGCAGCGATGACCCGAGCAACGTGGATCAGCGCGAATATGCGGGAAGCAGCGGTTTTGACAGGACACGCTGATCCGGCCGAAGCCGCCAAAACACTCGCTGAAACACGCCCCGGCGACGGAGGTGTCGTAGTGCGTCTGGGCGAAGACGGCTGCATTCTGGCCCGGCAGGGTGCCCTTGAACACATCGCACCTTTCCGTGTTCAGGCCTTGGACACAAATGGGGCCGGTGACACTCATATCGGCAGTTTCATTGCCCGAATGTCACGCGGCGAATCCCCAAAACAAGCTGCCGTTTACGCAAATGTCGCAGCAGCTTTGTCGACCACACAAAAAGGACCGGCGACGGCCCCAACCGAAGCGGTCGTCGAAAACGCCCTGAGCAAGAAAGAGGCTGGTTGATCGAGAACCGAAGCTAAAGACCATCCAACTGGGAGACGACAATGAACAAACACATCTTTCTGGCAACCTCAGTTGCCCTCACAACCATGGGCACGGTCGTACTGGCTGATGAAATTCGCGTTCTGAATTGGCAGGGCTATGGCACCGATCAGGACTGGGCCATCGCTGCGTTTACCGAAGCCACCGGTCACACCGTTGTTCATGAATACTTCAACTCGGAACAGGAGATGCTGACAAAGCTGCGGACCAATCCGGGTGCCTATGACGTGGTTCTGATCAATGCGGCCTTCACCCCTCAGGCGCAGGCCGAAGGGTTGATTGGGCCGGTCGATAGCTCGCTTGTTGCCAACTTTAGCGATGTCTCAGAGAACATGGCCACCAATCAGGACCTGAATGCAGGTGGTGCGCTACATGGTGTGCCCTGGACCTGGGGCCTGACCTCGTTTGCAGTGAACACCAATGAGTTCAGCGAAATGCCAACCTCGATCGAGGTGTTCTGGGATCCAGCACATGAAGGCAAGGTGTCGATCCGCGACGATGCGCTGGAGGCGGTTCAGTTCGCGGCAATCGCCACCGGTCAGGACATCAACGACATTCAGGATCTGGATGCCATTGAGGCCAAGCTGGCGGCGTTGATGCCACAGATCAAAACCTACTGGGGTTCGGAGAACGACTGGAACCAGTTCATGGCCGCCGGTGATCTGGACGTGGCGACCTTCTGGTCCGGTTCTGCAAGCAGGTCGATGGCCTCTGGTCTGCCGGTTCAGTTCGTCGTCCCTGATGAAGGCGCAATCGGTTGGCTTGACGGGCTGTCCATCCCTGAAACCTCTACCAAGAAAGAGGCAGCACACGCCTTTATCAACTGGATGATTGACCCGGAATTTTATGTGAAATGGGCCGAAAGCGGTGCCCCGGCCTCGGCAAATGCCAAGGCCGCTGATGCTCTGCCTGATGACGCATTCAACAAGCGCGTTCTGGGCGATCCTGCCGTTGTGGCCCGTGTGCAGTTCCAGCGTCCGGTCTCCGATGAAAACCGCGAGAAGTACCTGGAATTGTGGCAAAGCCTGAAGGCCGCGCAATAATCAGGCCAAAGCAAGGGAGAAAGCAGACATGTCAACGGTTCTTGCCCGTCAGGACAGGCTCAAGATCGCCTCGTTGCTTTCCCCCGCCTATATCTGGCTGACAGTGGCAATTTTTCTGCCACTGTCGGCGATGCTCTATTTCAGCTTTCTGTCGGATGTGCCGTTTGGCGATGCCGAATGGCGTTACACCACGGACAATTATCAGGCGTTCTTTCAAACCTCGACCTATGCAACGCTGCTGTGGAAATCCATCAAGCTCGGCCTGACGGTGACCGCGGTTTCGGTGCTTGTGGGTTTTCCCTGCGCCTATGTGTTGGCCAAGGTGATCAAGGGAAAATCGCGCGAGGCACTGTTTCTGCTGGTTATCCTACCCTTCTGGTCAAACTCACTGGTTCGTATCTTTTCATGGGCGATCGTGCTGCGCGGGAACGGAGTGCTCGATCTGGGCCTGAATGCAATTCTGCCTTTTGAGGTGGATGTGAATCTGATGTTTTCGACTCCGGCCATCGTGATCGGGCTGGTTCATTCCTATCTACCTTATGTGATCCTGACGTCGTATCTGGCGCTGCAGGCGATAGACGACAGCTTGATCGATGCCGCCCGCTCAATGGGTGCTAACAAGTTGACCATCCTGTGGCGCCTCATTCTCCCTCTTTCGCTGCCAGGCCTGTTGGCGGGCGCCGTGCTGATATTTGTGCCCGTAGTCGGGTCATTCATGGAACCCCGCATCCTAGGCGGACGCGTTGGCACATATTTTGGCACCGTCATCGAGGACCAATTCGTTGCTGTCTTCAACTGGCCATTGGGAGCCGCATTGTCATTTATCCTGCTGGCAGTTGTGTTGCTGATCCTGGCAACCGCCAGCCCGGTTCTGCGGAGGGCTCAGACATGAAGGGGACTTATCTCGCCTGGATCGGAAAAGCCTGGCTTGGGCTGATCCTGTTCTTTCTTTACGCGCCGATCATCGTCATGGCGTTCATGTCATTCAACGCCTCGCAATATTATCAGCTGCCATTTGAGTTCTCGCTGACTTGGTACGAAAAGCTCAGCCAGAATACCGAGATCCTGAATGCTGCGACCCGGTCGGTTCTTATCGCGCTGGCCACGACTGTGATTGCCACAACACTGGGGACAGCCGCATCTTTGGCGCTTTTCAGGTTCGAGTTTCGCGGAAAGCGATTTCTGCAGGTCATGCTGTTCCCGCCGATCGCAATCCCCTGGCTCATTACCGGCACGGCAATGTTGATCTTTTTCTACGGCGTCGGATTGGGGCGTGGCACACCTTCTGTTCTGATTGGCCATGTCGCTCTCGCTCTGCCTTACGTAATCGTGGTGGTAAGCGCTCGGCTGGCGACCTTTGACGTGACTCTGGAAGAGGCTGCCCGATCCATGGGCGCAGACAGCTGGACCGTGACCAGACGCGTGACCCTGCCATGGATTGCGTCGGGTATCATCGCGGGTGCCCTGTTCGCCTTCGCGGTCAGCTTTGATCAGTTCGTCGTCTCGTATTTCCTGTCCGAACCCGGTGACAGTACTTTGCCGGTGCTGATCTACACGTCGATCCGCAAAGGTTTCACGCCGGAAATCAACGCAATCTCGACAATCATAATCGTCATCTCAATGGCCGTGATGCTGTTTGCAGCCCGGTTTTCAAATTTCGGAGGAGAGCGCTGATGGCCGAAGTCTCTGTCCAGAACGTCACTAAATACTTTGGATCGCTCAAGGCGCTGAACGATGTCACCATGGATTTCCCGAACGGCGGGTTCTTTGCCCTGCTCGGCCCGTCCGGCAGTGGCAAGACAACGTTGCTTCGCGCGATCGCGGGATTCATCTTTGCGGATAGCGGCTCGATCTATATCGGCGACCAATCTGTCGAGAACATTCCGGTCGAAAAGCGCGATATCGGGATGATGTTTCAGAACTATGCCCTGTTTCCCAACATGACAGTGGCGGACAATGTGGGCTTTGGTCTGCGCGTGCGCAAAGTAGGCGCCGCAGAAGAGCGCCGCCGTGTGGGTGAGGCGTTAGAGCTCGTTCAGCTCGGCCAGTTAGGCGACCGAAAACCGCACCAGCTTTCCGGCGGGCAACGACAGCGCGTGGCATTGGCACGGGCAATCGTGACCAATCCCAAAGTGCTGTTGCTGGACGAACCTCTGTCAGCGCTGGACAAGTCGTTGCGTGTGGACATGCAGATCGAACTAAAGCGCATCCAGCGCGAGATTGGGATTACTACGATCTTTGTAACCCACGATCAGGAGGAGGCTCTGACATTGTCCGACAAGATCGGCATCCTCAGGCAGGGCACTATGATTCAAGCCGGCCCACCACGGGAGGTGTACAATAACCCCGTCGATATCTTCACAGCCGAGTTTCTGGGTGAAGCAAACATTCTGACCGCTCAGGGCGGCACAGCGCTGAGCTCTGCCAGGGCGGATATCAAGCTGCCAAGCGGGGCGACAGAGCAGTCTACTCTCGCTGTCCGGCCCGAGAACATGAGCATTTCAACCTCGGAGCCCGGCGGGGATGCGATTTCCAAGATCCCCGCAACACTGGTCCGGCGCATCTTTGCTGGTGCAATGGCGACCTGTGTTTTGGAAAACGGCGGAAACACATTCAAGGTGATCGCGCGCGATCAGGACATCCCGGACCTACCAGAAGGCGGCGAAATCTGGCTGAGCTGGAAACCGGAACACACAATGGTTGTTCCCAACCCATAGTGGATTTTTTTGGTCCCAAGCGGTTCAGTCACAAATTCCCTTGAGTGCACAGCAAGCAGAATAGGTGGCAGCCCTGCTATTTCTGGGCTGCATTTTGCTTTTCGAAAGTCACTTTCCCTCTTTCACTTCTGTTAAAGCCGCCTGCATCTTCACAATTCTCGCATCGCGCAAAGCGGCAAGTTCTTCGACTGATGTGTCGTTGTGCGATGCCGCCAGACCCTGTGCTAGCAATTCTGCAACCTCAGGGGTGAGTTGGGGTGTTCCAAGATCATCCCACCAGCCATTGAACGTGTCGGCGAAATGATCACAAAAAGCAGGAAGACCGCCTGATCCGGCACCAAGGCTGAAAAGCGTCGTCGGCCCCATGGCGGCCCATCGTAACCCGGGTCCGGCGGACATGGCCTTGTCGACGTCTCCGACGCTGGCGACACCGGTTTGCACCAAGTGAATGGCCTCGCGCCAGACAGCCGCCTGCAATCGGTTGGCGACATGGCCGGGGACTTCCTTGTTAACGCGGATAGTGACCTTACCGATGTCCTTGTAGAATGCCTCGGCCGTGGACACCGCATCTGCGTCAGTCAGGTCGTTGCCCATCACTTCGACCAGCGGGATCAGGTGCGGCGGGTTGAAAGGATGGCCAAGAATAAAGCGACCCGGGTTTTGCCAACCTGCCTGCATCTGGCCAAGTGTCAGACCGGAAGCCGAGCTTGCGATGACAGCGTGCAGCGCGATACCCGGTTCAATCTCAGCAAAAATTGCGTGCTTGATCGGCAAGCGTTCGGGGACGTTCTCCTGTACGAAGTCCGCGCCCTCAACCGCTTCGCGTGCCGAACGAACGAAGCTGACCTGATCCGGGGAACCTCGCGTTGTCAAACCCAATTCATTCATGGATTTCCAAGCTTGGTCGATATAGGCGCGTACGTCGCTTTCCACACCATCGGCGGGGTCGTAGACCGTTACAGACCGGCCCGAGGCCAGAAACAGGGCGGTCCAGCTGGCGCCAATTGTGCCCGCGCCCAGAACAGCAGTATGTGAGATTTCTACCATCAGAATAGCCCTGTATTGATAGGTGATGCAGCAGTCATTCCACCGTCAATCGTGAACAACTGCCCGGTGGCGAACCCTGCCTCATCCGACGCCAGCCATACGGCCATGGCAGCAATGTCGCCAGGCTGGCCAAACCGGCGTGTGGCATGCCGGGACAGCGCGTCTTTTCGGGCTGCCTGCGGGTCATCGGACAGATCAAAACCAGCGTCCAACATGCCTGTCTCGATCCAACCTGGGCAGATCGCATTGCAACGAATTTTTGGGCCATGATCCACCGCGATCGAGCGTGTCAGCCCATGAACAAAAGCCTTTGACGCGTTATAGAGCGCCATGGATGGGTCTGCGACCTTGCCGGAAATTGATCCGATATTGATGATCGACCCACCCTGCGGCATGGTTGGAATAAACGCCCGGCACATATTGAAGACGCCCCGACAATTAGCCCCAATGACCAGATCCCAATCGGCGTCGGTACTTTCGACAACAGTTTTTTCAACCTGCACGCCAGCATTGTTGACCAGAATATCGACGACACCGGCAGCTTGAGCCAGTTCTTCGACCTGCTCCACGTCAGATACGTCCGCACCGTACCAGGTTACCGCATCCGGCAGGCCCTTAGGCCGGTTACCGCGCCCGCATGTGCTAACGGTTGCGCCCTCGGCTAAAAAAGCCTCAACAATCCCGCGCCCGATGCCTTGGCGGCCACCGGTGACCAGTGCTCTTTTCCCAGCCAACCGCATCAGTGTGCCACCATGACGTGACGGATCGAAGTATAGGCATCCAGCGCATAGACACTCATGTCGCAACCGGTTCCGGATCCTTTCATCGCAGCCCATGGCATTTCCGGGGTCCCTACCCCATGAGTGTTGACCCATGTAAATCCGTAACGCAGTCGGCTGGTCATTTCCATTGCGCGACCGACATTTGCGGTCCAGACCGAAGAGGCCAGCCCATAACGGTCAGAATTGGCAATGCGCAAGGCATCTTCGGCGTCACTGAAACGAGAGACTGAGACGACGGGGCCGAAAACTTCATGAGTGGCCACCTCAGCATCGTTGTCGACATTGGCCAAAACAGTCGGCTTGTAGAAGTAACCCGCACCATCGCCTGAGGCGCCGCCGACTACGACCTCGCAGCTGGCTCGGGCGCGATCAACGAAGCCCGCTACACGATCACGCTGGCTGGCTGAGATCACCGGGCCCATTTCAGTGCCTTCAGCCTTCTGCCTGCCGA
Organism: Ruegeria sp. CH6; assembly: GCF_056537005.1. Taxonomy (NCBI): domain Bacteria; kingdom Pseudomonadati; phylum Pseudomonadota; class Alphaproteobacteria; order Rhodobacterales; family Roseobacteraceae; genus Ruegeria; species Ruegeria sp. CH6. The sequence continues at coordinate 78,806 of NZ_JBQFQS010000006.1, read as the reverse complement.
TCTGGATTTGGCTGACCTGAGCCGCAATGGCCGCAACCAGTTTGTCATAGGCACCATCCTGTACCAGCACGCGGCAAGGCTGAGCACAATCCTGACCCGCGTTGAAGAAGCTGCCAAACCTGATCGTTTCGGCAACGGCCTCAATATCTGCATCGTCAAAGACGATCACCGGGGCCTTGCCACCCAATTCCAGATGTACATGCCGGATCTGGTTGCCCGCAGCCCGCATCGCCGCCATGCCAGTGGCAGGACTGCCGGTCACTGTAATGGCCTCCATCCCGGGGCTGTTGATCAACTGATCTCCGATAGTCGGACCGGCGCCATGGATCACATTCAGAACACCTTTAGGCAGAATATCGTTCAAAAGCTCAGCGGCTCGTAACGTGGATAACGGCGTGAGTTCCGAGGGTTTCAGGACAACGGTGCAACCTGCGGCAATGGGAGCGGCCAGCTTCCAGGCGGCCATCATAAGCGGATAGTTCCAGGGTGCGATGGCCGCGACTGGCCCAACCGGATCGCGGCGGATCATACTGGTATGGCCCGCCACATACTCACCTGCGGCAGAACCAGACATCGTTCGCGCCGCCCCGGCGAAGAACCGGAATGTGTCGATGATCAGTGGCATCTCATCGTCACGAGCCGAGGGCCAGGGTTTGCCAGCGTTCAAACTTTCTAGCTCGGCCAGTTCATCCTGATTTTCTTCAAGGCAATCCGCGATAGCCAGCAACAGCGCGGACCGTTCCGCCGGGGTGCTGCGCGAGAAGCTCTCAAAGGCTGCTTCGGACGAACGCACTGCGGCCTCGACCTGTTCTGGGCTGGCTTCTCGTAACCGGGCAATCTCTGCCTCGGTGGCTGGGTCGACGATGGGCAGCTCGGCACCGGCGCCCGCAACCATCTCGCCATTGATCAGCATGTTTGTCTGCATGTTTCCCCCTTCAGAAGGCAACCTGATCGCCACCCTTAAGCCCAAGGCGCGCACGTGCCTCGTCAGGGGTGGCGACGGTAAGGCCAAGATTTTCGACAATGTCGCGGATTTTCCGGACCTGCTGAGCGCTGGATACGGCCTTTTCACCGGGTCCGATGTACAAGCTATCCTCCATCCCGACGCGGACATTGCCACCCAGCAATGCGCTTTGGGTCGTAAAGGGCATCTGAAAGCGACCGGCGGCCAGAACCGACCATTCATACTCATCCCCGAACAGCTTGTTGGCGATAGTGTGCATGTGCATAAGGTTATCGAGGTCGGCGCCAACACCGCCCAGAATACCAAACACCATCTGCACAAAAATCGGACCGTCGATCCAACCCTGATCGCGAATCCACGCGAGGTTGTAGAGGTGGCCGAGGTCATAGCATTCGAATTCAAATCGGGTGCCGTGGCCCTGCCCCAGTTCCTTTATGCAGTATTCGATATCCGCGAAGGTATTTCGGAAAATGAAATCGCGGGTCATGTCCAGAAACTCGGGCTCCCACGCGTGTTTCCAGTTCGAATACTTATCCTTCATCGGGAATATGCCGAAATTCATCGACCCGATGTTCATGCTCGCCATCTCGGGCGAAGCTTTCACGGCGGCGCGCAGGCGTTCTTCGCGGGTCATGCCCAAACCACCACCTGTCGAGACATTCATGACCGCATCCGTGGCCTGTTTGATCCGTGGCAGGAAATCCATGAACAGGTCGGGATTTGGATCGGGCTTTCCGGTTTCCGGGTCGCGCGCGTGAAGGTGGATAATCGACGCACCAGCCTCGGCTGCTTCGATCGATGCAGCTGCGATCTCAGTGGGGGTGATAGGCAGATGCTCGGACATGGTGGGCGTGTGGATCCCTCCGGTCGGAGCGCAGGTGATGATGACAGGTTTCTGCTTGGCCATGGCGCGATCCTCAGAGCTTCATCTGCTGCACCTGGGCTGACAGCCCGCCATCCAGCACCCACAGTTGACCCGAGGCATAACGTGCTTCGTGCGAGGCCAGCCAATTGACCAAGTTGGCAATGTCTTCGGGCGTGCCATAGGTGCGCATCGGGTGAACATCGCGCACTGCCTGTTGCAGCTGATCGATAGTTTTCCCGCCCGCGCCAGAGCCATCGCCGGTGAAGAAACTCTGTAACATCGGCGTATCGATATAGCCCGGACAAATGGCGTTGACGCGGATGCCTTCAGGACCGTGGTCACAAGCCATCGCGCGGGTCAGTGCATGGACTGCCCCCTTGGTGGCACAATAAGCTGCGAGGCCCGGATCAGCGATGAACCCGTCATAGGAACCGAAGTTGATAATGCTGGCACTGGTCCCTGACTGGGCCGCTTTACGCATCAGCGGCAGTGCGTATTTCGAAGTCAGAAACGTGCCAGTGCAGTTTACAGCAAAGCTGCGGTTCCATTCTTCCAGCGAGGTGTCCTCGATGGTTTTTTCGATCTCGATCCCTGCAGCATTGACCAGAATATCCAGCTTACCAGTATCGGATTGGACCCGCTCCATCGTCGCGATTGCGTCGGCCTCTTGCGTGACGTCCAGTTTGACAAAGACGCTGCCATCCTCGTCATGTTCAGACAGCGAGCCCTGCGGGGTAAGATCGGCGGCGTAGACATGGGCACCTTCGCGGAGGAAGCGCGCGACGATTGCACGCCCAATGCCACCGCGCCCGCCAGTCACCAAAGCGGTTTTGCCTTCAAGTTTTCCTGTCATCGGGTGTCCTCGGGTTTAAACGATAGTGTTCGGCGGCCACAGTCCAATCCATGTGGTTGCGCACATATTGCTGGCTGGCGTCAGACGGCGGGTTGTAGTCCCAATGCTCTCCGGCCCCTGCCTCCATCGCAGCATGCAGCGCGTGCCGGGATTTCTGAGTGGCGATAATATTGCGACGCAGTTCTTCGCTGTCCCATCGCTCGGTCACTTCTGCAGCGAAAGCTGCGGCAGTATCCCGATAAGAAGGCTCATTAGCTATGTTTTTCGTTTCCAGCGGGTCCTGAGCCAGATCATAAAGCTGAGGCGGGTCTGCATCACAATGAATGTACTTCAGAGGCCCGCGCCGGATCATGAAAACGGGATAGGGCGTCATCTCGGCACAGTATTCGCCGATCGCTTCATCCACTGGGTCGGCTTCGCCACGCGCGAGGGGCATCAGGGAACGGCCATCCACCGGTTCGCCCAAAGTCACTGCACTGCCACCAGCAATGTCGATGAAGGTTGGCAACAGGTCCAGAAGCGAGCACGCATTTCCGGCTACACCATGGGAAACACCCGCGCCCGCCATAATCAGCGGTACACGGGCAGAGTGTTCGAAGAAGTTCATCTTGTACCACAACCCACGCTCACCCAGCATGTCGCCATGATCTGCTGTCACGATGATGATGGTGTTGTCGCGTTCACCGATATCGTCGATGGCTTTGACAATTGCACCGACCTTGCTGTCAAAATAGCTTACATTCGCCAGATAGGCACGGCGGGCACGGCGCACCTCTTCCTCGGACAGGGGCACCACGCTGGCTTCGATCCCATCCATCACCCGGCGCGAAAACGGATCCTGCTCATCCAGCGCAGGCACATATTCAGGCATGGGAATCTCATCGTCATCATAGAGGTCCCACCATTCGGGTTTGGCGACGTAGGGATCATGCGGATGGATAAAGCTGGCCACCATGCAAAAGGGTGTATCCTGCCCCGCCGCGCGTTCGCGTCCCCGGTCAATCAGCCAACGACGCGCGGCAAAGCCGACCTCGTCATCGTAATCGGTCTGGAACGTGGCGACAGCGACACCGCTTTCCTTGACCGTCTGCATGTTGTGATACCACTTATCGATGCGCTCGTCCGGAGCCTCCCAATCTGGGGTCCACGCAAAATCGGCAGGGTAGATATCGGTGGTGACGCGATCCTGAAACCCGTGTTTCTGGTCGGGGCCTACGAAGTGCATCTTGCCGGACAGGCAGGTGCGATATCCCAACGCCTTAAGATAATGAGCAAAGGTTGGGACCGAAGCGCGGAATTCGCTTGCGTTGTCATAGGCGGCGATGCGGCTGATCAACTGGCCCGACATGAAGGCAAACCTAGACGGTGCGCAAAGCGGCGAATTGCAATAAGCCGCATCAAATCGCATTCCCCGCGCCGCCAGTGCGTCGATATTCGGAGTCCTGGCGACCGGGTGGCCGTAGGCTCCGGTCCAATGTGGGGCCAGCTGATCAGCCATGATGACAACGATGTTGGGCCGCGTCATCTGACGGCTCCGGCATAGGCCTCCAGAACCAAACCATGAAAGTGGTGAACTGCGTGTTCGGATTTTCCCGATCCGGTCGGGTCATTGACAATGCGTCCTTGGGTGAAGGCGGGCGTGCTCATGCCACGCTGAACGCTTTCGACCAGGCTGATGTCCTCGACCTGCAGGACTTCATCCAGATAACGGATGGCATCGAGTTCGCCTTCATCGGGTTCGGGCGTTTCAAGGAAGAAGTCATATGTCTCCAATGTCCTATCCGGTCCGACGGGAATGATGTTCAGTACAATCATGCTGGACCGTCCGGGATACCGCATCAGGCAGGTTGTCGGCCACAGCCACCAGACCGCATGGGTGCGCACGGTGGCGTTGGAAACATCATAGGCGGTATTTGCCGACTTCCCCGCATCCGCCATGTGGCTGGAATAGATGCCGTGTGTGGTGACCTTGTAGGTATCCATATCCACCAGATCGCAGAAATCCTTGTGCGCGGTGGGGCAGTGATAGCACTCCAGAAAATTGTCGACGACATTCTTCCAATTCGACTTGATGTCATAGGTCAGGCGGTGACCAAAAGTGAGTTGGTCTATGTCGGGTGCCCAATGGCGGATTTCAGTTTCCAGATTGCCTGACTGCTCTTCCAGCGATGCCGCGGTCGGGTCCAGATTGACGTAAACAAAGCCAGCGAATTCTTCGACCTGAACTTGATCGAGACAGATCTCACCGGTGCTGAAATTCTCAAGATGTTCAGTTTCCGGCGCACGTACCAGCTGACCGTCCAACTTATAGACCCAAGCATGATAGGGGCACATGATGCGGGTCGTATTGCCTTCCCCTTTCAGCAACTCGTGTGCACGATGTTTGCAGACGTTGTAAAACGCCCTCAGAACACCCTCGCGGTCCCGAACCACCGCAATAGGTTGCCCAGCTATTTCGATGGTCACAAACGAACCGGATTCCCGCAGTTTCTCAACGTGGCAAACCCATTGCCAGGACTTGGCTATGATTTCACGCTGATCGGCAGCAAACCACTCTTGCTTTACATAAGCATCGGCTTTCAGAGATTGCGAATTGCCCGCATCCGCCGAATAGCCCTCAGCGATGGTCGCGAATTGAGCCTGGGTCGGTAGGTCTGTCATTTAGGACACTCCTTTGCCTGCCGGTTTGCAAAGGTATGATCTGCCAAAAACCACAATGGTTTGGGCAGTCAAATCGCCACAAACTAAACTTTATTCGCCATCCCTTATACCCACAGCTGGACGGTACATCGGCCAGGCCCGAAACTCGAACGGTACCCTGCCCTCGATCCGATCCTGACTTGGAGGCAGACCAAAGCGTTGCTTGTAAGCACGTGCAAAATGGACCTGGCTGGGAAATCCGCAGGCCTGCGCAACTTCGGAGATGGGAAGCTCTGTCTGTGTGACCAAACCTCTCGACCGGTCCAACCGGATATCCCGGTAATACAATTGCGGACTGGTCTTCACATACTCCTGGAACAGGCGGTTCAACTGACGCTGAGAAACCCCAGCAAGCTTGCACAGCTCGGGAATGGTAATCAGCGTTTCCAAGTGCTGTTCCATGATCGCGATCGCTTTCCGGACCTTGGGCGGCGCCGTGTTTCCCAGAGGTTCCAGTTGGCTGTCGGTCTGATGTGCGCCCAGCCCACGAAGATTGGGATAGAACAGATATTTTGCGCAATCGTTTGTCAGTGCATCGCCGACAATCCCGTGCAGCAGAAACAGTGCAAATTCGCCGGTTGCAGTCCCGCCACAACAAGTACCGATATTGCCTTCGTGAAGGAACAAATCCTCACACACCTCAGTCTCTGGATATTTCTCACCGAAAGCATCTATATGCTCGTAATGGACGGTGGCACGTCGCCCCCGCAAGAGACCTGCTTCGGCCAGGATGAAGGCCGCGGTATCGATCCCTGCAACATAGCTGCCAGTCCGTGCGTATTTGCGTATCGCAGAAAGCAGGGGCTCACTGGTAAAAGCTTCGGGCGTCCAACTGCTGGACGCAACGACTATGTCTGGTCGTGATTGCTTAATGGAATCCAGCGGCCTGACCGCAACTTCCACCCCGTTGCTGGCTTGGCAAAGCGCGCCGGTTTCACACGCTATACTCCACTGAAAAAGCTGTTTTCCAGCCAGGTAGTTTGCAGCCCTGAACGGGTCCAAAAACGCCATCGTCGCCGCAAGATTGAAATGCGGCGTGACCAGAACCAGAATCTCGGTCAATTCGTTTTTCTTCAGCATGGCCACGACGCAGCGGTCTCTAAGAAACAAGGATGCAACTTTAGAAGATCATTCCCGGCATAGAAACGCCAGCCTTCACCGAGTGTGGATACTGCGGAAACATCTTCCCAATTGAGGTCCGAGTTTAATCACCATGAACAAATCGTTTCGTGACTGACGATGATGCCGCGCCCCGCCAACAAGTATTCAAACTCGCACACCCTCGGTACGAAACAACGTTAGGCTCAAACGGCGTATAAAATCACTGATCGCAGAGAACGGCATCCATTCAAGTGGGCTTTCGAAACACGTTTGCTCATGACGAACTGTCTTACCTACGGGGTCATAGCGTCAACACCTTGTCGAAACCGACCCGCGCTACATCAAACCAAAGGTCAACCAAAGCCGAACTTCGACACTCAAAAACCCCTTGAAGGCTAATTGGGCAGGCATTGACCTGGTTTGCGTGATGGCAAGAGATCGACTAACGCCCGAAAACTCCCTGCAGCAGCAGCCTATGCATTTGACAGGGTGTCGGCTGTTCTTCTGCCTCCTTCAGCATTGTTCAGAAATTGCGTCAGTTTCCAGTAGTTTTATTGGTTTACAATATGCCAGCCACCATTATGCGCATAATTCGCTCTTTTTGTTCGTTACATTAGAAATTTGACTCACTCACTATTACCTTCGATAAGTATCTATTATCATGTGTGATTGATTTCACCAGAAAATCGGCACAGAATGGCGGCCATGAAGCCTCCCGTCCCATATCTACCAGCCACTACCCCTACCCTAACTCTCGCCGATCAGGAGGCTCTGAGTGACCTGTATATCCGAGGAACCCCGGAAAACACTTTACGGGCTTACGAACGTGATCTGGTCTACATCACAGCATGGAAATCTGCCCGGTTTGGTGCCGCACTGGCCTGGCCGGAATCCGAGGCCACAGCGCTCGCTTTCATTCTCGATCACGCCCGCGATCTCAGCAGCGCATCTGAGGCGGACATCGCCCGGCAATCAGCGGACATGCTGATTGCGCAGGGATTGCGCAAGACGCTAACCTGCCCGGCCTCGTCCACGCTGGACCGGCGCATCGCGTCCTGGCTGGCGTTCCACCGGATGAAGAACCTCACCAGCCCTTTTGATGCGCCCCAGGTCAAACAGGCGCGCGCCAAGGCGCGCCGGGCTACGGCCCGCCCTCCTGCCCCGAAATCTGCCCATCCTATCACGCGTGGCATTCTCGAGCAGCTTCTGGCAACCTGCCGTGGCAGCCGTCGGGATTGCCGTGACCGGGCTTTGCTGATGCTGGGCTGGGCCTCGGGTGGGCGACGACGTTCCGAGATTGCCGGATTGCGGCGCGAAGATGTCAGTCTGAAGGATTTCAACAAGGCCGGGCTGATCTGGCTTTCGCTGCTGGAAACCAAAACCACCCAGAAAGGTGAAACACCCCGGTTGGTGCTCAAGGGGCGCGCCGCACAGGCGCTGGTCCATTGGATCGAGGTTGGCGAAATTCGCGATGGACCGCTGTTCCGCCCTATCTCCAAAGCGGATCGCGTACTCAAGCGCCGCCTGTCACCCGATGCGATCTATCAGATTATCCGGCACCGGCTGAAACTGGCGGGCCTGCCCGAAGACTTTGCCTCACCGCACGGGCTGCGCTCCGGCTTCCTGACACAAGCGGCGCTGGACGGTGCGCCGATTCAGGCCGCAATGCGCCTCTCCCTGCATCGCTCGCTCGCTCAGGCCCAGAAATACTACGATGACGTCGATATTGCCGAGAACCCGGCGACGGATCTGCTGGGATAGTTTGCAAACAAAATGGCGCCGGAACTCTCTCCGGCGCCATTGCTGAAATTCAAGCCAAATATCATTTTCTTACCCGTGGGTAAGATCATCCTCTTCCCAGAGATCCGCAATAAGTGTTGAGATGGCCTGTTCCAACCGGGCCCTGTCGACCCGTGTGAAATCGAGGTCATACCGCAGATCAATACGCCCGCTTGATGCCGAACACTTCGCGATCCCTGCCCGTCCGGACACCTGAAACGTTGTCTTGGCTCGACGTGGTTTGCTGTTGTTCTTCGTTGCATTCTTGGTCGGCTCGGCAGCTTCTGTGTTTAAGAAGCTGCGTAAAATGGCAACCTCACGGCTACTGTCCCGGTCAGGTTCACTCATCAACGCAGAGCTCACCTGCCCGATAAGGCCGGGATCTGTATCAAACTTGCGCTTCAGTTCCACACCGACATTGCGCGGAATGTCGTTGGGATGCATCAGCACTTTCTCCAGCAAGGAAAGAAGACTGGCGAAAGCCCGAATATAGCTGCGCTTGGTGTAGCTCGCCGACTTGAACAGGATCGACACAGCCTTATCGACATCCACACAATCGTTGTTCGGATCATCTGCAAATGCCCGCGCAAGTGCACCCATTTCAGCGAAGGAGATATCCTTGCGGATCAGATTTTCATCCACCATACGGCGATAGCTGTCGTTCAGCTCTGACGCTTCGGCGATACCTGCAGGGATTTTGGCATAGGCTTCATCACCGGTTTCCTCGTACAGGGCGCGATATGCCGAGAGGCGCCGCATTCCTTGAATCAGGTCAAATCGTCCATCGGGTCGACGTTCTACGCGGATGGGGTTGGACAGGCTAATCTCCTGGATTGAAAGTTTGAGCTCATCCAGTTCGGGATCAGGGCCGGGTTTGCGATCGCGCGTCAGCTTTTCAGTCATCACATCGGATAATGCGATGTGCTCAGTCACAAGACCTTCGGAACGTAAACGGACAAGCTCATGCGCCAGTCGATCATTCTCGGACCGAATTGCATCTTCTGTAGATTGTTGGTCCCGCAACGCATCCGCATTCTCGGAAATCGCAGCGGCCATTGGACCGCGACGTTTTTCGAGTACTTTGTCAGGAACCTTGCCAACCGGTATATCCTCAACAGCCGGCATATCGATATCGAACATTCTGCGTTTACGGCTCATGCGTCATCCTCCAGCTTGTCCCAGGCCGACAACATTACGCCCCGGAATTCTTCATATACATTGTCAAAGGTCGATCGTGCGCGCCGCCAGGTCTCCCGTGTCATTTCGCGGTAGTCCATTTCATAGACCGAGCTCAGGAAGCGGCCTGACTGCTCAACTGCGCGGGTCATCTCGACAGGGTGCTCGGCAACGTGTTCGCCGAAAACCTTGCGGAACGCATCGAACATGGCAAGGTGCAGTGCGTTTCCGGGTTCGTAACGCGTCAACAAGAAGCGAAGTTCACAGAATGTCTTGGGCAGACCAATCTTACCCGTGGGTAAGGTCTTGTCGAAACCATAGGCAAGGTCTTCGAGCGCCTCAGCCAATTGACCAATGAAAGACGTGGTCGAGTCATATTCCCAATATCCTGGGCCGGACGGCACATAGAGCATGTCAGCAGCGAAGACCGCATTCATCGACTGATACCCAATGGCCGGAGGACAATCGAACAGGATCAGGTCATAGGCATCGTCGGGAATCTGATCGAGATATCGGGATACCGCGGCAAAGAACGACCATTCCGGATTCAGATGCCGATACTGCGCAGAGGCAAATTCAACGAAGGCAGCGTTGGCGCAGGAGGGGATGACATCGATGGTCGACCATGAGCTTTGTTTGATAAAGTCTGCGATGCGCAGGTCACCAAGACCCATGTCGGTGATCGAGGGCGGCAACTCGCGGCGGGGCAGGGCAGTTCCAGATTCCGCTGCCGCCGGGCGGTTGTTCATCCGCTCGGTCTCGCGGATCAGGTCCCGCGCCATGATGCCCCAAACGGTGAAGTCCTCGGTCACATCCGTTAGACCCATGGAATGGCTCAGCGTCGCCTGGGGGTCGAAATCTACCACCAGCACGCGATACCCATCCAGAGCGGCGGCATGCGCTAGATGCAATGCGACGGTCGATTTGCCGGCGCCACCCTTGAAGTTCGCGACTGCCGCACGGATAGCCCGCTTTCCTACAGGACGTGGCGGCATCAGGGATCTGCGATTGACCTTGAGCCGTCGACGCAGCTCATTGACCTCCTCAAGGCTGAACCAACGTTGCCGGCCGTCTGGCTCCACCTCTCCACCGGGTAGAGAAGGGTCAGCGGCCAGCTTGCCGCGAAAGGTTGACTGGTTCACCCGAAATATCAGCTCGGAAACTTCCCAGCTGGAAAACCGGCGCAGCGTCTTCTCCATCTCGGGGCTGAAAGTTTGCTGGCGAATCCAACCCTGCAACTTCAGGGATTGATTGCGCAATGCATTCAGGTCTTCGTGCGTGTACATGCCTCAGCTCTCTTTTTATTGGACGTAAATTTTTGCCTATTCGCTTTTTACGCTTGGTTTGCGTTTTTGGCAAAAGAAATTATTATGAAATCCCAATCTTACCCGCGGGTAAGAAACTAAGGGTTTTCTGACGCCCGACCGATTCGGAGAGGAGACCTCCCTGCTTTCACCCATCGCTTGGCTTAGTGCACAAGATTTAGGGGGACAGACCGGAGAGCTCTGCCCGATTTAGGGGGACAAACCTCTCAAATAGGGGGACGCGCAAGATGTCCCCCATCACCAATACTTCACCAATCTATTTATATTTTTAGATCGGAATGGGGCTCCGAATTGCATCAATTTCAGAGGGCTCTTGACAGAATCGTCACATTGGACGCTAATCAGGGCAACATTACGAAAAGCGTTGGGAAACGGCGCTAACGATGCGGACTAACCCGCACGAGGCAGATCGAGACGGTGAGGACCCGGATGCAGCTTTCAAAGCCGGTTGGCCGAAATGCGCCAGCCCTCAAGTATGATATTTTATCGGCTTTGGCTGTCCATGCCTTATCCGGAGACAAGCATCGTCAGCGCAGCATTCTGCGAATCGTGAGCCTGATCACCACGCGATACAACTGGCGTAACAATGAGTTGTCGATCGGGCGGGAAGAAATTGCCCGCCTTTGGTCTGTCGATGAGCGCACGGTCAAAAGAGAAATGGCCAAGCTACGTGGTTTGGGCTGGATAGCGGTTAAGCGCCCGGCTGTTCGCGGACGCGTTGCCGTTTACGAGCTGGACCTCAAACAGATCATGCTGGATACGTCTACGGTTTGGCCTGTCATTGGCTCAGACTTTGCGGAACGAATGGGACATGAGCCGGAAGTCGAACCCTCGAACATAGTTCCATTCGCAGTTAAGCCACCCCTGGCTCAGACAGACGGTGACGAAGTCTGGAGCGCCGTTCAGGCGGCCCTGCATGGGCGCGACCCTGAACTCTGGTCAAGCTGGTTTCAGCACCTTACCGAGATCGAGAGGGCAGGGGGCGTCGCAACCCTGATGGCGCCATCTCGTTTCATGGCAGACTACATCGCCCAGAAGTGGAGTGGTCGAATTTTGGCAGCTTACGGGCGCACAGATCCTTCGATCAGATCCATTCGGGTTGAAGCTGCCGAATAGCTAAGTCTGCATTACGTCGCTCGCCGGGCAAGCATTCATCGCTTACCCGGTAAACAAATTCGTCGATCAAGCTGATCTGTCGTCTGAATCGCGTTTGTTCAGCAGGCTAAGCGCGCCAAATGTCACCAGCGCACCCGAAAGCAGATAAAGCCCTGCAGCCCACAGGCCGAACACTGCAGTCAGTCCGATTCCCACCAGGGGCGCAAAGGCTGCTCCGAAAATCCAGGACAGGTTCGTCGCCATAGCGGAACCGGAATAGCGGTATTTCTTCGGAAAACGCTTTGGCACGATGGCGCTTGCCTGACCGTATGACAGGCCCAGCACGAGGAAGCCGAACAGGATGTAGGCGTATGGATAATGAGCCAACGTTCCTATCAACAGGCTGAGCAGGACGATCAGAACCGTGCTGATTTTGATCACCGTGCGCCGGTTGTACATGTCCGCCAGAATGCCCGATGCAATCACTGTCAGGATCGCCAGCGTACCGCCAATCAACTGCACGGTCAGAACCTCGGTGATCTCGAACCGCTCATAGATGGCTGCGAATGCAAGCGGGAACACGGTGACCATGTGGAACAGCGCATAGCTGGCCAGAGGCAGGAAGGCCGAAAGCAGGATGGTTCTGCCCTCGTTCTGAACCAGCTCTTTCAGAGGTGCAGATTCCGTGACTTCCGGCTCAACACCCAGATCGGCATTCAGCAGCCGGACGCGAGCATAGAGGGATACGACATTCACCGCCATTACTGCGAAGAATGCGAACCGCCAGCCCCATTTGATAAACTCTTCTTCTGTCAGAAAACCGTTGAGAACGAAGAATATCGAAGCGGCCACAACGAATCCGATAGGTCCGCCCAGTTGGGGTACCATGGCATAGAGGCCCTTGCGGTTTTTTGGCGCAGCGCTTTGTAGCTGCAGCGTCAATCCGTCCCAGGCGCCACCGAGTCCAAGACCCTGAAGAATGCGCAAAACAGCCAATAAAACAGGCGCGAGCCAGCCGATTTTCTCATATCCCGGCAGCAAACCGATGGCGACAGTGGACGTTCCCAGCAGCAAAAGCGCGAGTGACACCTTGCCGACCCGGCCTATTTTGTACTGCAAGGTTCGACCCAAAAGGCTTGCGACCGGGCGTGCGAGAAATGCGAGAGAGAAGATCGCAAATGACGCCAGCGTACCAGACAGCGGGTCGAGCATCGGAAAAAACAATTGGGGAAATACCAGGGCCGAAGCGATAGCATAGACAAAAAATCCAAAGAAATCAGTTACTCGCGCCATGACGACGGTGGTGATCACCTCGTCAATCGTAGCTGAGTAGCGCGGTGTGTTATCAACGCTGGTCATGATATACTCCTGTCTCGAATGTTCGGGATACCCATCGTTCCCGGAGCACCAAGCCAAAGGTAATTCTGTGGGTCATCATTTGTCGCATTGCACCACGACATAGAAAACAGCACAAGGGGCCTCGCAAGCAGAGGTACGTGAATGTCTCGCCAGCTTAGCAACTCTTCAGTCCAAAACCGATCCAAGAGACGCAAGAAAATGAAGCGCGCATTTCCCGCGGCAGCATTGTTGTCGCTAATCGCACTGGCAGGGTGCGACATGGTTGTCCTCGATCCTTCCGGTGATGTCGCCGTTCAGCAGGCGGACCTGATTTTGTACTCTACGGTCCTGATGCTGATCGTGATCGTTCCGGTCATGGCGTTGACCGTGTTCTTCGCATGGAAGTACCGCGAGTCGAATAAGGATGCGACGTATGAGCCGGACTGGGATCATTCGACCAGTCTTGAGATCATCATCTGGTCCGTGCCCTTGGCGATCATCATCTGCCTTGCCGGGCTGACCTATGTAGCAACCCACAGGCTGGATCCTTTTGAGCCGTTGAGGCGGATTTCGGCGGTTGAAGAGATCGACGAATCTGTCGAGCCGATGGTGATTCAGGTTTCGGCAATGGACTGGAAATGGCTGTTCATCTACCCGGAAGAGGGTATTGCCACTGTCAACGAAGTGGTTGCGATCGTGGACCGGCCGATCAAGTTTGAAATCACATCGACCACCGTTATGAATTCGTTCTTCGTACCGGCGCTTGCAGGACAGATCTATGCCATGTCCGGCATGCAGACCGAGTTGAATGCGGTGATCAACGAAGCCGGCATTTATGACGGTTTCTCGGCCAATTACAGCGGCGAAGGTTTTTCGCAGATGCGCTTTAAGTTCCATGGCAAGGATCAGGCAGATTTTGATGCCTGGGTTGAACAGGTGCGCGCGCAGGGAACCGAGTTGGACCGGGAATCGCTTGCCCAGCTGAACCAGCCCAGCATTTCCCACCCTGTGACCTACTACAACACGGTCGAAGACGGATTGTGGGACAAGATCGTCAACCTGTGCATCGAGGATGACACGCTTTGCCTCAATGACATGATGATGGTGGATGCCTTGGGCGGTGGTGGCCTTGAGGGGCTTTGGAACCGTGAAATGTTCCGTGGCATCTGCTCGGCCGATGACCCCGGTGCGCTGATGGCGATGATCCGTCCTGAAATGCGCATCCGCGAAGACGAAATTATCACTGCGATGACGCTGGTTCCTCCGGCGGCCGCGAACTGACCTGAAACGAATAAGAACTGGAAAGATAACGCTATGTCGCTATCTCACGAAGTCGCTGACGGTATCGCCCATGTTTCGGGTGTGGACCCATTCTGGGGCAAGCTGTCTTGGGGCGTGTTTCCCTTCTATGAGCCGATCGTGCTGGTCACGTTCATCGTTGTCATGCTCGGCGGTTTGGCCGTTGTCGGTGCGCTGACCTACTATCGCCTCTGGGGTTATCTCTGGAAGGAATGGTTCACCAGCATTGACCATAAGAAGATCGGGATCATGTACATGGTTCTGGGTCTGATCATGTTGCTGCGTGGCTTTGCGGATGCGCTGCTGATGCGGGGTCATCAGGCCATCGCCGCCAGTGGGGGCGAGGGCTATCTGAACGCGCACCACTACGACCAGATCTTCACCGCCCATGGCGTCATCATGATCTTTTTCGTGGCGATGCCCTTTGTAACCGGCTTCATGAACTACGTTATGCCGCTGCAGATCGGCGCGCGCGATGTGGCCTTTCCGTTCCTGAACAACCTCAGCCTTTGGCTGACCATCTCGGGCGCTGTGCTGATTATGCTGTCGCTGTTTGTGGGTGAGTTCTCGACTGCGGGCTGGCTGGCCTATGCTCCTTTCTCGGGGCTCGAATACAGTCCGAGCGTCGGTATGGACTATTACCTCTGGTCGCTGAACATTGCCGGGATCGGGACAACTCTGTCAGGCATCAACCTTGTGGTGACGATCATCAAGATGCGCGCGCCGGGTATGACACTGATGAAGATGCCGGTCTTTGTCTGGACGACGTTGTGTACCAACATCCTGATCGTTGTGACCTTCCCTGTTTTGGCCGCAACGTTGGCACTGCTGACGGCGGACCGCTATCTGGGTACCCATTTCTTTACCAATGATCTGGGCGGCAATCCGATGATGTATGTAAACCTCATCTGGATTTGGGGTCACCCCGAGGTCTACATTCTGATCCTGCCGATCTTTGGTATCTTCTCGGAAATCGTGCCGACTTTCACCGGAAAGCGGCTGTTTGGCTATACGTCGATGGTTTACGCGACCTGCGTGATCATGGTGCTCAGCTATATCGTCTGGCTGCACCACTTCTTCACCATGGGGGCAGGGGCCAACGTAAACGCCTTCTTTGGCATTACCACGATGATCATCTCGATCCCGACCGGGGCCAAGATCTTCAACTGGTTGTTCACCATGTATAAGGGACGCATCCGGTTCGAGACCCCGATGCTGTGGGTTATGGGCTTTATGCTGACCTTCGTGATCGGTGGTATGGCCGGCGTTCTGCTGGCGGTGCCCCCGGCGGATTATGTGCTGCATAATTCGCTGTTCCTGATCGCGCATTTCCACAATGTGATCATTGGTGGCGTGGTATTCGGCATCTTTGCGGGCATCATCTACTGGTGGCCCAAGGCGTTTGGCTTCAAGCTGGAACCATTCTGGGGCAAGGTCAGCTTTTGGTGCTGGCTGATCGGGTTCTATCTGGCCTTCATGCCGCTTTACGTGCTGGGCCTGATGGGTGTGACCCGCCGTATCAGTCAGTTCGAAACAACCTTCTATTCGGTCTATTTCGTGATCGCTCTGGTGGGAGCGTTGTTCGTCGCTGCGGGTATCGCGGCGTTCCTGATGCAGATTTATGTCTCGATCCGCAATCGTGATGCGCTGCGCGATGTCACGGGCGATCCGTGGAATGGACGTACGCTGGAATGGTCGACCTCTTCACCGCCGCCTTACTATAACTTCGCTTTCACGCCGCGTGTTTATGAGCTGGACGCCTTCACCCAGATGAAGCGAGAAGGGTTCGTGCGACCCACCGATGGGTTCGTTCCGATCCACATGCCGCGCTATACGGCTACGGGCATCGTCATGGCCGGGTTCCTGACCGTCATGGGCTTTGCTCTGATCTGGCATATCTGGTGGCTGGCGGCTGTCAGTTTCGCTGCAACGCTGGTCTATGGCATCGGCCACACGTTCAACTACGACCGCGACTATTATGTCCCGGCGGATGAAGTGAAGGGTATCGAAGACCAGCGGACACAACTGCTGGCGGGGGCTGCGGAATAATGACGGATACAAGTACGGATCAGCCGAAAGAGTTCTTCGTCATCGAAGATCCCCACCACGGAGACGATCACGAAGAGCATCACGAAAACGGAACCATGCTGGGGTTCTGGATCTACCTGATGAGCGACTGCCTGATCTTTGGCATCCTCTTCGCAACCTACGCCGTTCTGGGCCGCAACTATGCGGCCGGTCCGGCCCCTGTCGACCTGTTCGATATCGAGATGATTTTGGTCGCCACCTTTGCGCTGCTGTTCTCATCGATCACGTACGGGTTCGCTGTTCTGAGGATGGAGATGGATGACCTGCGCGGCACTGTTCTCTGGCTGATTGTCACAGGGCTGTTTGGCGCAGGGTTCCTGTATTTGGAAATCGAAGAGTTCAAGCACCTCTGGCACATCGGCGCGACCCCGATGGCAAGCGCATTCCTGTCGTCGTTCTTCATTCTGGTGGGCACGCACGGTCTGCACGTTCTGGGTGGCAGTATCTGGCTGCTCGTGCTTCTGGCTCAGCTGGGCCAGCATGGGCTGACCCATGAAAACAAGCGACGGATCATGTGCCTGTCCCTTTTCTGGCACTTCCTCGATCTGATCTGGATCGGTGTCTTTTCCTTGGTCTACCTGACGGGGGTCCTGCTATGAGCGATCACGCAAAAGGGGCCGGCGGCACCTTCAAATCCTATGTCATCGGCTTCCTGCTTTCCGCCGTTCTGACTCTGATCCCGTTCTGGATCGTACTGGGTGATGTGATGGACAATACGGCCTGGGCTGTTGCGATCATCTTCACTCTGGGCGCGGCACAGATGCTGGTGCACATCCATTACTTTCTGCACGTTACCCTGAAGGCCGAGGAGGGGTGGCAGGCAATGTCGCTTGGCTTGACGGTATTGCTGCTGGTCATCGTCCTTGCGGGGTCGATCTGGGTCATGTTCAATCTGGATGCCAACATGATGCCCGCACATGAACAGATCGAGCGGGTTCGCAACCTGCCATGAGCGATCAAAATACCGCCCGACGGCCCGGATGGGTGACCGTGCTGCTGTTGGGGCTGTCGGCGGTGTTAATCGTTGTTTTTGTTTTGCTGGGCAACTGGCAGATGCGGCGGCTGGCCTGGAAAGTAGAGCTAATCGAAGCTGTTGAAAGCCGGGCCTTTGGTGAACCGGCCGCGCTGCCTGATGTATTCGATCCTGACCAGCATGCCTATTTGCGTGTCTCTGTTGATGGTCAATTCCCGACGACTGGCG
This sequence comes from Ruegeria sp. CH6, assembly GCF_056537005.1. Lineage (NCBI taxonomy): Bacteria > Pseudomonadati > Pseudomonadota > Alphaproteobacteria > Rhodobacterales > Roseobacteraceae > Ruegeria > Ruegeria sp. CH6. The sequence goes on along the minus strand of NZ_JBQFQS010000006.1, from coordinate 61,022 downwards.
CGATATTGGTCAAGGCGGTTACCGAATTGGGGCCCGGATTCTGGGTCATGTCACCGATGACAACAGGCGAGGGGGTGCTGTGGGTCAATCGTGGTTTTGTTTCGTCAGATCAGAAGCAACCCGAGAACTGGGTTGAAACGGATTCCCGCATAACCGGATTGTTGCGCCCGACCGAGCCCGAGGGCACGTTGTTGGAGCGCAATGAACCGGGAAATGACCGTTGGGTTTCGCGCGATACGCTGGCGATGTCCAAGGCTCTGGGACTTGGCGATACGCTGCCCTATTTCATCGACGCAGAACATGCAGGTGCGCCTGCGGCATGGCCTCGCGGTGGACTTACCATAGTCAAGTTCAGGAACACGCATCTGTCCTACGCGCTGACCTGGTACGCGATGGCGATCCTTTTTGCTGCTGCTTTGATCTACGTTATACGCTCGGGCCGGTCCGAGAAGTAGAGCAACCCTAGAGCCTCAGCCCGTCAGTGCCGAAGGTCAGCGTGTTGCCTGCTTCAAAATTGATGCCAACTTCGCTGCCCGGGGACACATCGTGCTGGCCAAACGCGCGCACGGTGAAGGGTTTATCCGTACCGATATTCACCAGAACGTTGGTGTCTGCGCCCAGGTTTTCGACATGCACAACAGTTCCTGACAGTGGCCCGGTCGCGCCGAGTTGAGCGTATTCCGGGCGTATCCCAACAACGGTGTTGGTACTGCCGCCAATCATGTTGCCCGGTACGAAATTCATGGCCGGAGAGCCGATGAACTCGGCCACAAAACGATTGGCGGGGTTGTTGTACAGCTCCATAGGGCTGCCGATCTGTTCGACCCTGCCATCCCGGAGAACCACGATCTTGTCCGCAAGTGTCATCGCCTCGGTCTGATCGTGGGTCACGTAGATCATGCTGGCGCTGATCTGTCGGTGCAGATTGGCAATTTCGACCCGTGTGTTCAGGCGGAGCGCCGCATCCAGATTTGAGAGGGGTTCGTCGAAAAGGAACAGTTTCGGATTCCGCACGATCGCGCGACCGATTGCAACTCGCTGGCGCTGACCACCGGACAGTTCCGCTGGGCGGCGTTCCAGATACGGCTCCAGAGACAGCATCCTGCTGGCCTCGGTGATGCGACGGTCAATCTCACTCTTCGGATGTCTGGCCTGTTTGAGACCCAGCGCCATGTTGCCCCGGACCGTTAGGTGCGGATAGAGCGCATATGACTGGAACACCATGGCAATGCCGCGCTTGGCAGGCGGCGTGTCATTGACCCGTTCCCCGTCGATTTCGACAGTGCCCGATGTCGCATCCTCCAATCCCGCGATTACGCGCAGGAGTGTAGATTTACCGCAGCCCGAAGGACCGACGAATACAACGAATTCGTTTTCCTCGACGGTCAGGTCGATGTTTTTCAGGACCTCCACCTGGCCGAAAGACTTGCACACATTGCTCAGAGTCAGGGCGGTCACGTTACGTCTCCTTCAGGTCGACCGGCTGGCCGGTTCTTATGCTTTGATCGGCTGCAAGGCAGATGCGCAGGGATTGCACCGCGTCGCTCATGTGGCGGGTCAAGTCGATATCATCGGCAATGGCTTTCAGCATGTAAGCTTGTTCCGCATCGCAGAGTTCCTGATGGCCGGGTTCGCCTTCCATTTCGATCAGGGTATCTCCGCCGGGTTTGTGCACCAGAATGCCACCCACTTTGGTATGGCCGTCCACGTCGTCTGAATCGCCCTTGTTGCCTTCGGTGATCGATACAGCACCGTTGGGTGACACGATGTCTTTCACGAAAAACGCGGTTTCCGACATCATTGGCCCCCAGCCGGCCTCGTACCAACCAACGGAGCCATCCTCAAAGACCACTTGGAACTGGCCATAATTGTACATGTCGGGTGCGATCTCATCCGAAAGCCGCAGACCCATTCCGTTGACACGAACAGGCATGGCGTCGGTGATTTGGCACATCACATCGACATAGTGGACACCGCAATCAACGATGGGCGAGGTGGTCTGCATCAGAGCCTTGTGCGTCTCCCAGGTCGGGCCGGTCGATTGTTGGTTCAGGTTGAGGCGGAAAACATAGGGGCCACCCAGATCACGGGCTTCGGAGATCAGCCGCATCCAGGACGGATGGTGACGCAGAATGTAGCCGACGACCAGTTTGCGATTGGTCTCAACCGCCTTGTCCACGACGCGACGGGCATCTTCAACTGTAGTTGCCAGCGGCTTTTCCACGAATACATGCGCCCCGGCCTCCATGGCTGCGCAGGCGAAATCGGCATGGCTGTCAGAGTAGGTGGCTATCACGGCCAGGTCCGGCTTGGTTTCGGCCAGCGCCGTCTGGAAGTCTGTATAGACCGGGTATGACTGCAGGTCAGCGTGATCGACCGTACCGGATCGGTTCACCAGCCCAACGATCTCAGCGTCAGCGTGATGGTGATGCGCCAGCGCATGGCTCAGCCCCATGTTACCCAGACCTGCGATGAGAACCCGGATCATTTGACTGCCCCCGAAGTAATGCCGCGGATCAGTTGTCGCGAGAAGATGACATACAGAACCATCACCGGCAGGATTGCCATGCTGAGCGCCGACAGAACCGCGTTCCAGTCGGTGACGAACTGTCCGATGAAAACCTGGCTGCCCAGCGTCAGCGTTTTGGTCTCCTCAGCAGGCGCCAGGATCAGAGGGAACCACAGGTCGTTCCAGATCGGAATCATGTTGAACACGGCCACGGTCGCCATCGCCGGGCGCACCAGTGGCAGAACCAGCCGGAAAAAGATCGTGTACTCGCTGAGCCCGTCAATGCGGCCGGCGTTTTTGAGATCATCGCTGACCTGGCGCATGAATTCGGACAGGATGAAGACGGCCAGCGGCAGACCTTGTGCGGTATAGACGAGGATCAGCGCCATCAGCGTGTTTACCAACCCCGTCGCCACCATCATGTCGAGGATCGCAACTGTACCGATGCGGATCGGGATCATGATGCCCAAAGCGAGGTAGAGCCCCATCAGAGTGTTGCCTTTGAACCGGTATTCGCTGAGCGCAAAGGCAGCCATCGCTCCGAATAGAAGGATAAAGAACAACGATGCTACGGTCACAATCATCGAGTTCTGGAAATACAGGAAGAAATCACCCTGTTTCATCACCGTCTGGTAGCCGATCATCGAGAATGTTTCTGCATCCGGCAGGGCCAGTGGTTCACGAAAGATCGCTTTTCGGGATTTGAAGCTGTTGATCACGATCACAAAGACCGGGAATAGCGCGATCAGCGTGTACAGGATCAGCGCGCCATGCATGGCGGCGATGTTGAAGGGGTTTCTGCGGGCTTTGTTCATGATCCCATCCCCCTCAGAACTGATACCGGCGGATACGGGTCTGTATCAGGAACAGGTAGATGCAGACCCCGGTCAGGATGATCGCGAACATGCCCGTTGCAATTGCCGATCCCATATGCGGATCACCCAGTTGCAGCTGGAAGCCGAAGAAGGTGCGGTACATGAAAGTGCCCAGAATATCGGTTGAGAAATCCGGCCCTGCAAGCGCGCCCTGTGCGGCATAGATCAGGTCGAATGCGTTGAAGTTTCCGACAAAGGTCAGGATCGAGATGATGCCGATCGATGGCAGGATCAGCGGCAGTTTGATTTTCCAGAAAGCAGACATTCCGGTGATGCCCTCGACCTCGGCGGCCTCAAGAATTTCTTCGGGGATCGACAGTAGCGCGGCATAGATCAGCATCATCGGTATCCCGATGAATTGCCAGACCGAGACCAGCGCGAGTGTTGTCAGAGCGTACTCCTCTTTTCCCAGCCAGGGGGCGTAGAGGGACTTGAGGCCAACCGCAGCCAGCATATCCGGCGCGATGCCCCAGATCGGGGACAGGATCAGCTTCCATGCAAATCCGACGATCACAAAGGACAGGATTGTCGGGATGAAGATGGCCGAACGGTAGAATGCGGCAAAGCGCAATCGTGGATGGCTGAGCATCGCGGCCAATGCAATCCCGATGGGATTTTGCACCAGCATATGGATGAAGAAGAACCAGAAGTTGTTGCCCAACGCGTTCCAGAAGGATTCAGACCATAGTGGATCGCCAAACAGGGTTCGGAAATTGTCGAGGCCAACAAACACGCGGGTCTGGTCAACTTCGGTGTAAAGCGCCAACCGCAGCGTATTGAACAGTGGAAAGACCATGACGGCGGTGTAAACCAGCACGGCGGGTGCCAGAAAAACCACGATGTGCCATTTGATCCGGCTATTGCCCATGTCATGCCTCGAAAGTTCAGGTTGGCTCCGGCCTGACAGCCGGAGCCATTGGTGTCGTGAGTGGTTTACTGATGCGGGGCGTACCAGGTGGCCAGTCCATCCTGCAGTCGCTTACCGGCGTCTTCTGGAGATTCCTCGCCCTTGATCACCTGAGCCGAGGCGTTCCAGGTTTCGTTCTCAAGGTTTGGTGTTCCGCGCGACAGGATCTGATAGGTCGAGCGGATGGTCGACCCACAATCTCCGCGCCAGCTTACGAACTCCTGCGCCAGCGGATCTTCCATGGGAACATCAAAGCTGGACAGCGAGAAGAAACCGGGCAGGGCGTTTGCATAGATCGTTGCGAACTCTTCCGAGCCGACCCAATCCAGGAAGGTCCGGGCTGCTTCGGCATTCGGAGATGCGGCATTCAGGCCAATCGCGATATCAGTGTGATCGGAGATGTAGCAATCATCACCTGCTGCAGGAACTGGTGGTTTGAACGCACCCATTTCGAAATCGGCCAGATTGTTAAAGCCGCTGATTTCCCAGCTGCCCGCCGGGTAGATGGCGGCGCGCCCAAGCGTGAACAGATTCTGGCTGTCGGGATAGGTTTGCGCCTCGTACCCATCACCCAGATAGTCGCCCCATTTTGCCAGTTGGCGATAAGGGGCAACCCACTGCTCGTCCGTCAGTTTCTGCGATCCATCGATCAGGCCCAGACGACCTTCTTCGCCTTTCCAGTAGTTCGGGCCGATATTGTTGTAGCCCATGGTGGCGGCTTCCCACTGGTCATTCGTGCCCATGGCCATTGGAATGTAGTTGCCGTCTTCCTTGATCTTTTCGAGGACAGCAAAGAATTCTTCTTCGGTTTCCGGCACGGACAGGCCAAGCTCTTCGAAGGCGTCCTTGTTGTAGATGAAGCCGTGAATCACCGAGGCCATCGGAACGCAGAACGAGGCCGAGCCGTCATCGGTCTGCCAGGCGGATTTTGCTACATCCGAGAAATTGGCCATTCCGCTCAGATCAGACAAATCCGCCAGATGTCCGGCCTCGTACAGACCCAGCGAAGTATCAAACGGGCGGCAGGTAATCAGGTCACCGGCGGAACCGGCATCCAGTTTGGCATTCAGCGCGGCGTTATATTCAGCCGGGGCGGAAGGTGTGAATTTGATCTTGATGTCAGGGTTTTGTGCCTCAAAGGCCGGAATGATCTTTTCCTGCCAAAGGGCAAGGTCGTCATTGCGCCAGCTTTCGATTGTCAGAACCGTTTCTGCCTGCGCGGCACCAGCCAGAGCTGAGGACGCAAGCAGAATTGCGCTTAGTGATGTTCTTTTCATGGTCTTCTCTCCCTAATGTTTTGTTCTGGTCTAAATTTGTGCAAGCGCCGGGCGCAGATGTCCGCCTGCGCTATCAAGCAATTGCTTTGCCTGCGTCAGATCGGTTGCCCCTGCGGCCAGCAGAACGGCTTGTTTCAGGTTGCCCGAGGCCTGATCCAGCGCCTCGCTAGCGGCACGATACGAGGCTCCGGTAATGTTCTGAACAATACCTTCAGCGCGCTGACGCAGTTTGCGATTGTCTGCGATGACATTGACCATCATGCCGTCATGGACATGCCCCAGTCGAATACCCATCAAGGTAGACATCATGTTCAACGCCACCTTCTGCGCCGTAGCAGCACCCATCCGGGTTGACCCTGCAATCATTTCTGGCGGTGTATCCAAAAAGATGGCGCAGTCGGCATGTTCGAACAGCAGGGCATCTTTATTGTTGGCAATGCAGATGATCCGGGCGCCCGCCGCACGGGCATGCTGAACGAAGCCCACGGGATAGGGGGTGGAGCCACTTGCTGAAATGGCGATGACCGAGTCCCCGGGTTTGATCTTGGCTGTTGCGGCCCTGGCTGTTTCTGCATCGTCTTCGGTATGACCGGGCATTTCAGCGCCGGTTGGCACTCCGCCAGCCATGCAGATGGCGATCGATTCAGGGGACAGCCCATATGTGCCCGGCAGCTCGGCGCCATCCGCCAGCCCCATCAGGCCCGAAGAACCCGCAGCGACATAATAGATGCGACCGTTGTTTCTGATTGTTTCCGCAAGGATCGCTGCACCCGAGGATAGATCTTCAATGCAGTTGTCCAGACCGTTTAGGGCAGCCTTCTGCGCGTCGAGCAGGCGTACGAGAATGTCCGGGTCTGGACGCAGGTCCAGCCCTTCAGCTTCGTCTCGCAGCATTTCGGTTTGCGGCAGCATTTGCGGCGACATGTGATTCCCCTTTGATGGAGTAATTAATACCTATATAATACCTTTTGTCTACCTCTTGCCTAAAAATAGCGTAATTACTAAGAAAAATCACCAAAACAGCAAGATAAATGTGGCAAAGGTCTTTTTTTCATACAATAGGTATTGTAAAGGTATCTATATGGATGAGTCCTTCCCATATCTCATTGCAATTGATGGCGGTGGCACGCGCTGCCGTTTTGCCATGACTTCGCCTGCGGGTCGGATTGAGGTAATGCTTGGTAGCGCCAATGTTTTCTCGGATCGTGAAGCAGCCGTGCAGACGTTGGTGGATGGTCTGGGTGCATTGATCGAGCGGGCTGGGCTTCCGTTTTCAGCACTGCCGGACATTCCGGTTTATGCGGGGCTGGCCGGCGTCACTGATGCGACAGTGGCGTCAGAGGTTGCAGACCGATTGCCATCGCGGATCGTTGAGGTTGAAGATGACCGCAGATCAGCGGTCGTGGGTGCGCTGGGGACAATGAATGGGTCATTGCTTGGCGTTGGGACCGGTTCATTTTTGGCGCGTCAATATAATGGGGAGATCAGATTCATCGGTGGCTATGGACCGTTGATCGGAGACGAGGCATCGGGAAACTGGTTGGGTCTGCAACTTGTTCGGCGCGTCTTGCTGGCCATGGACGCAATTGCGCCGCACAGCCCACTGACCCGAGGCATCAGCAAAAGGTTCAGCGATGATCCGGCGGAAATCGTCAAGTTCTCAGGGGTTGCGCGACCCGCTGAATTTGCCGAGTTCGCCCCCATCATCATTTCGGCCGCGAAGGAAGCGGATCAGGTCGCGGTGGAGATCATGCAAAGCGGTGCGGATTACCTGGTGGCTGGGTTACGCGCACTGGGATGCGCCAAAGACGAACCCATCTGCGCAGTAGGTGGCGTGGCGCCACATTATGCAGATTATCTGCCGTCAGATATGCGCGAGGCTTTAATAAATCCCAAAGGGACCGCAGTCGATGGAGCCCTGTTACTGGCGGGTCGGTTGGCCGAGCGAGCGAAAGTGGAGGCAGAGTGATGGCAGATACCATCGAGAACTTCCTCAAATCCGACGACTGGATGCAAGACGCCACCGGTCCACGATATGTGCGCCTGCGTAAGCGGATCGAAGAGAGTATCGAAACGGGTCTGCTGGGCGAGAGTGCGCCTTTGCCTGCAGAACGGGAAATCGCCAATCTGACCGGCCTGTCGCGCGTTACGGTTCGTCGCGCGATGCAGGATCTGGTGGACAGGGGCATTATCATTCAGCGTCAGGGATCGGGGAGCTTTGTTGCTGACGGCACGCCGAAGGTTGAGCAATCCCTTTCCCGGCTGACGTCGTTTACCGAAGACATGACCCGGCGCGGGCTGGACTCCTCCAGCGAATGGCTGGAGCGTGGTGTGCATACACCTTCTCCTGAAGAGGTGATGGCGCTTGCCTTGTCTTCGGGCGAAGCGGTTGCGCGGATCTCCCGCCTGCGCCGCGCCAACGACCGACCGATGGCGATCGAGCGCGCCTCACTACCGATCGATATTTTGCCAAAACCTCAACTGGTTGAATCCTCGCTTTATGAAGTTCTGGAACGCGATGGAAATCGTCCGGTTCGCGCATTGCAGAGGATTTCAGCCATCAATCTCGAAGACGACGACGCCGCCCTTTTGGGTGTTGAACCGGGAGCGGCTGGATTGCGCATTGTACGCACCTCATACCTGTCGAACCGCCGGGTCGTTGAGTTCACCCGATCCATATATCGCGGCGATGCCTATGACTTTGTGGCGGAACTGCGCTTGGCCAATAGCTAGGAAACAGCATGCAGCAACAGATCACCCGAATGCGTCGGGAAATCGATGAGATACCACAGGCCGTTGAGCGGCTGTTGGTTCAGGGTCAGAGCGATATCGCGGCCGTCGCCAATGTTGCGCGAGAGCTTGATCCAACCTTCATTGTGACGGTTGCGCGAGGATCTTCTGATCACGTGTGTACCTACCTTAAATACGCTTCCGAAATTGTGCTGGGGGTTCCGGTAGCGTCAGTCGGGCCATCCATTGCATCGATCTATGATTCCGTTCTGAAGTTGCAGCAAGGCTTATGCCTGTCAGTCTCACAATCCGGAAAAAGCCCGGATATTCTGGCCATGGCACGTAATGCGGGACGCGATGGGGCGTTAACTGTCGCGCTGACAAATGATGCAACCTCTCCATTGGCAGAGGCCAGTGCGCACCCGATTGATATTCACGCAGGACCTGAGTTGAGCGTTGCTGCAACCAAGACCTTTGTGACATCTGCTGTTGCCGGCCTGTGGTTGCTGGCAGAGTGGAGCAGGGACGACAAGCTGCTCGCGGCCATTCGGGCACTGCCAAAGCAGTTGGAAGCGGCAGCCAGGATTGACTGGCCCGAAGTCAGAGAGGCAATCGGAGCGCATCCATCGTTGTTTACTCTGGGACGCGGGCAGGCCCTGGCCGTGTCACATGAGGCGGCTTTGAAGTTTAAGGAAACCTGTCAGTTGCATGCAGAAAGCTATTCTTCTGCCGAGGTGCTGCACGGACCGGTTTCCATCGTTCAGGAGGGGTTTCCTGTTCTGAGCTTTGCGGCAGCAGATGCCGCTGAAAATGCTCTGGCCGAAGTGGCGGATGCGATCAGCGCCAAGGGTGCGCGGGTGTTTGCGACAACTGACAAGGTGAAACGGGCGCTCAGGGTGGATCATGTGCGGACGGATCATGCGCTTGCCGACCCGCTGAGCCTTATCGTGTCATTCTATTCCATGGTAGAGGCGTTTGCAGCATCCCGGGGTATTGATCCAGATACTCCGCGCCATTTGAACAAGGTGACTGAAACCGTATGAGCCAGCAGCCGAGTGCCGTAATCGGTGCAGACATACTGACGCCTGAAGGTATCGTGCGGGATCATGCTTTGCTGCATGACGCTGGCCGCATCGAGTCCATTGTGCCGAAAGCTGATCTTAGGGCTGGTGTCGAAGTTATCGAGCTCGACGGAGGTGTGCTGATCCCGGGTTTTGTTGACCTTCAGGTCAACGGCGGCGGCGGATTGATGTTCAACAATGCGCCGGATGTTGAGACGCTGCGCCGTATGGCTGAGGCGCATGCGCGGATCGGTGCCACTTCGATCCTGCCGACACTAATCACCGATACGCCCGAGATTACGGAACAGGCAATTGCGGCTGCCATCGAGGCTGTTGAAAACGGGGTGCCAGGTATCATTGGCCTCCACCTCGAAGGTCCGCATCTGTCCAGATCGCGAAAAGGGGCACATGAAGCCAATCTGATCCGGCCAATGGAGCAAACGGATCTAGAACGGCTGCTTGCAGCTGCACAGAAACTGCCGGTTCTGAAGGTGACAGTTGCACCCGAGAGTGTCTCGGGTGACCAGATCAGAACCTTGTCAGAGGCTGGGATCGTGGTGTCCTTGGGCCACACTGATGCGAGTTATGAAGATTGTCGTGCTGCAGCTGAAGCTGGCGCGCTTTGCGTGACGCATCTGTTCAACGCGCAAAGTCAGATGGGCAATCGTGAGCCGGGCACTGTCGGGGCGGCACTTGCTTTGGGTGAATTGTCTGCTGGTCTGATCGCTGACACGATTCATGTTCACCCGGCCTCAATGCGCAATGCTATCCACGCAAAGAATGGACCGGGTCGCGTGTTTCTGGTCAGTGACGCCATGGCGACGGCGGGTTCAGACATCGCCAGCTTCATGCTCAATGGCAGAGAAATATTGCGCAGCGAAAACCAGCTGACCCTGTCTGATGGTACATTGGCCGGGGCGCATCTCGAGTTGTTGGACGCAGTGAAGAATGTTGCCCAACTGACCGATGTCTCATTTGAGACAACTGTTGAAATGGCCAGTCGCATCCCTGCAGATTTGGTTCGGCAGCAGCATTTGGGTCGTCTATCTCCGGGTGCTGCAGCGAACATTCTGCATATTGGTGTTGATCGGACTCTGCAGGGTGTGTGGCAGAGCGGAAAACAATTGGTGAGCTAATCTGACAACACCCTAGGGTTGGTCGAGTTGGCGGTGCAAGAGCTCGCCGTGTAGTTTCAGCTATGACGCTGCCGAGTATAAAGGTAGTGATCTTCGGGTTGCGTAAATCGGAAAAGGCGGACCTTTGACTCAGTACAGTGCGAAACGTTTGCCTCGGCAGATTGGTGCCTCAGGGTGGAATGCCATTCTGCCGTCACAGACGTTTTTCCCAAAGCTTGAGCATAACATCTCTGCCGATATCACGATTGTAGGTGGTGGGTTTGCTGGCCTTACCGCTGCCCGGCGTCTGCACCAGCTTGATCCAACGCTGAGGGTTGTTGTTCTCGAGGCTGGTCGGTTTGCTGAAGGATCAGCCGGGCGGAACTCGGGGTTCATGATTGATCTGCCCCATGATCTGAGTTCGGATAACTACGCGGGAGAAACGTTTGAGGATGATAAACACACCATCGCATTGAATCGGCAAGCCATCGCTTTTGCGACGCAGGTTGCTGATGAATGCGCGTTGTCGGATGAGATGTTTGATTCCTGCGGAAAGATCAATGCTGCAGCGACGCGAGCAGGGGACAGGCACAACCGCGATTTCGCAACCTATCTTGAACGGCTGGGTGAGCCGCATACGCTTTATGACCGTCGTGAGATGCAGGAGATCACAGGCAGCACGCACTATCGATCAGGGCTGTTTGCGCCCGGTACCGTGATGATTCAGCCTGCCGCCTACATCAGGGCCTTGTCAGTGCAGTTGGCGCAGAAGGTTGAGTTGTTTGAAAACTCTCCGGTTACAGGTTTTCAAAAGGTAGGTGCGGGCTGGTTGGTCGAAACGCCAGATGCCCGTGTTTCAACAGGTCGGATCATTCTGACCAATAATGGTCATCTGGAAAGTTTCGGTTTCTATCAACGACGTTTGATGCACATCTGCCTTTATGCCTCGCTGACCCAATCGCTGACGTCTGAGCAGATCAACAGGTTGGGTGGTCAGCCACGTTGGGCCGCCACGCCTGCAGATCCGATGGGAACATCGGTACGCCGTGTTTCCGGCAGCTATGGTGACCGAATTCTGATCCGTAGCTGTTCGAGTTTTCATCCGACGCAGGAAACGACCAATATGCGTTTGCGCAATGCCGGCTGGGTCCATGATCGCAAGTTCAGCGAGAGGTTTCCTCAGCTTGCGGATGTCAGGATGGAGCACCGCTGGGCCGGAATGCTGTGTCTGAGCCGAAATGGATCAGCGGCTTTCGGAGAGCTGGACTCAGGGGTGTTTTCCGCGTGCTGTCAGAACGGGTTGGGCATTGCCCGCGGTACTCTGCAAGGGATGGGAGTTTCAGAACTGATATTGCAGGGGGGATCACAGATCGCGGATCATTTCCTTGCTCAGCCGATGCCGCCCCGATTGCCGCCGGAGCCGTTCGGATCGCTTGGGGTAAACAGCTATCTGATTTGGAAAGAGTGGCGGTCGGGAAAGGAGTGATTGCTGCTCCAATTGGTCCAGAAATCTGACGACGGTTTGGAAACCGGATGTGATGGTTTCACCTACCGAGACCAATCCTGCCCGGGGAAGTAGATGCGGATAATCCGCATTTCGCCTTGGGCAAATTCAGCAAGAATTGTCGCCTGACGCTTGTAGCCGAAAGTTCGAATTTGCGATTGCACCGGATGCGCGGTTCCAATGAGCGCACCCCCTTCGGCAATTTTTTCAAGCCAGTCGAAAAGTGCATCTACCCAGGCTGTGGCAAATGCCTGACCACGCTCACCCTTCAGATAACGCGCGCGGCGTTTGATATCCGTTCTGGCCCTTGCTGTGAAAACAAGTTTGTTAGGTGTCACCGGTCAGAGCGCCCAGAATATCCCGTTTCGCTGCATCTGCGCTCAACAGTCTTTCACCATTCCTTTGACTTTCCAGATATTCGGCGATGTCATGATCGATCTGGCGGGCATCCGGGACCATCCCACGCGACAAGAATTCGCGCAAAGCGGTGCGCACAACCTCAGAAACAGACGCATAGTCGCCCGTGGCAATGCACGCATCAATTTCTGCAGCGTGGTGATCCGTAAGTGAGATACTGACGTTTTTCATATCTCATATAATAGTATTAAATCATATCGGCGCCAAGCCCTGCCTGTGATCTGATCTTTCAGATCTTTGTTCTGTCAGGATTTATTAGGCGCTTGGTGATCCGCAACCGTGACCATGCTCCAGACGCAATCATGATCTGACAGAGGTTTTCCGTTCTGGTCGAGCGAAGACAGAACGCCCTTATCCACACATGTCAGATCACGGCCTGCGATCCAGTCGAGCTTCATGACCCGGTCCGGGTGCGGGGTGATCAGACTGGGCCGGGTTGTCGGCCCATCAGCAGTAAAATCCCAATTGTAACTGCGCTGTTCAGCCAGTTCGAACAATGTCTCATGCCGCCAGTCAAAATCGGGCGGCAGGTGATTGCCGGTGTTCAGATCGCCGCCAATCAGGATCGGCATATCTGGTGCAAACTGGTCGAGAGCATTCAACAAGGTCAGAAACTGTTCATGGCGGTGCGCAGCTGCGGCATTGCTCTCCAGATGGGTGGAAACGAAACACACGGGTCCATTGGCTGTCGGAATGACGGCTGCGATAGCCATGCGACCCCCGACCCGGGGTTGATCGGGGTCGGCAGCGCCTGCATCTGCAGCATACCAGTGTCCATGATCATCGAGGCGGATCAACACTGTGCGCTCGAAAGGCGCAGAGGACAGGATCGCATTGCCATGCCATCCAAGCACATTGAAATTGTCGGAACAGAATGCACGTTCTGTCGGTCCGCCCAAATCCAGTTCGTGGAATTCGACGCCAAAGACATAGGCCATATCCAAAGCGGAGGCCATGGCTTCGGTCGTGTGCCGTTGACCTGTTCTAGCCATGCCGTGATCGACCTCGGAGAGCAAAACTACATCCGGGGCGATGTTGCTGAGGTGAGCAGCTGTTTCTTCCGGGAACAGGCAACGTTCGACATTCCAGGCCGCCACAGTGAAATTGCCGGGCAGTTGCTTGGATGATGCCTCGCCCCCCGTTTGCAAAGCATTCATGGCAGGCAGATCGGACAGCAGTGCGCGATGTGCCTCGGCCGTTCGAGGTGCAGTCAAAATCCGTTCGCGCTGTTCCGGTGTGATCGCGGGCAGCGCGCTTACCGTGGTTGTGATCAAAGAACTTTTCCCGATTCAACATCAAACAGACGCAGGGCGTCGGGTTTCAGGTGGACCCGGGTCTCACCGATTTCAGCCGCATGGTCCTTGCCTATGAGGACGGTGAAGGACTGACCGCCCAGATCACCATGCAACAGCCGGTGTGCTCCAAGCTCCTCAAGGATGTCGACTCGGAAAGGAACCGCACCTTGCTCGTCAAGCACCACGTCCTCGGGGCGAATGCCCAGTGTAACCGGACCTGTGTTGGAGGCTGAGGCTGGCATCAGCCCTTCATACCCGTTGATCTTGACCTGTCCTTGTTCCACTTGCGCGTCGATCAGGTTCATGGGTGGCGCACCCATGAACGAGGCAACAAAGGTCGAGGCCGGGTTGTGATAAATCTCGGATGGCGTGCCGATTTGCTCGATCCGCCCAGCGTTCAGAACGATGATGCGGTCGGCCATGGTCATCGCTTCGACCTGATCGTGGGTGACGTAGACGGCCGTGGTTCCAAGGCGGCGTTGCAGGGCCTTGATTTCGATCCGCATCTGGTTGCGCAGCTTGGCGTCAAGGTTGGACAAGGGTTCATCGAACAGGAACAGGGACGGGTCGCGGACCACTGCCCGACCCATGGCGACGCGCTGACGCTGGCCGCCCGACAATTGCGCCGGTTTCCGGTCCAGATATTCGGTCAGGTTCAGCATCTTTGCTGCGTCCTGTACCTTGGTGTTGATCTCGCTTGCCGATGTCCCGCGGTTTTTCAGTCCGTAACCGATGTTCTTGCGGACTGTCATATGCGGATACAAAGCGTAGTTCTGGAACACCATCGCGATGTCCCGATCTGCGGGGTCCACATCATTGACCACCCGGTCGCCGATTTTCAGCGTCCCTTCGGTGATATCTTCCAACCCCGCGATCATGCGCAGCAAAGTGGACTTGCCACAGCCCGACGGGCCGACCAGAACGACGAACTCGCCATCATGAATGGTGAAGCTGGTGGTCTCTACCGCCTGAAAGCCGTTGGGATAGACCTTGCGGATGCCCTCTAATGATACCTGAGCCATTCGCGTATTCCTTATTTATCGGATTCTGTGAGGCCCTTGACGAACCAGTTTTGGAAGAAAACGACGATCGCCACCGGCGGGATCATCGCGACGATGGCCAGCGCCAAAGCCTGCCCGTGTTCGGGGATTTGACTGTCGGTGTAGGACAGAACGATCTGCTTGATGCCGCGGACCAGCGTGAAGAAGCTTTCATCCGTGGTGATCAGCGTCGGCCACAGATACTGGTTCCAGCCAAAGACGAACATGATGATGAAGATTGCCGCGATCATAGTCCGGCTGAGGGGTACGAGGATGTCGATAAAGAACTTCCACGGCCCCGCGCCGTCGATCCGGGCGGCCTCGGCCAGTTCCTCGGGCACGGACATGAAGAATTGCCGGAAAAAGAACGTACCGGTTGCCGATGCGATCAAAGGGACGATCAAACCGGTGTAAGTGTTCGTCAGGCCCAGTTTCTGGATTGCTTCATAAGAGGGCAGGATGCGCACCTCAAGCGGCAGCAGTAGCGTGGTGAAGATCACCCAGAAGGCCAGCGTAGCAAAGCGGAGGCGGAAATAAACGATGGCATAGGCGGCCATCATCGAAATCACGATTTTGCCTACTGCAAAGCCGATGCCCAGAATGAACGAGTTCATCAGCATAAGTGTGCCATCGACCGTCTGGGTAAAGCCGCCCTTTTCGAACATGGCGGCGTTGAAGTTCTTGCCCAGATCGTCACCCAATGTCAGTTGCAGACCCTCGCGGTGAATGGTGACCGCATCGTGGCTGGCCGTGGTCAGGGCCAGAAGGGGCGGTAGCATCATCAACAATGCGCCAAGGATCAGAACGGTATGATCCCCAATCGCCTCCCATTTGATCCGGCGCGGGCGATGAACAGTGACAGGTGTTTCAAGGGTTGTGTCAGCCATTGTCAGCCCTTTCAAGTATAGTGAATCCGGCGTTCAACCAGCCGGAACTGAAAGACAGTCAGGATCAGAACAAGCACCATCAGAACCACGGATTGTGCCGATGATCCGCCAAGGTCATTGCCTCGGAACCCGTCGAGATAAACCTTGTAGACCAGCGTCATCGGGTTGTTGCCCGGTTCACCCTTCATCAGCGCGTCAATGATGCCGAACGTGTCGAACAGCGCGTAGGTGATGTTGATGATCAGCAGGAAGAACGCAGTTGGCGCCAGCAGAGGGAAGGTCACTTCCCAGAAACGCCCGGTGGCCGATCGGTTGTCGATCATGGCTGCCTCGCGCACTGAACGCGGAATGGATTGCAGGCCAGACAGGAAGAAGATGAAGTTGACCGGGATTTGCTTCCAGACGGCGACGATGATCATTGCCGTTGCAGTGGCGTTATAATCCACGCCCAGTTTGAAATCCCAGCCGAACATCTGAAAGAACTTGGTCATGGGGCCTGTGCTTTGGTCAAAGAACAAGATGCCCAGAAACCCTGCGACAGGTGGCGCAATCGCATAAACCCACATCAGCAGCGTGCGATAGGTCTTGGCCCCCCGGATTACCTTGTCGGCTTTGACCGCCAGCAGCAGGGCAATGGCCAGCGAGAAGAACGTGACCAGCACCGAGTAGATGATCGTAAAACCTGCGACGCGTTTGTACTGATCGTTGCCCAGCAAGGAGGTGTAGTTTTCGGCGCCGACAAAGGTCGATCCGAACCCGAACGGGTCTTGTAGAAAGAAAGAGGATTGCAGTGCCCAGCCAGCGGGCCAGTAAAAGAAGATGGCGATGATCATCAACTGAGGCAGCAGCAGCGCCACAGGAAGCCAGATATTGTCGAAGCCCGCGCGTTTCATGAGTGGTCCATTGCGAAAAAGAGAGATGGCCACGCCGTGACAGCGTGACCATCCTGGGGGTGATCCAGAGTTTAGCTCTGGGTCTTGGAGAAGCGGGCCAGCAGTTCGTTGGCTTCGGCTTCGATGGTCTTGAACGCGGTTTCCACATCAGTTTCACCGGTCAGGATACGACCATATTCTCGGTTCATGATGTCCCGGATCTGAACATAGAAGCCCATGCGGTAACCCTTGGTGTTGTCACCGGCTTTGGCCTGCAGCTGGTTTACACCTACTTCGGCGGCTGGGAAGCGGTCGTAGTGGCCGTCTTTCTTGGCAACTTCGTATGCGGCTTCGGTGATCGGAACGTAACCGGTTTCCTGATGCCAGAAATACTGAGTCTCAGGCGAGGTCAGGAAACGGAAGAATTCGGCGGCTGCCTTGTTTTCTTCATCCGACTTGCCCGACATGGCGAACAGGGCAGCACCACCAATGAAGGTCTGGGTTGGCTCGGTTGTGACAGCTTCCCAATAGGGCAGCTCGGTCGCGCTGAACTCAAATGGCAGGTCTTTTTGCAGTAGTCCGCCAAAGGAACCGGACGAGCCCAGCCACATGGCAACTTTGCCTTCTTCGAACGGCTTGGCGTTGTCACCCCAACCGGTACCGTACCATTCGAACAGACCGTCTTCTTTCCACTCGGTCACGGCGGTGAAGTGAGCTTTGATCGCGTCGTTGTTCACCAGGATCTGGGTGTCATTGCCGTCATAGCCGTTGTTGTTAGTCGCAAACGGCAGGTCGTGGCGCGACATGAAGTTTTCGGTGAAGATCCACGGCAGGTGCGACTGGCTGAGTGCGATGTAGCCCGCATCTTTCAGGGCAGGTGCTGTGGTGGACTGGAACTCTTCCCATGTCTTCGGCGGGGTGACGCCTGCTTTTTCGAGCGCGTCGACATTATAGTACATGATGGGCGTCGACGAGTTGAACGGCATGCCGATCATCTTGCCGTCGCTGTCGGCATAGAAGTAGCGAACGCCGGCGATATAGTCGTTGATGTCGAACTCAACGCCGTTGCTGGCCAGCAGGTCCTGAACAGGAATGGTTGCACCTTTGGCACCGATTACGGTGGCGGCACCGGCGTCAAACACCTGCATGATGTTGGGCTGCTCGCCCGCGCGGAAGGCGGCGATGCCAGCAGTCAGCGTCTCTTCATAGCTGCCTTTGTATACGGGGGTGATCTTGTATTCGTCCTGCGAGGCGTTGAAATCCTCGGCGATCTTGTTGACGGTCTCTCCCAGCTGGCCGCCCATTGCATGCCACCAGGTGATTTCGGTTTCGGCGAAGGCGGTGCCTGCCATCATGGCAAAGGCGGCGGCGGTGGTGCTGAACTTCATGTTAAGCATCTCGGTACTCCGGTTTTCGCACCCAATACAGGGCGTCGGTGAGGATGCTGAACATCCTCAGAATATAAGGGAAAAGACCCCGTTGCAGCAGTGTTTGCAGAAATGCGGCAGCCGCATCTCTGGTCGAATGCGCACCAGATGTGCACACGCGTTCACATAGCCGGTTAGCGTGACAGTCTTGTGAAGCTTTTGTTTGAGAATCTTGACAAATTCACCGTGCCTCGATGAGACGTTGTATATGAACGAAGACAGCCCAAAACACCGTCGCGTGACGGCACAAACAGTGGCCGACATGGTTGGCGTATCGCGATCCGCGGTTTCTCGTGCCTTTACGCCAGGCGCTTATGTTGATGCGCAGAAACGAAAGCGGATACATGCAGTCGCGGCAGAGCTTGGATATCAGCCCAATGCATTGGCTGCCGGGTTGCAGGGCGGTCGGTCGCGACTGGTTGCCATATTCGTAGGCAATATGCGCAGCGCTTATGACACAGCTTTCGTCAGCCGGCTCGTGGGAAAGCTAAACGGAATGAAGCGCTGGCCCATTCTCATTGATGGCAGCGACAATAACTCTAGATCTGCGATCGAAGATGTATTGCGGTATCCGTTGGACGCCCTGATTGTCAGAGGTGGCAGCATGTCTGCCGAGATGGTTGGGCAATGCACCAAGCTGGGTATTCCGATGATATCCTCAGGCCGCCCCATTGACGCGCCCGGTGTCGATAACGTTTGTTGCCGGAATGCCGAAGGCACGATGATGATGACGCGAATGTTGCTGGAAAAGGGGCGTCGGCGATTTGGGTTTATCGCAGGTCCTCAGGACTTTTATTCTTCGGGTGAGCGGCGGAATGGAGTTGTGAGTGCTCTGGAAGAAGCTGGTCTGGAACTGGAGGCTGAAGTACAGGGAGACTACACCGTTGAAGGTGGTTACCAATCGGCATCGGAAATTCTAAAGAGGGCGCCTGGTATTGACGCATTGATTTGCGCTAATGATGCGACGGCTTTTGGGGCGTTGTCCGCAACACAAGACAACGGGCTTGATATTCCCGGCGATATTTCAGTGGTCGGATTTGACGATGTGTCGATGGCAAGCTGGCCGCAAATGTGCCTGACCACAGTTCGCAATCCCATTAACGCATCAGTCGATGAAACCATTGCCTTGCTTGAGCACCGCCTAACCAATCCGGGCAGAGCATCGCAGACTGTGTTTGTTGATCCGGAAATCGTACTTCGGAAGACCCACTAAGCACTGCTCCGCTGTGCAGAATGTCAGCTTGGAACGAGGCGACAGTACAGCTAGGAGTTGATCTGTGCCAATCTGCAATCGGCAGACTTCAGCTTGTCTCAGATGGCTATGGGTGTCACATCTCACTTCAATACGCCAGAGGTGCCATCTCTGCCGGTAGGTTCGCTGCACTGTGCCCATGTCTTTGCTGACAAAGGGCATTTTCTCGCTGATGCTGATGAGGGAACTTGCTTTTTTTTCGACGTTACGCAGGTGTTGTTTCGCCGCAATCACTCAGTGGGATCATTTGACAATCACGGTTGCGCATCTTCTAACATGTGTTGTAACAGCCGACCAACTTTGCGTCTTGGATGCCGGAGGTATAGCCACTGCCGAGGTCACCCACAGACTCGCGGCCAGAGTGGAGATTGACTAAAAGTGATATCAAAGTGATACAGCTGGGCGCGCATCATGGACGTTGTAACAGGCGTCAGTCATCCGGATAAAGAACGATAGTCGAAGCCTTCTTTCTTGCAGGTATAAGAGGGTTTTTACGAGCAAATTTAATGTATTGCACCCGAAGTGGAGGGTCCTGTGAAAGTTACACAAACCGAGTTGCCCGGAGTTCTGTTGTTAGAACCCGCCCGTTTTGGCGATGAGCGCGGCTTTTTCTCAGAAAGTTGGAACCGCAAGACGCTACTCGCTGAAGGAATCGACATCGATTTTGTGCAGGATAACCATTCACTTTCAGCGACAGTGAATACTGTGCGGGGGCTGCACTTCCAGTCACCTCCACATGCACAGGCCAAACTGGTCCGCTGCGGTCGTGGACGGTTGTTCGATGTTGCTGTCGATGTCCGTAAGGGGAGCCCGACCTATGGCAAGTGGATCGGGGTTGAACTCAGCAGTGAAAACGGCAGGCAGTTGCTGATACCCGAAGGTTTCCTGCACGGCTTTGTCACGCGCGAACCTGATACCGAAATCGTCTATAAATGCACAGATTATTATGCGCCGGAATGTGACGGGTCCGTTCGTTTTGACGATCCTGATATCGGGATCGACTGGGGTCTGACGGCAGATGCTGTTCTGTCTCAAAAAGACAAGGATGCGACTTTGCTGAAAGACTTTGACAGCCCATTTGAATACGAGGAACGAACATGAAGCTACTGATCACCGGCGGCGCAGGTTTCATCGGTTCAGCTGTTGTGCGTTTGGCCATCAGCAGGGGCCATGAGGTTATCAATCTTGATGCACTGACTTATGCCGGGCGCCTCGAGAATGTAGCGCCAGTAGCGGACAGCCCGCTTTATCATTTTGAACAGGCCGACATCAGAAACCGGGCTGATCTGGATCGGGTTTTTGCAAAGCACAACCCTGATGCTGTGATGCACCTCGCCGCAGAAAGTCATGTTGACCGTTCTATTGATGGTCCGGGCGATTTCATCGAAACCAATGTGACCGGCACCTATAACATGCTCGAGGCTGCGCGCAGCTATTGGGTGGGGCAGGGGCGCCCAGACAATTTCCGCTTCCATCATATCTCGACGGATGAGGTCTATGGCTCGCTTGGTGAAGATGGAATGTTCACCGAAGAAACCCCGTATGATCCGCGCAGCCCGTATTCGGCATCAAAAGCATCATCCGATCATCTGGTTCGCGCCTGGCATGAGACTTACGGTCTGCCAGTGGTTCTGACCAACTGCTCCAACAACTACGGTCCTTACCATTTCCCCGAAAAGCTGGTGCCGAAAGTGATCCTCAATGCCATTTCCGGCAAAGAGATACCGGTTTACGGTCAGGGACTGAACGTTCGTGACTGGCTTTATGTCGAAGACCACGCCGACGCGCTGTTGTGCGTTCTGGAAAAAGGCAAGCTTGGCCGCAGCTATAATATCGGTGGTGAAAACGAACGATCCAACATCGAGCTGATAGAAACGATCTGTCGGCTGCTGGATCAAAAGCGCCCGGGTTCGGAACCTTATGAGAAGCTGATCACCTTTGTGACCGATCGCCCGGGTCACGATGCCCGCTATGCGATTGATCCCGATCGTATTCGAACCGAGCTGGGCTGGCGCCCGTCGGTTACTGTCGAGGAAGGTCTTGAGCGTACCATCGATTGGTATCTGGCAAACGAGGACTGGTGGCGCCCCCTCCTGGATCGCGAAGGCGTTGGCACAAGGTTGGGGCACGGCTGATGGCTGCTCCACTCCTCGTATTCGGCAAAACCGGACAGGTTGCGCATGAACTGACTTCGTTGGCGCCCGACGCTGTATTCCTGCCCAGATCTGCTGTCGATCTGTCAGATCCCGAGGCTTGTGAAGCGGCAATCCGCCAACATACACCGCGCGCAGTTATTAACGCAGCTGCCTATACTGCCGTGGACAGGGCCGAAGAAGAAGACGCACTCGCTCATGTCATCAATGGCGAGGCACCTGCCGCCATGGCGCGTGCAGCCGCCGCGCTTGATTGTCCGCTGGTACATATTTCTACCGATTATGTCTTTGACGGACAGGGTGAGACCCCGTGGTCTCCGACCGACCCAGTGGACCCGCAAAATGCGTATGGCCGGTCCAAATTGGCGGGGGAGAAAGGTATCGCCGCTTCGGGCGCTACATATGCCATTTTGCGTACGTCCTGGGTGTTCTCGGGACATGGCAACAATTTCCTCAAAACCATGTTGCGGCTTTCAGAGACGCGCGATGCGTTGTCGATTGTCGATGACCAGATCGGTGGACCAACGCCAGCCCGCGCCATTGCCCGGGCCTGCCTGGCGATTGCCGAGCAGCTATGTGAAGATTCCGGCAAGAGCGGGATCTACCATTTCTCCGGCGCACCCGATGTCAGCTGGAAGGATTTCGCCAGCGAGATTTTCAGCATTGCCGGTCGCACCGTTGATGTCACCGGGATTCCGACGGCGGATTATCCGACACCTGCCACCCGCCCGATGAATTCGCGCATGGACTGCAGTACGACTGAGGCCGTGTTTGGCGTGCCACGCCCGGATTGGCGCGATGCAACACAGACCATTGTTGGACAACTGCGGCAGAAGGGTGAGATTTCATGAGCGCTTCTCAAAAATCCGATTAGCCTCAAGGAGCGAAACGTGACAGATCGCAAAGGTATTATTCTGGCCGGTGGTTCCGGAACACGGCTGTATCCGATCACGATGGGCATCTCAAAGCAGCTTTTGCCGCTCTATGACAAGCCCATGATCTATTATCCGATTTCGGTGCTGATGTTGGCTGGCATTCGCGAGATTGCGTTAATCACTACGCCTCAGGATCAGGAACAGTTCAAGCGGACGCTCGGGGATGGCAGTCAGTGGGGCGTTTCTCTGACATATATCGTACAGCCATCGCCTGATGGACTAGCGCAGGCGTATCTGCTGGCAGAGGATTTTCTGGATGGTGCGCCCTCGGCTCTGGTTCTGGGCGACAATGTCTTTTTTGGTCACGGATTGCCGGATATTCTGGCAGAGGCTGACGGCCAGCAAGACGGCGGCACGGTGTTTGGTTATCACGTGACCGACCCAGAGCGATATGGTGTTGTCAGCTTTGACGAGAACGGCTCGGCCGTGGAGATCATTGAAAAGCCGGAAGTGCCCCCATCGAATTATGCGGTGACAGGACTGTATTTCCTGGATGGTGATGCGCCAAAGCTTGCGCGCGAGGTGAAGCCGTCCGAGCGGGGCGAGCTTGAGATCACGACCTTGCTCGAGATGTATCTGGAGGCTGGTAAGCTGACCGTTAAGCGGATGGGGCGTGGTTATGCCTGGCTCGATACGGGCACTCATGCCAGTTTGCTGGATGCCAGCAATTTCGTCCGCACCCTTGAGCAGCGACAGGGTTTGCAGACCGGCTGTCTTGAGGAAATCGCCTTCAGTCAGGGATGGATCAGCGCGGATGACATCGCAGAACGCGCTGAGATGTTCAAAAAGAATGCCTATGGCCGGTATCTGGCCAATCTGAATGAGCCAAACTAGTCCGTGCCGTCGGGGCGGATCTGGTTGCTAAGTACTCAATGAGGCCCGCAATTTTTGCGGGCCTCTAATGATAATCCACATGGACTGCAGGTCTGGTTTGTCGTGACGGGTGCTGGCCTGGCTGTACCTCCTGAAGGCAGCTGCGGATCCAGACAAATATGATCTTTATTTTTTGCTTCTGCTGACTTGGTCAGTTCTGGCTGCAAAACTTAGGTTTTTGTAGCCAATGGGGTTGTTTGTTTTCCGAGAACTTGGTGACCTATTGAACTTTGGTGACGGCTGTGCGGCATGGACACGTGCCTGAATTCAGGTTCTTCTGAAACAATACCGATTATCGTCAACATTGACAATTTACTGTGACCAACTATGTATAACTCCGACAAATGATGGAATTTCGATGCCGCGACCAAGTTTGAAAACACAACGTTCCGAGGAAATTCTGAACGCGTATATGACGTGTGTTGCACGTTTTGGGCTTGAAGGTGCCACGCAAGAAAGAATTGCGGAAGAGGCGGGAGTAAAGCGCCCATTGCTGCGTCACTATCTGGGCAATCGAGATCAAATGATTGAGGCGCTTAATGAGCATGTGGTCGGGACATTCAATGCTCTGACGGGAGAGCTGGATCAGGTATTGCAGTACATTGAAACCAGCGATCAGTTGGTCGAAGTCCTGTTCGCCAGCGATGGTGCTATCGATCCACGACTGATGACCGTTTGGCAATCTTTGACGGCATCCGTTGGGGATTACCCCTCCCTTGCTCAACCACTACTGGAGACCATGGTGCGGTTTTTGGCAGTGCTCGAAGAGACATTGAAACGAACATGCCCCGATGCAGATGCCGAGCGCGTTCGCGCTGTGGCGCAGGGCGTATCTTCGATTTTTGTATCATTTGACTCTCTGTCACCCCTGAAACCACCAGAGACATGGCGCGACGAGCTGAAAAGCGCGGCCCTCTTGCTGACAAGCAGTCTGGAACCAAAAAAATAGAGCTTTGGCAATTCAAAACACGTGCCATCGATCTTGGCTGAGGAGCCATTAAATGACCCGAATGTACCACCGTCTGCCGGTTGAGGCATACACCTCAAAGGATTGGTTTGATGAAGAACAACGCCTGATTTTCTCGCGGACATGGCGCTTTGCCGGGCTGGCCGAGGACGTTCCTGAGCCCGGGCATTATATCTCGGTGCAGGCGGGCCTGAACAATATCTTTATCGTGATGGGGCGGGATCGTCGTTTGCGCGCGTTTCACAACATTTGCCGCCATCGCGGCACTCAGTTGATCCGCGCGGTGGGCAAGACGCAAAAGGCTCTGACCTGCCCCTATCACGACTGGACATATGACCTGGAAGGCAACCTGATTTCGGTGCCAGATGAGGCCAGAGAGTTCCCGAACGGTGTTGACAAGAAGTGTTTTGGTCTGAAACCGGCGAGTGTCGATATCTGGCGGGGAATGCTGTTCGTACATCCGGACCCGAATCCGCCATCTCTGGCAGAATGGTTCGGTGCGGTTGACCCGTATCTTGGACCTCACAAACCGGAAGAATTGGTCGAATACCCGGATTCAGCCAGCTCGTATGAGATCAGGGCGAACTGGAAGATCGTCGTCGAGAACTATATCGATGTCTATCACCTGAGCCATCTGCATTCGAATACGTTGTATATGTATGATCACGCCAAGGCCGAGTATGGCTGGAAAGGTCCGCATTATCATTTCTGGGAACCGCCGGCGCCGGACTATGCGGAAGATCTGGAAAACAACCTGCCGTTTCCGCGTGTCATCCCCAAACCGCACTCGGGGGCGTGGGTGCCGATGCTGTTCCCCGGGATCGGAATAGGGGCAAGTGAAGAGAGCTGGAATCTGTTCATCATCACCCCACTGGCACCTGATCTGACGCGAATCCAGAACCGGAGCAAGCTGGCTAACGTCTCGGGCTGGGAATTCCAGAAGCAACAATGGAACAGTTGGGGATTCTGGAAGGGTTTTGGTGGGCCCAAATACGAAGGCGATGACGTCATGGATGAAAACGATCCGATGGCGTCGGGTGATTTCACCGCCGAGGATATCTATGCCTGTGAACAGCAGCAGAAATCCCTGTATAGCCCGTATCTGGAAATCGGGCCTTCCGCCGTTGGCGAAAGTCCGATTACGAACCATCAGCAGGCAATTCTGGATTTCATGAAGGCGCAAGAGGCGTCTTGAGGTAACTGAAACACTGCGAGTTCATCAGGCTGATTGATCAACTGGTTTTGTTGCCGGTTTTGAACTTTAGATGGGGTAGCCATGATACTGTTTTTTCTTTCTAATCTGATCTTCCTGGCCAGCTTTGTCTGGTTGATGCTGAGCGGTGCTGGCCTGATCATGTGGGCGGGATGGGTTGTCGCCTGGTTTGCTGTCGACTACGCGGTCATGTGGATTACCGGATATGAACCGCCCAACTGGATCTGGGGCGCAATTCTCGCGGTGCTGGGCGGCCTTTGGGTGATGTTAGGTGCAGAGTACGTTGCATGACAGCCGCATTCTTCAAACTGACTGTAAGTGACATTCGCGAGGAAATTGGCGGTGACGCGACAACCGTAATCCTGACCGTTCCGGATGAGGCGTTCGATCAGTTTCAGTGGCAGGCGGGGCAACATCTGCCGTTGCGGTTTATGATCGACGGGCAGGAGCATCGCCGCTGTTACACGATCTCGAACCCGCCGGGTGAAAATCTGCGTATCACCGTCAAACGAACCAAAGGTGGTGTGGTTTCAAACTATGTGGCTGATCGGCTGGCAGTTGGCGATATCGTTGAATCTCAGAGGCCGGATGGACGGTTTGTTCTTGAACCGGGATCGTTGAAACGGCGCACGCATTACTTCTTTGGCGCGGGCAGTGGTATCACCCCACTATATGCGATGATCAATGCAGTACTGACTGATGAACCTTATTCGGTTGCGTATCTGATTTATGGTAACAAATCCCACAAGAGCATCATCTTTCACGAAGAACTTGATGCACTGGCAGCAGAATACCCTGAACGTTTCATTGTTCGGCACATTTTGTCCTCGCCTTCGATGTGGACCTGGTTTTCACCATGGCGCTCTGGTCGGGTAGATGCCGAGGCGATCGCGGCTGCGATCGATGAGACACCTCCAGTCGCGCAGAACGTACAATATTGGATCTGCGGACCAGGGGAGATGAACAAGGCAACCCGAGCTGCATTGCTGGCGATGGACGTGCCTGACAACCGTATTCACTTGGAAAGCTTTGGTGGCGCAGGCGCCATTGACACAACGGTCAAAGGCATCGCGGCAACAGCTTCGATTACTTTGGACCGTCAGGAGCATACGGTTCAGGTTGCTGCGGATCAAACCGTGCTCGAAGCTGCCCTCGCTGCGGGTTTGCGTCCAAACTATAGCTGTCAGTCGGGCGTTTGCGGAAGTTGCAGGGCGAGGTTGAAAAAGGGCAAGGTCCATATGCGTGCGCAGATGGCCTTGGATGACGAAGAGATCGCGCGCGGAGAAATCCTGACCTGTCAAAGCGTTGCTGAATCGGATGCGCTGACAATCGAGTACCCCTAAGTTTTGGGCTAGTGGGCTAGTGGGCTAGTGGGCGAGTGGTTTTCGGCCGTCCTGATCCAGAACCCAACACCGGGTGCCCTCGAACACGGCGGCGGTAAGCGCATTCCCGTATCCCGCACCCGTATCCAGATTGATCCGGTTGCCATGATGTTCGGGCATGTCCACATGGGTATGACCATGGACGACGAGATGGTGGTGTGGCTCGCGGTAGGTCAGAAACTCGTCGCGGATCCAGATCAGATCGTCGGGATCCTGTTGATCCAGTGCGATACCGGGTCGAATACCGGCATGCACAAACAGAACCCCATCTTCCTGATGAAAGGTCTTCAGCCCTGCCAGAAACTCCAAATGCGCTTTTGGTACAGCGTTTCGGGCTTGGGAATGAACCTGATAGATCCGGTCGCCTTCAGCAACGTTCACCCCATATGATTTCAGCGTATCGATCCCTCCGATCCGGGGATGAAGCCAGTGATATCCGACCAATAGACGGGCATCGTTGCGAGGATATTCTTCCATGAACATGGAACACATCTGATCGTGATTGCCGCGCAAGAAGATCCAGTTGCGACCGTCTGCCTGTCCGCGCAGCAACAGGTCTATTACCTCACGGCTTTGTGGCCCGCGATCCGTGTAGTCGCCCAGAAAGACAATCCTGGCATCCGTTCCGCCGTCCTGTTCAATCCGTGCCAATGCCTCCTGCAGCATCTCTAGCTGGCCATGGATATCTCCGATGGCGTAAACGGGATTGGGTGCCAATCGATCGTTCCTTTCTGGCCTTATCTGGCGCTAATCAGCCCATTCGATTTTGAAATCTTCGCGGAAGGCAAATCGTATCAGATGGCTCTCAATCACGTCTTTCCATTTTGTGATATCACCCCGAGGGCCGGTTTCAGCCTGAATATTCAGATGGGTGTCGTCGGCAGTCATTGAGACCCGATAGCCATCGGCGAACGACACGCTGCCCTGATGCGCATCAAACGACGCTTCGGCCTTATGGGACCAGTGCTTGCACAATTGCTGCAGATATTTGCTGGCCGAACCGGTCTGGGCGACACCAGACGCTCTTTGGTTCGGCAATAGGGCAAGCGCGTCTTCTGCCGCCTTGCGTATTGCATTGGCAAACAAGGTCACATCAATGCTGGTGGCCACAAATGTTGCACCCAGATCCAGACATTCACGCTGCAGCACTGGATCGAGCGTCAGAATACCGGCAGCTTTACCCGATGCAACGATCCGGCGTATCGCGTCCAAAACGGCCTTTGTTACGTCCGGATGACCGGCCTCACCAATATGTCCCATATCCGCCGCGAGATCTGATGGCCCGATGAAAACTCCGTCAACTTCGGTCGCCAGAATATCGTCCAATGCGTCCAGACCAGCGCGGTTTTCAACCTGGACCAGCAGGCAGATCTGTTCGTCGGCCGTATTCAGATAGTCCGGGATCGCAGCAAAGTTTGATGCGCGTGCAAGTGCTGACCCGACACCCCGTACGCCATGTGGCGGATATTGCACGGCCCGAACCAGCTCTCGGGCCTGTTCGCCGCTTTCGACCATCGGCACCAGAATGTTCTGAACACCTCCATCCAGATACTGTTTGATCATCCAGGTCTCACCGACCGGCAGACGTGCGACTGGCACACTGCCCGAACCTTCGATCACACGCACCTGGTCAAGGATCGAGCGTAGATCGTTGGGTGCGTGTTCTCCATCGACCAACAACCAGTCAAACCCTGCGGTCGATGAGATTTCAGCAGCATAGGCATTAGCCATCCCGATCCAGCATCCAAGTTGAGGCTGACTTGCTTTCAGAGCGGCTTTGAACATATTCTTTGGCGCGGGCATGTGTGGCGCTCCTTCAGGCGAAGTTGATATCGACCGATCCGAACGGTCCGAAATCCGCGTGAACCTCGGTGCCTGACGGGCATTCGACGGGGCGAATGAAGCTGCCAGACAGGATGACCTGACCGGGTTCGATGCTTTGGCCGTATTGCGCCATGCGTCGTGCCAGCCAGACAACGCTTTCAACCGGATCGTTGAGTACACCTGCACCCAGACCGGTCTCTTCAATCTCACCATTTCGGAACGTCAGCGCCCCGACCCAGCGCAAATCAAACATATCGATGGCGTGTTGTTCGGCTCCCAAAACGATGCCCGCGTTGGCAGCATTGTCACTGATCGTGTCAAAGACGGTCCGGGATTTGCCTGTTGCAGAATCTACCCGCTGAATGCGCGTGTCGAGGATTTCGATTGAGGGCGCAACATAGTCTGTTGCGGCAACTATATCGTCGCGCGCAACGTTTTCCCCACCGACGGCTGACTTCATGACAAAGGCGATTTCCGCCTCGATCCGGGGCTGAATGAACCGGCCTGCAGGCACCGTATCACCGTTGTCGAACGCCATGTCATCGAACAGTATGCCACTGTCGGGGATGTCGATGTTCAGCGCGTATTGCATCGCCTTCGAGGTTAGTCCGATCTTCCATCCGATCACCTTGCGCCCTTCGGCCAGTTTCTGGCGATAGATGGCGTTCTGCACTTCATAAGCGTCGTCCATCCCCAT
Organism: Ruegeria sp. CH6; assembly: GCF_056537005.1. Taxonomy (NCBI): domain Bacteria; kingdom Pseudomonadati; phylum Pseudomonadota; class Alphaproteobacteria; order Rhodobacterales; family Roseobacteraceae; genus Ruegeria; species Ruegeria sp. CH6. Next base: position 31,810 of record NZ_JBQFQS010000006.1, on the reverse strand, counting down.
CTCAGGGTGGCGCATTGTGAGCAAACCGATCTGCTCACCCGTGCGTTCGGCTTCCAGCAGATCTGCTGCGGCACGGGCGTGATCTTCGGGTGTCATACCTGTTCATCCTCAACCGTGTTTCGCAATGTACCGATTCCATTGACCGAGATTTCGACGACATCACCCGGGGCAAGGTATTTGGGTGGGTCGAACCGCGCGCCGGCACCTGTGGGCGTGCCTGTGACGATGATGTCGCCAGGTTGCAGCGTCATGAAGGTCGAGATGTACTCGATCTCGCGCCGGATCGGGAACATCATGCGGTTCAACGTGTCGTCCTGACGTAATTCACCATTTACGCGGGTTTGAATGCGGGCGTCATCCAGCTGCGTCGCATCGGTGTAAGGCACCAGCCACGGACCAATTGCGCCCGAGTTGTCCCAATTCTTGCCTTGTGTGACGTTGAACTTGGCGTGCCGCACCCAGTCACGGATCGTACCCTCGTTGCACAATGTCAGTGCAGCGATGTGGTCATAGGCATCTACCTGCGAAATCCGCCGCCCGGCTTTGCCGATTACGATGGCCACTTCGCCCTCATAGTCCAGAGTGTGGTTCTCAGGCGGGCGGATCATAGGGCGGTTGTGGCCGGTGAAGCCGCTGGCAAAGCGGGGAAACAGCGACATGTATTTTGGCTGTTCACTACCATCTTTGTATTCGGCATTTCGGTCCGGAAAGTTCACCCCGACGCAAAGGATACGGCGGGCATCGGGCATGACCATTTCATAGGTGAAATCCGTGTGGGTAACCGGCTTTCCTTCTGCTGCTTTAGCCAGTTGGTCGAACTGACCTGCGGCGATCACTTCATAGAGGCTGCTGTGACCCGGGAAGGCGTCATTCAACGCAATTGCCCCCTCGTCGGTGATTGCACCGAAGTAGGTTTCGCTGTTGGCGGTATAGGTGGCAAAGCGCATCAGACCTCCTCGGCGGCATCGATCCCGCCCATGCACAGGTATTTGAGTTCCATGAAGTCATCCAGACCATGGCGCGATCCCTCGCGGCCCAGTCCGGACATTTTAACGCCGCCAAAGGGAGCTTCGGCGGTTGAGATCAATCCGGTGTTGATGCCAACCATGCCATATTCAAGCGCTTCAGAGACGCGCCAGACACGAGCCATGTCACGCGAATAGAAATACGAGGCCAACCCAAACTCGGTATCATTTGCTGCCGCGACGACCTCGGCTTCGGTGTCGAACCTGAATAGTGGCGCGACCGGGCCAAACGTTTCCTCACTGGCCACAGCCATATCCGGCGTTACGCCGGTCAGAATGGTGGGCTCAAAGAAGGTGCCGCCAAGAGCATGCGGTTTGCCACCAAGCGTGATCTGAGCACCCTTTGATGAAGCGTCGGTAATATGTTCGGTCACCTTGTCCACAGCGGCTTGGTCGATCAGCGGACCGAAAATGATGCCTTCGTCAAACCCGTTTCCGGTGGGCAGGGTCGCGACCTTGGCGGCGAGCTTTTCAGCAAAGGCGTCATAAACCTCGTACTGCACGTAAATTCGATTGGCACAGACACAGGTCTGGCCGTTGTTGCGGAATTTGGCGATTACAGCACCTTCGACGGCAGCATCCAGATCTGCATCGTCGAACACGATGAACGGTGCGTTGCCGCCCAGCTCTAAACCCAGCTTCTTGATCGTGGGCGCACATTGCGCATAGAGTATCGCACCGATCTCGGTCGACCCGGTAAAGGTCAGTTTTTGCACGATCTTGTTCGACGTCATCTCGCCGCCGATGTCGCGGGCTGAGCCTGTGATGACCGAGAACAAACCGGTGGGCAGGCCCGCCCGTTCAGCCAATACTGCCAGTGCAATTGCCGAGAATGGAGTCTGGCTGGCGGGTTTCAGCACCATTGAACAGCCTGCCGCAAAGGCTGGCCCTGCCTTGCGCGTGATCATAGCGTTGGGGAAGTTCCATGGTGTGATTGCAGCAACAACACCGATGGGTTGTTTGATCGTGATGATCCGCTTGTCCGGCGAATGACCGGGCGTGACGTCACCATAGGCGCGCCGGGCTTCTTCGGCGAACCATTCGATGAAGGAGGCGCCATAGGCGATCTCTCCTTTCGCTTCAGCCAGCGGTTTGCCCTGTTCAGCAGTCAGGATCGCGCCCAGATCGTCCTGATGCGCCATCATCAGCTCAAACCAGCGACGCAGGATCTGGCTACGGTCTTTGGCCGTCCGCTTTGCCCAGTTTTTTTGCGTAATTTGAGCTGCTTTGATGGCTGCGCGTGTCTCTTCAGCCCCCAGATTAGGAACATATCCAATGACATCACCTGTGGCTGGGTTGGTTACGGCCAAGCCGTTTTTTGCATCGGCCTCAATCCAGTCACCGCCAACAAGGGCTGCCTGACGCAGCAGCCCGGGATCTTTCAGTTCCAGCATTCCAGTCCCTTACGGCGCAATGATGGGTGAGGCGGCAAGATCAGCCTCTTTCACGTCAATACCGACGAAGGGTGTACCGTGCTCGAACCAGCTGCGCGGGGCAGGGGCTCCCCAGAGGGTTTGGCGCTGCGGATCTTGCAGGTCCCATTTGATCGGCTCCAGATCAGGATCGACGGTCTGGTAATCCGAGCAATAGATTTCGATGCGGTGACCATCGGGGTCGAGGATGTACAGGAAGAATGCGTTTGAAATACCATGCCGCCCCGGTCCGCGCTCGATATTGTCGACATAGCCGGTCGTGGACATCAGATCGAGCAGATCAATGATATTGAGCGGCGTCGGTACCCAGAACGCCACGTGATGCATGCGCGGGCCCGTTCCGTTGGTGAATGCCATGTCGTGAACGCCACCTTTGCGATGCATCCATGCGGCCCACAGACGTTTGCTGTCTTCATCCTCGGTGTATTCGGTCACGCGGAACCCGAAATCGCTGTAGAAAGCGACGCTGTCGTCGACATTGGTCGAGAAACAGTTGAAGTGATCGATCCGCAGCGGCTTTACCCCACGATAGAGGGCGTATTTCTGATGGATCGGCTCCAACCGGTCCATCTTGTGATAGAACTCCAGCGGGATTCCCATATTGTCAGAGGTCAGGAGTGTCCGCCCCTGATAAGGACGCTCAACCCATTCGGTCGGACGGCCCTTGGCTTTGAAGTATGCTTCGGCCCGGTCCAAGTCCGCTTCATCGAAGGTTTTGAACCCCATGACTTCGACGGTGCCCGGTTGATCTGATTTCTGCAGGATCACACAATGATGACCACGCTCTTCCATGGCTCGCAGATAGACATGGGTGTCGCTCTCGTCTGAAACCTGCAGGCCCAGAACTTCGGAATAGAACTTACACGATGCGGCCAGATCACTGACATTCAGGCAGACGTGGCTCAGGCGGATCGTGTTGAAATCAGGATACAGATTGGGGGCGGGAACGGGCATTGAAGCCTCCTGGAGTTGGTGTGGTTTCGCGCGTCTTGGATCGGGGCCTGCCGTTAGAGCTTGCCCAATTGCATGATCTTGTGCTGGCCAGTGGCAAAGCCGATGTGCTTTTGCTCCATATAGAATTCAAAGCTCCAGTCACCGCCGTCGCGGCCGATGCCCGATGCTTTGACCCCGCCGAATGGTGTGGGCAAGTGGCGTACATTTTCCGAGTTCACCCAGATCATTCCGGCCTCGAGCTTGTCGGTAAACCGAAGCGCGCGCATCAGATCATTGGTCCAGACATAGCCGGTCAGACCATAGGGTGTGTCGTTGGCAATTCGCAGGGCTTCATCTTCGGTTGTGAACGGGATCGAAGTCAGGACAGGGCCAAAGATCTCTTCCCGCGCAATGCGCATATCGTTGCTTGCATTGGTGAAGAGTGTGGGGCGTACAAAATAGCCTTCGTCACCTACCTTGACCCCTCCAGCTGCAACGGTGGCGCCATCTTCTTTGGCGATGTCGAAATAGCTGGTGACCTTGTCGTAATGTTCCTGAGTGACCAGCGGGCCGATTTCGGTCGCCGGATCCAGCGGGTGACCGACCTTGATATTGTTCACCCGCTCGATCAGTTTCGCCTCGAATTCTTCCTTGATCGTGTCCTGGATCAACAGGCGTGAAGAAGATGTGCAGCGTTCACCGTTGATCGAATAGATCATGAAAATCACGGCATCCAGCGCCCGATCCAGATCAGCGTCGTCGAAGACGATGACCGGGTTTTTGCCGCCCAGTTCAAGATGGTTCCGTTTGTGAGTATCGGCACCTTGTTTTACGATCAGGCTGCCGGTGCGGCTTTCGCCCACAAAAGCGATCGCTTTTAGCAGCGGGTGTTCGCACAGAGCTTTGCCTGCATCGGGGCCATACCCGTTCACGGTATTCAGCACACCTTTGGGCAGCCCGGCCTCTTCCGCGATCTCAACCAGCAGCCTTGCCGTCAGCGGCGAGTCTTCGGCTGGTTTGTGGACCACTGTACAGCCTGCGGCCAGCGCGGGTGCAATCTTCCACGTGGACAGCATAAACGGTGTGTTCCATGGGGTAATCACACCCACCGGCCCGATTGGTACGCGGCTTGTGACATTCATCAGGGTCGGGGATTTCAGATGCTGCCCATCCCGCGCCTGAACAACCTGATCGGCGAAGTAGCGAAAGTTCTCTGCGCCGCGCAGGGCCGCTTTGGACATGAAACGGATGGTCTGGCCGGTGTCCCAGCATTCGCACAAGGCAATTTCTTCGGCGCGTGCCTCGATCGCATCAGCGATATTCAGCAGGATTTTGCGGCGTTCGGTGGCTGGCATGTCGCGCCATTCCGGAAAGGCATCAGCGGCGGCTTTGGCGGCGACATCTATGTCCTGTGCGGTGCCATGTGCCACATCGCAGATCACTGACTTGTCGACCGGTGATGTAGATTGGAACACACCTGCTGTGCCGTCCTTATCTTTGCCAGCGATACGGTTCTTGATCCCTCCTTGCCTGAAGCGCGCCAGATAGCCGGTCAGTTTTTCGATGTTGGTGTCCAGTGCGCTCATGCGTCAGGTCTCCTGAGTGCTTGGTCCCAAATGGTCACGGATCGTACCGGTTTTGGGGGAAAGGTCGGGGTCGATGTCGCGCATTTCGAGCGATAGCGCGATGGAGTATTGCGAGAAGGCCGGTGCCAGATATGCCTTCACGGCTCCGAATATCCGGTGGGTGGCATCCTGTTTGACTTCGTCAGGGCGCCCGGCCCGTAACCGGATCGAAATATCAATAAAGCCATGATCAGGGTTGCCATCGGCGATGGCGTAGTGATCGACCTTTGTTGCGCGCACGCGGATGCCGGGCATGGGAAAGGTATCAATTTCGGCTGCGGTTGATCGGATGCATTCACACAGGCCAGCCATGTCGATCCGATCCTCGAGGTTGCCGGAATATTCGACGTGGAAATGGGGCATGTGATCTCCTCTAATTAGTAAACATGTTTAGTAAATGATATCGACACTGTCAAGAACTTGCTTTGTTAATCTTTGCAATTCCCGGACCAGGTCTCTAGAACGCGGATATGACTGTACAAAGCCATACCACCAGCACCTCGCGTGCTTTGCCCATCGCCTTGCTGCGCGCGCGCGAAACCGTCATGGCGCCGATCCGCGAAATGTTGCAAGGCATCCAGCTGACCGAGCAAAAGTGGAGGATCCTTCGCGTTCTCGATGAGATGGGAGAAGTGGAGCAGAGCACGATCTCGAAAGAGGCCTGCCTGCTGCTGCCCAGCCTTACCCGTATCCTTCGGACGATGGAGGCTGACGGTCATGTTACTCGTCGTCAGGACAGTCAGGACAAGCGGCGCACCATGGTGACGATCACCGATAGCGGTCGCCTCATACTCGAAGAAAACCTTGCGACCTCGCTGGCAATTTACAGCAGCATCGAACAGCAGATGGGGCAGGAGAAGCTTGATCAGCTACTGGACCTGCTTGAGGAGCTGCAGGCGGTCAGGGTCTGATCCCCTAAGGCGATCGGTTTGCGCACTTGGGCATCGATTGAGGACTGCTCGGCTGATCGGAATACCGCGTTGCCTCAGGATGTGGGCTTCCGTGAATTCTGAAAGTAAAGCGGCCCACCCTTATGCCGAAGGAAGCCGTAGCCGTTGACAAACACAACGTCGATATCGCCCGGCTTTGCTGTAAAAGCCAAGCGTAGCAGAACCTTATCGAACTCTATTGCAAATCGGGGCAGGGAGGCAGGCCATACTGCCTGCCGATGAATTAGCACCTTCTCCGCGAGAAGCAGATGCTTGCTATTTCCCCACAATCTTTATGGTGAAATCCCGTCTGGCAGAGGGCGGTGGCGGGGGAAAAGGAGCCGCGGCTTTTACCTGTGCAAGTGCGACCTGATCCAGTCGCTTTGATCCCGAGCTGCGGCTGATCGAGGCGGACAGCAAGGAGCCGTTATCGGCAATGCGAAATGATACCAGCGCCGCTCCTCGGATGTTAACGCTTTTTCGGCGCGAGCGCATGATGGCACGCTTGACCAGTCCGGCATAATTACTCGCCTCGGCATTGCCTTGCTTTGCGGAATTGACCTTGGCTTTTTGCGCATTTGCAGCGCCCTTGCTTGTCTCGCCAGCCTCACTGCCTTTTTTGGCATTGTTCTTAGAATTCCCCTGCTGCGCCGCGACCTGACTTTTCGCCTCTGGTTCGGGTTCAGGTTTTTTGACTTTGCTTTGCTCTGGCACAGCTTTTGTTTCGGCCTGCTCGACCGGTTTCATGGCCTGTTGTTGCGTGGCCGGTTTTTGAACGGCAACGACAGGTGTGGCTGAGGCGGTTGCCGGTGCCGGACTGACTGCAGCAGCGGTCTCTGGTTCTGTCAACTGCTTGGCAGGGTCTACAGATTTTGATTGTTCGGATGTTTCGGCGGTATGTTGTTTGGTGATTTCAGCTGCCGCTGCAGTTCCCGCTGTGTAGTCTTCAAAAGAGGAACCCAACGCGGCAACCTCTACAGATCCACCGCCTTCGATCTGTATCTCTTCCTTTGCTGAGAAATCGTGCAGCGCAACGCTGTGGGTGGCGAGGGCCAGCAGGACGGCGATGATGGCCGCAGTACGGGAACTCGGGATCATTGCAGCGCTCTTTCAGTGACGACGAAGATCTTTTTGGCCCCAAGGCCGCGCAATTCTGTGCTGACCTTCACCAGCTCGGTTGCTGGCAAGGCCCGATCCGGGACGACCCGAACACTATCCAGCGGCAATTCCAGCGCTGCACGATCCACATATGCGCCAACCGAGGTCAGTTCGGCGCCGCGATATTCAAGAACGCCGTCAGCTCGGATCACCAATGCATCCGGCGGTTCGCGCCCTTCCAGATCCCGTGTCTCTGCAAGCTGTACAGAGTTGCTGAGCGGTGGCGCGATACTGCCCGCGCTCATGAAAAAGACCAGCATCAGAAAGACGACATTGATAAGTGCAATTGTCGGCTCTTTGGCCTGATCAGATTTTGGATCAAGACTGATCATCCCAGCACCCGTGTCTGTAGCATCTTCATGGGGCGCAGCACCGTCAGCAGGTTAATAAGTTGCTGCGAGCTTGCTTCTTTTTCGAGACTGATCAACACCGTCTGCTGCTTGTCACTTTGCAATGCTGCCCCAAGCTGGTCGAGGGGCAGGGGTTTGCCATCAAGTGTGATGCGCTCGGCCTCGAGTTTCAGAAAACGGATGGTGCTTTCCTGTGTGCTGCCACCAGCCCCTGCCGAAGTCAGTTCGATCTCGCCAAACTTTGAAAAGGTCGAACTGAGCATGAAGAAAAGCAGCAACAGAAAGATGACATCGATCAGCGATGTCAGTGACAGGCGCTTGCGCCGTTTTTTCCGGGTATCAAGCGCCATGAGCCAGTTTCGTGGTCGCGAGGGTGTCGCCCAGTGGTTCCTCTGCCGCGTGACCGGGTGCAAAGATCGTCCGCAGAGCCCGGTTCGCAAAAATGCGTTCACGTCGCATACGAGCCTCGAACCAGGTCAGGATCAAAGAGGTGGGCATCGCCACTGCCAGACCTGCGGCGGTTGTCATAAGGGCTACCCAGATACCGCCAGCCAATAGCGAAGGGTCCACCGCGCTTCCGGCGCCCTGAAGCTCCTGAAAGGCTTCAATCATTCCGAGTACGGTTCCAAACAGCCCCAGAAGAGGTGCGAGTTGTGACACCATTTCCAGAACATTCAATCCGCGTTCCAGCCGGGCAAAGCGTTCTTCGGCCTCGGCATCGACGCGGTCCGAGAGTGTCTGATTTCCGCCTGACAGTGCCATCCGGACCACAGGCTCCAGATAGCTGCGGCTTTTGCGTAAATGGGCCAGCGCTGCGTCGCGGTCATGTCTGTCCCAGGCTTCAATCGCGAGAGAGAGTTCCAGATGGCGTCCAACGCCCGCAACTTTATATTGCCACAGCTTATACAGGACCAATGACAGCGTGGCGATTGATGCGGCGATCAGAATGGCGACAACCGGGCCGCCAAGTTCGAGTATTTCCAGGAGGGTATTGTGAAGATAAGACATTGGTTAACCGATCATCTCTGTTTCAAGCCGGCTTTTGAGACGCAGTCCATCCATGCAGGCGTCTGTCGAATTGCCGTTAATCTCGCAGGTCGCTGCGCCGTTGATCAGAATTCCTCCGATCTGGTCGCACTGTCTGTCGTTGAACTGAAACTGTCTTACCCTCGGGCGTCCGGTGGGTAGTTCGGCGAAGTCGAGCAGAGTCAGCAACGAAACCTCTCCCTCTTCGCCGAAAAGGACGACCTCATAAACCGCTGAGGAAATATCATCCGGATTGCTGTTCTCGATCAGAAAATTCAGCAGGCAGCCGTCGTCTTTGGCTTCCGCCGAACTCAGTTCGATCATAACACCGGGGGGTTCCTGAGCTGCGGCAAATCCTGCCCCTGTGATCAGGGGCAGGATTGTCGGGACCGCTCGGACAATGTTGCGAAAATGGGTTTTCTTCATTGTCGGTCCTTTCGATTGGTTCAGAAGGTTTTCGCCAGTGTCAGCTTGAAGTTGCGACCTGGTGCATTTCGGGTCGACAGATACGGCAGGTAGTTCTTGTCCAGGATGTTCTCGATCCCGACGCGGAACTCGAAACCTTCAAGGACGCCTTCTTGCGGCAGGTAGGTTGCGCGCAGTGTATTCACACCATACCCGGCAGCCAGAGTACGGCCGTTGGTTTGAACCGCTTTGGCACCCAAGATTTCCCAGCTTACATCCAGCGTTTCACCAAACCGTTTGCCGAGTGTAAGGCGGGCTGTGTCTGCCGGTTCGTTGCGCCAGCGGGATTCAGCCCCGGTGTTGTTGGTTTCTGTCGCATCTGTCACGTTGGCATTGAAGTCGACGTAGAAGCCGCTTGCATGTGCATAGGATGCTTCGATCTCAACGCCCTGAGCGTTGACTTCGTCAAGATTACGATACGACGTGATGTCCCGCAGGGTTGTATCGTACAGGTTGACTTTGGCACGTATAACGTCACCAGAGGAAAACACATCGCCACGGTCATATGAGAAGCCAGCTTCCCAGGTCGTCGATTTCTCGGGCTGGGTCATGAACAACGGAGTTCCAAGATCGTCGATGATCGGCAGATTCTCCGTATAGGCACCGCTGGCAAATACCGCGAAACCACTTTCGAATTCGTAACGTGCCGACAACCCGCCCATCAGGGCATTGTTGTTGTAGCTGGCGTTGTCCGGCGGGCTTTGGTCCGCGTCGCCTTTGATCGATTGGGTCTCGTAGCGAATGGCGGGTGTGATTGTCCAGTTTTCACCTACCTGCATGTCGTCAATTGCAAAGAATGCAAATCGACGATCCGTTCCACCGGGCGCTGCAAACGCATCAAGCCGTTCGCGGTTGATGTATTCAACACCGACGCGCAGGTCGTGATTGACTATTCCGGTCTGGAAATAAGCTGTGTTCTTGACCGTCAGCTTAGTCGTTTCATACCGGTGATCGGCGTCCAGCAGTGGCGAAGGACGTCCTACGGCAGAACTGTCGATTTGCTGATCCGAGTAGCTCAGATTGACGTCAAGATCGATCAGATCATTGTCTGCAGGTCGATATTGATAGCGCAAGATACCAACAGCCGTCTCGATATCTCTGTCGACATTCCCAAAAGCACCGGAAGTCGTTCCAAACGAGTCGTAAGGGACATCTCTTTCCTGAGAGGTCGAGTTGTTCCAAGACGCGGTCAGAGAGTGCTCGAGATTGTCACCGAATGAGAATTTGGCTTTCGCAAGGTATGACGGCAGCTCAAATGCACTGTTTCCGATGGTTTCGCCGCCGCCATCTTTCTGATCGCTCTGTTCGCGGTGAGTGTAGTTCAGCAAGAATTCATACTGCTCGGTCGGTTGCCATGCCAGAATGGATGAGGACAGGAAGCCATCGCCATTTGATGCTCCGCCAAAGGTTTGTCGGAAGCGGAAGCCAGGTTGACCTCCGGTGAAGTCAGAGGCGTCTTTGGTTTCCAGCAGAATTGCACCGCCAACAACGCCGGATCCGTACTCGAATGAACCTACGGTGCCGCGTAGAACGGATACGCTTTTATAAAGCTCCGGATCGGTGAACAGCTGGTTGCCGATACGATAAAGCTCTTCGGCACCGGTGGTCGCGCCATCGACCTGAATCAGAACTTTCTGGTCGGTTCCGAATGTACCATTCGCGCCGAAGCCGCGGATATTAATACCGGACCCCTGAGGCGTCGAGCCATTCACAAGCGTCACACCAGGAACCGAGTCGATCAGTTCTGCAACAGTGTTGGCCTGCCGATCATTGATCTCTTCCTGATCAATGTTTGTGATCGGAATTGCCGTGTCTGTCTGGATCTCACGTTTACTTTCACTCAGTTCCAAGGTGCCCAGGAAGCCATCTTCCTGTCCCTGTTCCTGCGCCAAAGCCCCTGCTGCGATTATGCTCAGGCAAGAGGCTGTGCCCAAAAGCCTCATCATTCGAAATTGTGCACGCATTTCTGTCCCTTCGATACACACTTGGACCGGAAGGGCTTGCACTAAGCTGGCGGTGGTCTGTTTTGGTCTTGTTTTCTGAATCACTGTTCAGTGACGTGGGACCGTTAATAAAGCTTACTAAAATAGTCAACAAACAATCTTTATATCAATATTGACTACGCAACGTCCGGCAGCGGCCTGTGAGGTCACAATGGATGCAGCGGAAGTATAGCCTTGCGATCAATCTTGTGACCGTGGCCACGCGCTCGAATAAGCAGCGCAAATTCTGTCGGTGATTTGAGCCCACGGCGGATCGCTCTATCTTATGTTCTGGAGAAGCAGAGATGGAGCTTGCGAAGCAACAGCTACGATTCCTCTGTCTTATTATTCTGGCCTTTCTGTCAGCAGACCGTTTAGATGGTCAGGTTGATACGGCAGAGGCAACTGAGAACCGCGTGTTGCACACGGTGATAGAAGGACCAATTGGCCCGGCAACAGTGCATCATGTTGCCCGCGTTCTTGAGGGCTCAAGGAACCAACCAACCTCTGCTGTCGTATTTCAGCTCAACACCCCGGGAGGGCTGGCTGACGCAACGCGCGAGATTATTTCCGAGATACTGCTTTCACCAGTTCCGGTAATTACCTATGTCGCGCCTCCGGGTGCCCATGCCGCCAGCGCAGGTACCTATATCCTCTATGCCAGCCATGTTGCAGCAATGGCACCGGGAACCAATCTGGGTGCGGCCACACCAGTTGCAATTGGTGGTCTTCCTGGTGGTTTGCCTGGGCAACCCCACGATGCTGCAGACGAGAAGAGTGACGAGACTGAAGAGGGTGGCGCTGACGATCCGCTGGCCCCAAAGGATGTCATGTCGGCCAAGGCCACAAACGATGCGGCGGCCCTGATCCGCAGTCTGGCTGAATTGCACGATCGCAATCCGGACTGGGCTGAAAGCGCGGTGCGGCAAGCAGAGAGTCTGTCCGCAGCACAGGCGCTGGAACTGAATGTTATCGACCTGATGGCTTCGGATTTGCATGCGCTGTTGCGGGATGCGGATGGGCGCAGCGTGGTGATGGGTGAAACCCGAGAAACGCTGAAGGTCTCAGGTCTGCCCGTGGAACGGATCGAGATGGGGGCAGTCACACGCATACTCAGCATCCTTTCAAACCCGAACGTGGCATTGGTGCTGATGATGTTGGGTGTTTATGGCCTGATATTCGAGTTCTGGAACCCTGGGGCTGTTGTGCCCGGAGTGGTTGGTGCGATCTGCCTGACGCTGGGGCTCTATGCGCTCAATCAACTGCCTCTTGATTACGCCGGGCTGGCACTTATCGGCCTTGGTATCGCATTCATGGTGGCCGAAGCTTTCTCTCCCAGTTTCGGGGTGCTGGGGCTGGGTGGGATCATCGCCTTCTCTCTGGGGGCAGCGATGCTTGTGGACACGGATGTCGAAGCCTACCGCGTCTCGTGGTGGCTGATCGGTGTCATGGCGATGGTCAGCGCATCGATCCTGGCTGTACTTCTTGGATATACGATTCAGACCTACCGGCGTGCGCCGGTTACGGGCGCGAACCGGATGCTCGGGGCGCCAGCGCGCGTATTGGATTGGTCCGATGGGGGCGGGTTTGTTTGGGTCGAGGGCGAGCGCTGGAAGGCCGACGGGAATGCCGACTTGCGGCCTGGTCAAGAGGTGCGCGTTTTGGGGGTCGACGGGCTAACGCTGCGTGTCGGCCCGGCGATGGACAAGCAATCTGAAACTGGTGGAGGGGTTTGATGATGCAAGCATTCCAGTTTGAATGGATCGCCTATCTCATCGCGTTGGTGCTGGTCTTCCTGTTCCTGCAGGCAGCAATCTACATCTTTCGGGAGTATGAGCGCGGGGTGTTGTTCACTCTGGGGCGGTTCACACGGGTTTCGGGACCGGGCTTTGTTCTGATCATTCCGGTGGTACAGCAGCTTGTGCGCACCGACCTGCGTATGTTCGTGGAAGATGTGCCCAGTCAGGACGTGATCAGCCGTGACAATGTCTCGGTCAAGGTTAACGCGGTGATTTACTTTCGTATCGTCGATCCGCAGCGGGCAATCATCAACGTGGCTGATTTCCGGGCCGCCGTCAGCCAATTGGCACAAACTACTTTGCGGTCGGTTCTGGGCAAGCACGAACTGGACGAGATGCTGGCTGAGAGGGACAAGCTAAATGCTGACATCCAGGAGATCTTGGATCGCCAGACGGACGCTTGGGGCATCAAGGTAGCGAATGTCGAAATCAAGCACGTGGATATCGACGAGAGCATGGTGCGTGCCATTGCCAAACAGGCCGAGGCCGAACGTTTGCGACGGGCGCGGGTCATCAATGCGCAAGGTGAGTTTCAGGCGGCGTCGAAACTGGTCGAAGCGGGCAAACTTCTGGCGACCCAGCCAAACTCCATGCAACTGCGCTATTTCAACGCTCTAAACGATATCGCCGCGGATGGTACAACGACGGTCGTGTTTCCTTTGCCTATTGATCTGTTGCCCAAATCCTCAAAGTCGGACGATTGAAGCAAGCGGTGAAGCGCAGCATCACAGGAGGCGGCCATGGCCACGACAAAGACCGGAGAAACGGCGGTCGTTCTTGGCGGTACTGGATTCCTCGGACGCAGAGTTGTCCGGGAATTGAAGGAAGCGGGGTTCATCGTCAGCGTTGCGACGCGATTTCCAGAAAATGCTGTTCAACTGGGCATTGGTGATGAGAGCTCTGTTGGTGTGGTGCGGTGTGATTTGAAGGAACCAGAGAGGTTGCGGCGTGTCTTCAATGGCGCTGCCGTCGTCGTCAATTGTATCGGATTTTATAGCGAAACCCGCTCGGAAACCTTTCAGGATATCCATGTGATCGGTGCGCGCTCCGTCGCCGAGGCTGCGATCTCGGTTGGTGTCAGATCCCTGATTCATGTCTCCGGGATCAGAGCTGATCGCAATTCTCGATCCGCCTATGTGCGTGCGCGGGCGGAAGGAGAAAGAGTAGTTCTCTGCGCCTGTCCGGATGCTACGATACTGCGCCCAAGTGTCTTGTTTAGCCGAAACGGTGCTTTTTTTGGTGACCTCGGCGCGATCGTACAACGCATGCCGATTTTTCCGTTGTTCGGGGATGGAAGTGTTCAGTTGCAGCCGGTCTGGGTCGGTGATGTTGCGAGGGCCGCGGTTCGTGTCTCCGGATTTTCCGATGCTCGCGGGCGCATTTACGAATTAGGTGGGCCAGATGTCCTCACCTACAGGGATATAGTCCAAAGACTGGCGCGGCGCGGCGGCAAAAAGAGGTTGCTAGTACCTGTGCCCTACGAACTCTGGTGGCTGCTTGCGGTGACTATGGCGGTCTTGCCCCAGCCGCCTATTACGACCGCTCAGGTGGCGCTTATGCGGCAGGACAACATTGTTGGGGACAATGTCGCGACCTTTTCCGATCTTGAAATCCATCCACAATCTGCTGTTGCTCTGGGTTTGATCTGAGCCAACTGCCGTTTTAGACCGGTACGAACCAGTGGAGCTGGGCACTATCGTGACGCTCATGAGGATCTGTCGCCAAGTTGTTGATCCGGCACTTTCTATTGCGTCACGCCATATCTTGGTCAATTGTGCTCCCTGCTTCGATCTTTTTCGTGACTTCGCTCGCAGATTTGTTGCAGTCTCATTCTTTGGGTGGGCTGCCACGTTGCGGCGGGGCTATGCAAAATAAATTACCAAGGGTTTGCAATGTATTTCACAAAATCAGGCTTCGTATCGGGTTCGACACTATGTTTGTTGGCATTCATCCTGTCGTCCGCCCCGGTTGAGGCGCAGACAGAGGCCCCTCCCAAGCCGAGCGTCGTGGTCGCAGAAGCATCGATGACGGCGGTCACATACAGCGATACCTATCTTGGTCGCATCGAGGCGATTGACTCGGTCGATATCATCGCTCGCGTTGATGGGTTCATTGAAAACATCAATTTCAAAGACGGTGCAAAGGTCGCATCAGGAGATGTCCTGATTGAGATTGAAGAAGATTCCTATCAGGCCGATATCACTCAGATTCAGGGCCAGATTGAATCCGCGAAGGCGCAGAAAACTCTGGCCGATATCGAACTGGACCGGCAGCAAAAACTGTTTGCCAAAGGTGATACGCCGGAAAATGTCGTCCAGAAGGCGCAAGCCGAGCAGGGTCAGGCTGATGGTTTGATCACGCAGTTGCAGGGCAGCTTGCAGGATGCTCAGATTCAGCTTTCCTACACCAAAATCGCAGCACCTTTTGACGGGCGTATCGGTCTGACAGACCTAAGCAAGGGTGCTTATGTGGGTCCGCAAAGCGGCACGCTTCTGACGCTGACCAGCATTGATCCGATCTATGTTTCCTTTCCGGTAGCCAATGCGCAACTGCTTGATTTCCAGAAAAAAGGTAAAAACCTGCAGGGTGGTAAAGTCACGCTTCAGCTCACTCTGGCGAATGGTGAGGTATATGAGGGCACGGGAAAGGTGGATGTCATCGATACCACGGTTCAGGAAAGCACGGATACCGTTCTTGTCCGTGGGATTTTTCCCAATCCTGACGGGGCGTTGCTGAATGATCAGCTTGCCAGGGTCAACGTGATAGACAGTCCGGATAAAAAGTCCCTGACCATACCCGCCGACGCGCTGCAAAGCGATCAGAGTGGCTATTTTGTCCTGACAGTTGGAAGCGACGGGAAGGTTGCAAAAACACCGATCAAGACCGGTGAGGTTACCGGAACACAGGCCGTGGTCACTGACGGGCTGAAAGAGGGCGACAAGGTGATCACCCAAGGCGCGCAGAAGGTGCGCGTGGGTATGGAAGTCACGGCAGAGCCGGCAGATACCACCAAGCAACCAGCCAAGGAATAAGCGAATGATCTCTCGTCTTTTCATTCGCAGACCGCGCTTTGCGATCGTCATTTCCGTATTGTTCACGTTGGCTGGTCTGATCTCGCTGACGCAATTGCCGGTGCAGCAACTGCCAGACATTGTTCCACCCACGGTACAAGTGACAGCCTATTACCCTGGGGCCAGCGCCGAGGTTGTCGAATCCACTGTCGCCCAGCCCATTGAGGAACAGATTATCGGCGTCAGCGACATGCTGTACATGAAGTCCACCAGCGGTGGGAATGGCAGCTACAGCTTACAGGTCACGTTCGAACCCGGAACGGATCCGGATATCAATGCGGTCAACGTTCAGAACCGGGTATCGCTTGCAACGGCCTCACTTCCTGATGAGGTGGTGCGAGCGGGGGTTGTTACGCAAAAGCAATCAACTTCGCTTTTGCAGGCGATTGCGGTCACGTCGGACAATCCTGAACACGACACACTGTATTTGTCCAATTTTGCAACCATCAATCTGCTCGACAGTATCAAACGGTCGCCGGGTGTCGGGGATGCCACGATCTTTGGTGCGCAGAACTATTCCATGCGGATATGGCTGGATGTGGACACCATGACCGGGCTGAATGTTGCGGTGTCTGACGTTGTTTCTGCGTTGAATTCTCAGAACGTTCAGGCGGCTGTGGGACGTGTCGGCGCTCAGCCGATGTCGGAAGACCCCACGTTTCAACTGAACATTCAGACGCAGGGACGTCTGAGCACAGTCGAAGAATTCGAGAACATTGTTGTCCGTGCTCAACCCGATGGGTCGTTCATATATATCCGCGACATCGGGCGGGTTGATCTGGGCGCGCAGTCGCAGGACTCATTTGCTCAGTTTGACGGCAGTCCGACTGCGATGATCGGGGTCTATCTGGCTCCGGGGGCCAATGCGCTGAACACGGCTGAAGAAGTGCGCAATGCAATCGAGCAGTTGGAACCATCCTTCCCTGATGGGGTCAAATGGCAAATTCCCTATAACTCTGTCTACTTTGTCGAGGCCAGTATCGATGAGGTTGTTAAAACCCTGATCGAGGCTTTTGCTTTGGTCGTGCTCGTGGTGTTCCTGTTCTTGGGCAGCCTGCGGATGGCCTTGATACCGTTGATTGCGGTCCCGGTTTCGCTGATCGGCGCGCTGGCATTCATGATGGCGCTTGGTTTTTCGATCAACACCGTGACACTTTTAGCGTTGGTTCTGGCGATCGGCATCGTTGTTGATGATGCAATCGTTGTTCTCGAAAATGTCGAAAAAGTCATGTCAGAGCGCCCCGATCTTTCCGTCCCCGAAGCCACCGCCGAGGCGATGGAGCAGATCACCGCCCCTATTCTGGCCATCACGTTTGTTCTTTTGTCGGTCTTCGTTCCGGTTGCGTTTATACCGGGGATTACGGGGGCCATGTTCCGTCAGTTTGCCGTGGCGGTGTCTTTTTCGATGCTGATATCGGCGCTGAATGCGCTGACGCTTAGCCCGGCATTGTGTGCGATCCTTCTCAAACGTCATGAGGGACCCAAAAAGGGCCCTCTGGCCTGGGTATCCCGCAGGATTGACAACGCCCGGGATGGGTATGCTGTCGTCGCAGGTATGTTTGCGCGGCGCGCCATTCTTGGCCTGGTCTTTCTTGGGGCTGCCATGTTTGGTGCAGGCACATTGTTCAAGATAGCACCGTCCGGATTCCTGCCGACCGAAGATCAGGGTGCTTACTTTGTGGAAATCCAGCTGCCTCAGGGCGCATCGGTAAATCGCACGGCCAAGGTCATGGATGAGGCCTATGAAATCCTCTTGAAGGCTCCGGGCGTTCAGGATGTGATGACGGTCACGGGCTACAGCATTATTGATGGGCTTACGGAATCAAATGCCGGTTTCATGATTGCCATCATGAAACCTTTCGAAGAACGCACGGACCCTTCCCTGTCCGTGGATGCATCGATTGCTTATACGGGCCAACACCTCGCGGCAATGAAATCGGCCATCGGTATTCCCTTTAACCTTCCGCCGATTTCCGGGTTGGGAACCGGTTCAGGGTTCGAATTCCAACTCTTGGATTTGCAAGGTGGCAGCCCGCTGGAACTGGGTGCTGCCGCAAAGGGATTGATCACGGATGCCAATAGCGATCCGCGGCTTTCGGGCGTGTATACGACGTTTTCGGCCAATACGCCCAAGCTGAATTTGAATCTGGATCGAGAGAAGCTGCAGACCTTGGGTGTTGATGTCAGCACATTGTTTCAGGCGATGCAGGTCACAATGGGCGGGTATTACGTCAATGACATGAACCTGTTCGGGCGGACCTGGCAGGTTAATCTTGAAGCGGAGGAAGAATTCCGAGGCACCATCGGAGATGTCAGTCGGATTCACGTACGCAACAATCAGGGTGAGATGGTTCCGGTGCGTTCTGTTGCTACGACGGAACTGACGACCGGACCTGAGAAACTGGTGCGATACAATAACTATCGGTCTGTGACGATATCCGGCAATCCGGCGCCGGGTGTGTCATCGGGCCAATCGATCACCGCCATGGAGCAGATGGCCGCCAAATCCTTGCCCAATGGTTATAGCTATGACTGGACGGGAACTGCACAACAGGAAATCGCCGCGGCAGGAAAGACCCCAATCGTATTGGGCCTTGCGGTGCTCTTTGCTTACCTGTTTCTGGTTGCTTTGTATGAAAGCTGGACGATCCCACTGATCGTATTGCTCTCGGTCTCGTTTGCAGCTTGCGGCGCTATGGCGGCATTGCTGATCGCGGGTCTGGCCAACAACCTCTATGCCCAGATCGGGCTTGTTGTTCTGATCGCCTTGGCCGCCAAGAACGCCATTCTGATTGTGGAATTTGCAATGGACAGGCGCGCGAAGGGTATGAGCATCGTGGACGCAGCGATTGACGGCGGGCGATCTCGATTCCGCGCCGTGATGATGACCAGTTTTGCCTTCATCGCAGGGCTTTTCCCTCTGGTCATCGCGACCGGAGCATCAATGCTTGCGCGCAAGGGCGTTGGGACACCGGTCTTTGGCGGCATGATCGCGGCTTCATTTGTCGGCGTGTTCTTTATTCCGGCCCTCTATGTGTTGGCGCAATGGTTCCGCGAGAAGGTTCATGGGCCCGGTGAGGTTCAGGAAACGGAAGAAATCAAATAAGCTGAGTGTCGGATTGGGGCGGATCGCCGGAAGCAGTTACCTGAGCGATCCGCCCTCACGTGCCTTGTGTATGCCACTCCGTTACAGATGGCAGCGTACGGGTTCGTTGATGATCCATGGCGATCATGCTGCGTGGAGTTTTGATAGCTGTGTTGCCATGTTGGACGACTAATATTGACGCATAAGAACGCTGGGTCCGAACCGCTGTTCACAGACGTTCAGTTTAGTCGGCATCCTCCATCTTGGTGGCATTGAGTTGCGCAAAGTGTTCGGCACCGACCCGGTCGTGCAACTCCAGTTGCGTTTCCAGAAAATCGATATGACCTTCTTCGTCTGACATCAGACTTTCAAACAAGCTCATCGAGACATAGTCGCCGGCATCCTTGCAGACATCGCGTGCCTCTTTGTAGAGCTTGCGCGCACTCTGTTCGGCAGCGAGGTCGCATTCCAGAGTTTCACGTGGGTTTTGTCCGATGCGTAAAGGGTCAAGTTTCTGTAGGTTTGGGTGGCCCTCCAGAAAGATGATCCTCTCGATCAGTTTGTCTGCGTGCTCCATCTCTTCAATGGATTCCTCGCGGCTTTTCTTGGCCATGCTGCCGAGGCCCCAGTCATCCTGCAGCCGATAGTGGAGCCAATACTGACTGACGGCCGTCAACTCGTGGCGCAGTGCTTTGTTGAGATATTCCAATACCTTCTTGTCGCCCTTCATAGTGCTTCTCCCTGGCTGAGTTTAGTGGCTTGAGGTAGAGTCTATGGTTTGAATGGTATCATCATTTGTAACACTCTCAAAAAGTCAGCAATTTCCTGATGTGTTCAAAGGCTTACCCCATTATCTGACGATTCTTGTATGTTTTCAGCCAGTTGGCATGAAGCAGGCAGCGGCCTTCAATTGCGCGCAACTTGCCGAAACTACGGGCGCTGGGGACATGGAAACACGTGCGTTTCGGTTGACGCGTTTACGCCGTCTGAACGGACGGGCTGCTGCCCGGGATCAGGATCAGTTGTATCGTGGCTTTGAGACATCGCCGGTTATGATTGCGATACGCTCAAGTGATGCCAAGAGCTTTGTGCTGTGGCCGCCTTCGCACAAGAGCATGCAATTGGTTTCTGCAACCCCCCGAGTTCCGCGGCGGATGCTCTGCAGAGCCAATATCAGATAGCGTTCTTCATCTGTTATGCCCTGCGCGCAGTTCACGCAGTGCGGGTTTGTATACCTAAACGCCCGAATCCGACTTTTGCGCATATCATTCAAGGCTATCAGCACTGCGTTTGCGATGGTTGCGCCAAAAGGAACAGGAAACACCTGTTCAGCGTGACGGAATGCGTCGATCCATGCTTCGCTCTGCGGTTCGGAAAACGCCAGAAAGAAGTAGCGTGAAACGTGCAGCACATGTTTTTCAAATTCATCGAAACCGCAGCTTGAAACCGTTTGCTGCTTAGCCATCCGCGAAGCTTTGTTGCGCTGAGGTCCGCGCGATGGTTGTGAAATCGGCTCCATGTGCGCTTCCTTGCCAAACCATGAAAAAGTCGCCTGGCAGGGAAACCGAGGAAAAGCTGGGCGCGCCTTTCCTGACTATAATAGTAGGAATATGTCAAGGGGAATGGATCATGAGTCTTGTGTAAAGTCGAAATTACTGCTTGGCTGTGAACGACAAGGCCAGGTTTTCCCAGCTAGCAGAAAGATACTAACAGGGAAGCCGCCATGTCTGACGCCAGCCGTTCCAACGATCCGATCCTGGAAATCAAGAGCCTGTCGATTGAATTGCCAAAGGGCGCCGACCGAAAATACGCGGTTGAAGATGTGACACTGACGCTGAAACGCGGTGAAGTTACCTGTATTGTCGGTGAAAGCGGATCAGGCAAGTCGGTGATGACCAGTGCCATCATGAACGATGTGCCGCCCCGTCTGCGCGTGAGTGCTGGTGAGGTTCTGTTCGACGGGCGCAACGTGCTGCATTTTACTCAGTCCGAGCTGAATGAAATCCGCGGCGCAAGAATCTCGATGATCTATCAGGAACCCATGGCAGCGCTGAATCCGTCGATCAAAATCGGCGCGCAGGTAGATGAAGTTTTCAAGCTGCACAGGCCCGAGATTTCCAGAGTGCAGCGCAGAGCAGAGACGCTGAAACTGCTTGAGCAGATGAAGCTGCCCTCACCGCCCCGGATCTACGATAGCTACCCCCACCAGGTCTCGGGCGGACAATGTCAGCGGATCGTCATCGCCATGGCATTGGCGTGCAAGCCAGACATTTTGATTGCCGATGAACCGACCACGGCGCTGGATGTCACGACGCAAAAGGAAATCCTGAACCTGATCAATGATCTGAAAGAGCTTTACGATAACGCGACCGTCTTTATCACGCATGATTTTGGTGTGGTGGCAGATGTAGCCGACCGCGTTGCTGTCATGTGTTGGGGTAAGGTTATCGAACAGGGGACCACACAAGAAATCCTGATGCACCCCAAAGAGGATTACACAAGGCTTCTGGTTGATGCGATGCCGCTGCTAGAGACTGTTCGATCTCCTGATCTGACGAGAAACGACCCCGCTATTGTTGAAGTGAAATCACTGCACAAGGTTTATGGTACTGGATCCAAGCAGGTCCATGCGCTCAACGATGCCAGCTTTGCTTTGCGACGTGGCGAAACTCTGGGGGTTGTGGGTGAAAGCGGGTCGGGAAAATCCACGCTTGCCAAGGCTCTGATCCGATTGATTGAGCCGACTGAAGGGGCGGTCATAGTCAAAGAACACGATTTTCTCGCCTTGCAGGACCAGTCACTGCAACAGGCGCGACGCGAAATACAGATGATTTTTCAGGATCCGTACGGGTCGCTTAATCCCACGCAAACCGTTGGGAACATTATCACGCGCGGACCGACCCTGCAGGGCATGAGCCAGCGGGAGGCCAAAGCCAAAGCGATGGAGTTGCTGGACCTCGTCGGTTTGAAGCCCGAAGCGTATTATCGCACCCCGCGCAATTTCTCGGGTGGTCAGCGTCAGCGCATTGGCATTGCCCGCGCGCTGTCGATGAACCCGGATGTTGTGATTGCTGATGAATCTGTCTCAGCGCTGGACCTGTCGATTCAAAAACAGGTACTGCGCCTGATGAACGATCTGCAAAAAAAGTATCAGATGGCCATCATTTTCATCACCCATGATCTGAGGGTCGCTGCGCAAATTTCTGACTATATCACTGTGATGGAGAAGGGCGTGATGGTCGAGTTTGGTACTGCAGACGAGGTATTTAACGCGCCCAAACATGAATATACCAAGAAGCTGCTTGATGCAGCGCCTGGTCGCGATTGGCATCCCCCACGCCTGAGCGTTGAAGAGGCAACGCAGATCGCGCAGAGTATCGAAAGAGTGTGACCCTTTCCGAGTTGAGTATATTGTTTTTGCGAAGTTAGGGATCGTTGAGGTCGGCGGTTGGGATCGGCAGTTCCAGACCTGTTTTCTTGCGCCCCATCACGACGGAAGTTCGAAAGCGCCGGACATTTGAGTTGTTGAAGAAAAGACGTTTTGTCAGCGCTTCAAAATCCTCCATGTCGATTGCTGTGCAAATCAGGCAGAAATCGGCCTCACCCGTTACGTAGTAGCATTGCTGAACCATCGGCTCGGTCTGAATGCATCGGGTGAACGCATCGATTTGATCTTGGCGTTCGCGTTCAAGTTCGACCATCACTACAAATGTCATATGAACGCCGATCTTTTTGGGATCGATCACAGCAACTTCTTTCGTGATCATGCCTTTGTCGCGCAAAGATCGTAGCCGTCGCTGCACCGACGCTACAGACAATCCGGTTTCGGCTGCCATCGCTTCCAGCCCACGCCTCGAGTCGGTCTGCATCAAGTCCAAAAGCTGTGCGTCATGCTTGTCCATCGAGAGGCTCCGGTATTTGACGAATTGTCGAGAAAAATTCTCGCAAAATACGTCAATGGTGATCAGATAATATCAGAACTATTCGATACCGTCGTGTTCATGGAACAGAGAATCACACTAGACCCCGAAAAACCGCGTGCTCTTTGGCGGATGAACTCCGTTTACAGGCCGACCCCGTTGGACAGTTTTGAATACGGCGGCAGAACACTTTTGGTCAAAGATGAGACCGCACGTATGGGGTTGGGCGCGTTCAAGGCGCTGGGTGGGATCTATGCCGTGGCGCAAATGATTGCGGACAAGGCGGGTATCTCGGTCGCGCCCGAGGGCTATAGCAGTGACGACTTTCTTCGAACCGCTGAAGCGATGACTTTCGTGTGTGCCAGCGCAGGTAATCACGGGATGGCGGTCGCAGCAGGTGCCGCGATGTTTGGTGCCAAAGCGCGTATTCACCTCGCGGAGACAGTACCCGAAGCCTTTGCAACTCGGCTGCGCGAAAAAGGTGCCGAGGTTGTTAGATCAGGCGCAGATTATGAAGCCAGCATCGCCGCCGCGATCGAGGATTCCGAGGCCAGTGGTGCCGTCCATTTGGCTGACGGATCGTGGACCGGATATACCGAACCGCCCCGTCTGGTGATGGAGGGCTATACCGTTATGGCTGAGGAGATGCGCGAAACCTTTGAGGCAACAGGCAGTTGGCCCAGCCATGTGTATCTGCAGGCTGGTGTTGGTGGGCTGGCTGCGGCAGTCGCTTACATGATCCGCTCATCATGGGCTGTACAACCACGTATTCTTGTCGTTGAACCCGATGCCGCGCCGTGTCTACGCGAAAGTGCGCGGGCAGGACAGTTGGTGACGGTTTCGGGGCCGACTTCGAACATGGGCCGTCTGGACTGCAAGACGCCATCGATGCTTGCGTACGAGATTTTGCGTGATGCAGCAGATGAATGGTTGATTGTGACAGATGCCGAGGCCGAAGAGGCCGTGGGCAAAGCAAGGGAGATGGGGTACTCTACAACGCCTTCCGGAGCAGCAGGTTTAACGGCATGTCTGGCTGGTGATGCCCCTCGTCCTTTGGTGATCTTGTCAGAGCGTGGATTGGATGACGACTGATTTGACGCCGTTTGTCTGCGATGGGCGCAAATGCGACCATTGTAGTTCTGACATTTTGGACCACTGCCCCGGTTAACGACGAGAGCGTGTTCGGTCGGTAAGCATCCCGGTGGCGCCTTACTGGAAACCAGCCTTTTTGAGGCCTTCGACAAAGTGCTGGGTGTCCTCAGGGCGCCGATCCGGCTGCACGTTCTCCCAACGCTTGAGCGAAAAATTCGGATGCGCCTTGCGGTGCCTGTCGGCAATATCCCGGGCCGCGTCCAACTTGCCCATATGTGCGAAACTGGCCGCCAGAAGGCGCTGCCCCTCGGTCGGGTTGTTCATCTTGCTTACATGCTGAACAGTCTGAGAGTATTCCTGAAGATTGAAGTACGCTCCGGCAAGATGCCACAAATATTGATCCGGAAAGTAGGGATTGAGCCGCATGGCTCGCTGCAGATATTCAATTGCCGTTTCATTTTGCCCCGAATGTGCCATCGCATCAGCATAGTCTGAGTGCATGTCCGCGTCATTGGGGTTGAGAGACAATGCCCGCTTGTAAGATTCGATCGCTGCGTCGTGTTCTTTGCGATAGAGATGCACGTAGCCCAGCTCGCCAAAGCCTCTGGCATCCGTGGGGTCCAACTCTACCGCGCGCTGCGCATAAACCAGTGCCTTGTCGAGCGCGGTGTCGGGGTCAGTGGTCCAGGAGTAGCGCCAGTCGATGTTCAGGGTTCGTGACAAAGCGGCTGCGGCGCGCGCGTATCTGTCGTCGCGCTCCAAGGCGGATTCGTAACAGCTCTGAGCTATCCGGTTGTCGTTGCGCGTATATCTGAAAATATAGTGCTGCCCCTTGAGGACCTCTCCGTAAGCTGCGAGGTTACTAGGCGTGGCTTGGACCATCCTCTTGCGCTCATGGGATTCAATCATCACGGCGGTGGAGGCAACAATGCACTCGGTCACTTCATCCAGAATGTCGAAAACGTCGTCGATCTTGCGGTCAAAACGCTCACCCCAAATTGTCCTTTCGGACATCGCATCAATCAGTTCGGCAGTGATACGGATGCGACTGTCCGATCTGCGAACGCTGCCTCGCGCGATGTAACGCACGTTTAGCCGGCGCGCTGCCTCTTTCGGCGACATAGACTGGGTTTTGAAGAAGAATGATGAGTTGCGGGCGATAACGAACAAGTTCCGGAATTTGGACAGGTTCATAATGATGTCATCGGTCAGCCCATCTGCGATCCAACTGTCTGCCTCGTCATTACCGGCGCTGGTGAAGGGCAGGATCGCTACGGAAGGGATGTCCGGACGATCCATCAATTCTACTGGTGAATCAGGGCGCAAGGTTGCGGCCATGGTCGCCCCCTCGGCCTCGCTGCGCACGCAATAGGTCGAAATTGGCGACAATATGTTCTTGAGCTGTTTCGGTCCGAGGAACTCATAGCCGTAACGCAGCCGATTGCAGACCTGTTCATATACCGCTGCACTGACATAGACACGCTCGGGTTCTGCGATCTCCTGCAGCCTTGCTGCGATATTAACGTTGTCACCATGGATACCGCGTTCGTCGATCAGGATTTCCCCAAGGTGAATGCCAGCGCGGAACTTGATCTTGTCATTTTCCGTGCGCGTCCTGTTGTGCTGTGCAGCAATTCTGTGTAGTTCGATCGCAAATTTGACGGCGCTCGTGGCCGTTTCAAACAGGGCAAGAATGCCATCGCCCCGAATTTCTATGACATTGCCCTGATAATGCGTACAGGTGGCTTCGAGCTGTGACAGGAGGGACTTCAATGAACTGTAGGTGTCCAGTTCATTTTGACTCATGAGCCTTGAGTAACCGACGACATCGGCAAACAATACGGCGCCAAGTCGTTGTCTGATCAATGGTCCAGAATTGGTGTCGTTCACGGTCGGTACTCGATTAGCACTTTGCTTCGATCATATAGGCTACGGTATGGCTGCACGCTGTTCCCCCAAGATGGACTGCTAGTTTCAGTCGTTTATTCGCGCTCGGCACATTGCGGCGGCCAGGACCAGGCCGCTGACGCGTCCGGCCCAATGGTGATTATTGTTTCCGAACCCAATTCATGCGTCAATTCCTGACGCTTAACCCTCCATTCCTCCTGCAGAATACCAACAGCCACCATGTCGTGAAACTGTCCGTTTGCAAACCAGGCTTCTCGCATTTTGCCTTCGACCTGACATCCTACCCGGCTGACCAGATCGCGGCTGTTGTGGTTATCAGCACGATAGTACGATGTTACGCGATTCAAGCCCAATTGTCTGAAAGCAAAATCCAGAACCAGACACAGTGCTCTGATCCCGACGCCGCATCGCCGGATTGATTTATCGATGAACAGCGCGACGACAGCATCTCGGTTGATCTGCGATATTGCCTCTAGTCCTATCGCCCCAAGCGCTTCGCCACTGTCGGATTCGATCATGAACCAGCATGTACTATGGTCGATAGGTGTCCCAACAATATTACTCCAGTGCTCCTCCATCTGGCACTGGTTGAGCGGGATGCGAGATTTTCTGTCAAAACGAGCCAGATCTTCCACATCCTGAAACCAGTATGTGATGATCTCCAGATCCGATTTCGTCAACGGGCGCAGTCTGAATGCGCTGGTCGGGGGTTTGGACACAGAAATGACTACCCTCAAAACTCGATTTACAATTAACTATTCGTGCAACAATAACACAAAAAATTCTTGAATACGAAACTGGTAATCTAAAATCGGCTCGATCGCAATCCAGCTCTGATGCAGCGCTTTCTCAGAACACATTAGGTAATATATCAATTCTGTTTTTTGTTGAATCAGGATGTCAACAAATCTTCAAAAATTGAACGTATTGAGCAATCATGAATGGGCGCATGGGCAGGTTTTGCAACGAAAAGTTGACGTTCGCTTTGATTGGAACGCGTCACATGGTGCGAAGTTTACTGCTCACTATTGCCGCTAGGCGACAATACGCCGTCGAGGATAAGCATTTTCAGGCTATCGCGTATTTCTTGTTCGGGGAACTTGCCGATGCTCCAGTGCCGCAATGACCATACCGTACACAGAAAGTACAGATAGTTGGCCATGAGTTCCGTATTCATCGGGCGGAAAATCTGCTGCTCAACGCCCTGATCCAGAATTGTTTGCCAACGCCCCATGAATTTGCGCTCCATGTCGAATACGCGGGCCCGGTTTTCAGCCGACATTGAACGAGTCTCCGAATAAACCAGATTAATGTAGCGACGGTTTTCGCCGATGTAATCGATATAGCGATCCACGGCTCTAATCAGGTTCTGATCTGCAGGGCCCTTAAACAACTCGCCTGTGTCGAAAAAGTCGATAATACCCTGCATGCACATGGTCGTAATCAGATGCAGGATTTCGTCCTTGTCCTTGATGTATTTGTACATCAGGGGAACCGACAGTCCGGATTCCTTTGCGATCTCGCGCATGGATGCGTTTCCGAAACCGTGTTTTGCAATTACTTTGCAGGCGCCTTCAAAGATCTGACGGCGCCGCTCTTCGGCTGTATCAGACAGCGGACGTGCAGGTTTTTCTGGCGGTACTGTGATGGGAGCTGTGCCAACAGCAGACTCTACGGAAAAGGTACAGATCACTTCCATGATGACAGAAGAACTGCCAAGGTTCTGATCGGTCTGAACAATGGAAACGCGAAACGAGTTCAGTGGCGAATCGTCGGGTGAAATTCGGGCTGCCTGCGCCTCGATCTGACCCTGACCAGCTGCTGCCAAATTGGTCGCTGATGCATTGATCATTGTTGATTGCGTCGTGTTTCCCAGGCTCTTTAATTCATCGCGTGCAGCATCGATCGCCAGAGTCAGGCATACGGTATCCAATTGGGATTTCTCAAGAAATTCCTCTACTTGCGATGCGGAATACAAAAACACGCGGCCTGCCTCCTTTGGATCTGACCTGTGGTCAACATCTTGAAATCCCTACCAGATGTCCAGTTAGAAAAATCTGCAATACGCACAAGACGCTGGGGAAGGTGATTCAAGACTTGACGCAAAGAGATGCTGTGTGTGACAGTTAGTGAACGTTCAATAAAACTCCGGGAGAACACCCGCATGAAGTTCAAGATTCTCGCCATTCCTTTCGCGCGTCAGCACGGCGAAGATGTTCAGCTTGCCGGTCGCGACCCCGCGCGATTCAACAAGATGATGACCACGTTGCGGGATCAGATGGTTCTGGCCGAGGAGCTTGGCTACGAAGGTTTCTGTCTGACCGAACACCACATGCAGGTCGAAGGGGTGGAATGCACCACCAACCCGCTGTTCTGGAACATGTACATCGCCCAGCACACCAAGGATTTTAAGGTGGGTCAGCTGGGGATGAACCTGACCGCGATGAACCCGATCAAGACGGCTGAGGACATAGCCTTGCTGGATCACATGACTGGAGGTCGCGTCTTTGCAGGCTTTTCGCGTGGGAACACACCGCGCTGGACCGCAACTATGGGTCAACATTTGGATATCACCTCGGCCGAGTCCGATAAATCCGAGGCC
The DNA here is from genome assembly GCF_056537005.1 of Ruegeria sp. CH6. Taxonomy (NCBI): domain Bacteria; kingdom Pseudomonadati; phylum Pseudomonadota; class Alphaproteobacteria; order Rhodobacterales; family Roseobacteraceae; genus Ruegeria; species Ruegeria sp. CH6. Next base: position 3,407 of record NZ_JBQFQS010000006.1, on the reverse strand, counting down.
GACCAGCGCAATCGCCGCGCCTTGTATGAGAACTGGCGTCTGATCAAGTCGCTGTGGACCGATGATCTGACCGAGCATCAGGGCGAGTTCTGGAATTTTCCGTCCAATGTGGAATGGGAGTTCAACCCGACGAAGCTGTGGGGCGGTGACAGTCCTGTCGATGAGAACAAAATCCTGCGCAAGTCGGGGATCGTTCCTCGCCCGTTGCAAAAGCCGCACCCCAAAGTCTATGCGCCGTTCTCGTACTCGATGGAAACCGCAAAATTCTGGGCTTCGGAAGGCGCAAAGATGGTGTCCTTTGTGACCGCCGACAAAGAAGAGTTTATGCCGGTGATCCTTGAGAACTGCCTGCAGGCAGCGCATGAAAAGGGTCTCAAAGACGCGACCAATAACGATGTTCTGGCTTTGGGCGCACATCTGATGATGGGCAAGACCCCGGCCAAGACCAAACAGTATCGCGAGATGTTCGATAAGCTTTGGTTCTCGGCCTACGACGCGCCGCCATACCATGTGCCGCTTGGTCGTGTCTGGGATGGCTCGCGTCAACAGGTTCTGGATCAGGTCGGTGAGTTGGCCGAACGTTACCAAATCGATGAGTTCTTTGTCTGGCACCACGTTAACTACTTTGGTGACGAGATCGAACAAGAAGCACTGATCGAATTCGCCGAAGGCGTCATCAAGCCGCTGAACGGGTAAGGAAATATCATGTTCGACCTGCACGAAGTTTATCGGCTGTCGCCTATCGAAGACATTATCGCGGACTGCGCTCTGGGACGCATGGTTATCCTCGTCGATGATGAGAGCCGTGAAAACGAGGGCGATTTGGTAATCCCTGCCACCTGTGCGGATGTGGTGGCCGTAAACTTCATGGCGCGTTTTGGTCGGGGTCTGATTTGCATGGCGATCAGCCCCGAACGGGCCCAGCAGTTCAGCCTAGGGCCTATGGCAGCGTTAAACACCGACCCTCACCACACAGCGTTCACCATTTCTGTGGACGCCAAAGAAGGTACAACCACAGGTATTTCCGCCAGCGATCGCGCGCGAACAATTGCGTTGCTGTCGTCCGATGATGGGTCGGTTGCCGATCTGGTTTCGCCAGGGCACATGTTCCCGCTGGTGGCAAAGTCTGGTGGCGTGCTTGAACGCGAAGGCCATACCGAAGCCGCGGTCGATCTGGCCCGATTGTCAGGGCAGGGCGATGCCGGCGTGATCTGTGAGATCATGAAGGATGACGGTGAAATGGCGCGGCTGCCCGACCTTCTGGAATTCGGGGCTCGTCATGGTCTCAAGGTGGGTACGATCGAAGACCTCAGACGATATCGTCAGAGGTTGCCCGCCAGCAAGGCCGCGTGATGGCAAACTCCCACAGCGTCTCAACACACTCACGACCGAGGACATCCCATGACCGCATTCGCCGAAATCGAAGCCCTGATGCAAGCTTACATCGAAAATCTGCATGATGGGGACATCAGCAAGACCGATCAGATGTTCCTGCCGGAATGCGACCTGTGCTGCGCCAATGAAGACGGTAGCTATGTCCACATGACGCTGGATAATTACAAAGAGCTCATTGGCGGGCGTGAAAGCCCGAAATCCAAGGACTATCCGGTATACGGCCACACAATCTCGATCGACCAGTCCGGCCCGAATACCGCCATGGTCAAAATCGACTGCGCCGTGCAACCCCGATATTTCATCGACTACCTGTCACTGGTCCGTACGGGCGAGGGCTGGAAAATTGCGGCCAAGGTTTATTACGTCCAGCGCACCGAAGACTGATCCCTCAATCTGACCGAGCCAGAATTTTCGCACATGACGGCCCCTTATTCTCAACTTTCGGCGCGTGCGTTGGTGCAGGCCTATGCCCGACTGGAGCTGTCTCCGGTCGAGGTGACGCAGGCCGCTTTGGACCGGATCGCTCAGGTCAACTCAAAGATCAATGCCATATACCATCTGGAGGCAGAGCCCGCGTTAGATGCGGCACGCGCCTCTGAACAACGCTGGTATGATAACGAGCCACAAGGCTCGTTGGACGGTGTTCCAACAACGATCAAGGATGCATTGGATTGTATTGGCATGCCTGCTTTTCGCGGGTCAGCCGCCGGATCCGAGACGATCAGCACCACCGATCATCCGACAGTCGCGCGGATGCGCGAGGCCGGATCAGTCATCCTAGGCAAGAACACTATGTGCGACTACGGTATCCTTGCCGGGGGCGTCAGTTCGAAACACGGGGTCACCCGTAACCCCTGGAACCTGTCACGCACGACCGGCGCGTCATCCTCTGGTGCATCGGCCAGTGTTGCCGCAGGGATCGAGCCTGTTTCAATTGGCACAGATATTGTGGGTTCAATCCGTCTGCCTGCCTCGTATTGCGGATTGGCGGGCTTCAAACCCAGTCAGGGGCGCGTGCCATATTACAGGTGTAACAGCCCGGCCCTGACAGCCGGCCCTCTGGCGCGTAGCTTTGGCGATGTTGCGCTCCACATGAATGTCCTGACAGGCGAGGACACACGCGATTTTTCTGCGTTGGAACGCGAAGACACCAACTATATTTCCCGGTTGTCCCGTTCAGATTTCAAGACAAAATCGGTTCTGGTCGTTCCCGAACTTGGTCTGGGTGCACCGGTAGCTGATGATGTGCGCGTAGCCGTCCTGAAGGTTGCACAAGTGTTGCGTGATTTGGGGGCAGAGGTCACCTATTGCGAAACCGCACCATTCAGCCGTGTCGACTGGGAACCGGCCGAAGCGTTCTATAAGATCCGCACTTTGTCAGAGTTGATGCGCCAGCCTGCGGCTGAACAGGCCAAAACACCTTACATTCGTGACTGGTCCGATGATGCCCGTAGTCTGACTGCGGTTCAGCATCATCGTAACTTCGATCATACGCAGACCTTGCGCGAGCGCGCTCTGGCAATGATGGGAGTGCATGACTTTGTACTGCTTCCGTCGACGCCGGACACCGCGTTTGCGGCCGAACTGCCCGGATCGGATCCTGAAAGGCCCTTTGAAAGCTGGGCCAATACCTTCCTGTTCAATCTGACCGAACAGCCGGTTGCGAGTATCCCGGCCGGGCTGGATCACAGCCACTTGCCGATTGGCGTTCAGCTTGTCGGGCGCAGATATGATGATCTGGGCGTTTTGCAGACTGCCTGGAGGATCGAGCAGGAAATCGGAGAGATGCCCCAAGCCCCGCTCTAAAAACAGCAAACAATACTTCCAACAGTTATGCGCGAATTTCAGGAGGTTGAAGTGACCGAAAAGAGCACAATCCCCGGCCAAATCATGACCATGCCGCTGACCGTGACCAGCATATTTAGAGCGCGTCTGGCTTTATCAGATTCAGTCTTCCCCAGTTTTCTGATCCGTGATTCCATATCTTTGAGCAGATATGGAGGTAGCAGATG
>NZ_JBQFQS010000005.1:0-229521 GCF_056537005.1 Ruegeria sp. CH6 | reverse complement strand
CGTCGTCTCGAAAATCATCGAGTAAGTCGCGCCAGCGAATATCCAAAGAAAGGGCGTCCCTCGGGACGCCCTTTTTCGTTTTTGCCTAAGCCAGCAGTAATGCTAACTTCTTTCGTATTGAGACATTGCAATTAGAAAGAGGTCATAAGATGCAATTTTCGGCGCATTCAGTTTGTCTTGTCGCAGCAGTTGCTTTCTCATCTACTTCAGCATCGTCACAAGAAATTGCGGATAGGATCTATCTCGGAGGGCCCATTGTTACGATGGACGATACGGCTCCGTCCGCCGAAGCTGTCGCAGTCAAAGATGGGCGCATTCTTGCGGTTGGTCCGCTGTCTGACTTGTCGGCGCATCAGGGCGAGGAAACCGAAACCTATGATCTGGAAGGGCGCGCTATGCTTCCGGGGTTTGTTGATAGCCACGGACATGTCGTCATGGGCGGCTTGCAGGCACTGTCCGCTAACCTTCTTGCGCCACCGGACGGGGATGTCATTGATATCGCCAGTCTGCAATCCACACTGACTGACTGGGCCGAGGAGAATAAGCAGGCCGTTGAACAAGTCCAAATGATCATCGGCTTCGGTTACGACAATGCTCAATTAAAGGAACTCCGTCACCCAACACGACAAGAGCTGGACAGGGTGTCCGAGGACTTGCCCGTTGTCATTATTCATCAGTCCGGGCACCTAGGCGTGGCAAACTCGAAAGCGCTGGAGTTGGCTGGTATCACGGCTGCTTCGGAGGCCCCTCCGGGTGGGGTCATTCAACGCGATGAAGCCGGTGAACCAAATGGAGTTCTGGAAGAATACGCGTTCTTCTCGGTTCTCGTGCCGATGTTGGGGAATTTGGGTGAGGAAGGTCTCGCAGCATTTGCCCGAGCTGGGACCGATCTTTGGGCAAAGTTTGGATATACAACCGGACAAGAAGGTCGATCTTCAGGTGAAATCGTCGAAGTTCTTAAGAAAGTTGCCGCCGAAGAAGGGCTTCCTATCGACGTTGTAGCGTTTCCGGATGTTCTCGAGTCGAGGGAGTATATTGGAGCAAACACCTCGGCGGATTATGACAACCGGGTTCGGGTAGGGGGCTGCAAGCTGACAATTGACGGTTCGCCGCAGGGCTTCACGGCTTTGCGGGATCGACCCTACTATGATCCGGTTGGAAACTATGCCGCAGGGTACGCAGGGTATGCCGCCATAACCATGGAACAACTCCAGGACGCCGTGAACTGGTGTTTCGAGAATGATTTCCAAATCCTTGTGCATTCAAACGGTGAAGGGGCATCTGACATGCTGATTGCGGCGCTCGAAGAGGCGCAGATCAAGTATGGCGATCCTGGCAACCGTCCGGTTTTGGTTCACGGTCAGTTTCTGCGAGAGGATCAAGTTGCCAGTTTTAAGCGCCTTGGTGTGTTTCCGTCGCTATTCCCGATGCATACGTTTTATTGGGGCGATTGGCACCGAGATCATACTGTTGGGCCGGTCAATGCAGACAATATCTCTCCCACAGGATGGCTACGCGAACGTGACATGATGTTCGGCACTCATCACGATGCGCCGGTGGCCTTTCCAGACAGCATGCGTGTTCTTGCAGCTACGGTTACGCGCCGTACGCGCTCCGGTGATATCTTGGGACCGCATCAGCGGGTAGATGTCATGACCGCATTAAAGGCAATGACGATCTGGCCTGCATGGCAGCATTTTGAGGAAGATGAGAAGGGTTCTATCGAAGTTGGCAAAGTGGCGGATTTTGTGATCCTTTCGGACGATCCTACTGCCGTCGATCCGGAAACGCTGGCGGAGCTCGAAGTGCGTGTAACCATCAAAGGCGACAAGGTGGTCTATGAAGCTGATGGCGATGTCAGAGAGGGGAATCTGCAATTCTCGCCATTTTCAAATGACCCTGTGATTGCACACCTTTTCATGCACGTGGTCTATCAGGGTATGAAGGTTGAAGCCCCGTGGCTTGTTAGGAATTAGCCTTTCGGTTTTGGGAAACTGAAACGTCACCGAGATGGACATGCCAGGCGACAACGTCGGCTTCACCGTCGAGCTGATCGCTCCGATCGCGATGGAAGACGGCCTGCGCTTTGCGATCCGCGAAGGCGGCCGCACCGTCGGTGCCGGCGTCGTGTTAAAAACCATCGAGTAAAGCGCGCTTGTCGCGCCTGGTTGCGGCAGGCGATTTTCCATGGGAAAATCTGCCAAGAGCAACTCGGCTGAACTAAAGAAAGCCGACCCATACCGGGGCGGCCTTTTTCTTATAGTAGCTCTTCAACTGAGATTTCGCCAAAAAACAATTAAACTGATAGTACTTGGAAACACGACCAAAAATGTAACTGCTGCCGCCAAGGCTGGCGCAAAAAGTACAACTACTATCATCCAACCGGGTGCTTGTATTAGGCCAAACCAAGCTCCTGACAGCGCAAAGAACAGAAAAGTCAAAATCAATACAACTCCTCCAATTTTCTTTGCACAGTTAAAAACTTCTTGAGGGCCTGACTTTGCCTCGTATCGCTTGAAATAGAGCATTGCTGCCAAAGATGCCCCGATCGCAAACGGTAGCAACAACAGTGAAATCTGGGCAATGGCCCCGATAGTGCCAAAGCGTCCGAAAGGCACTCCACGGGGTATGCTCATTAAATCATGGGAAAAAATGGAAATGAGATGAGATACCGCGATGCCGGGTATGAAAAACAGCCAAAACTGCCAGAATGACCTTGCCATCGACTCTCCCCGCATTTGAATAGCCACCCGCTTTGAATAGTGGTTATGAGGTCGCTTCGAGAAAAGGCAGGTAATACCCCCTTGCCAAACCCCACCAACCCCACTAATACGCGCGAGTTCTCATCAAGAACATCAAGGCGGGGTGATTCCCGCCTTTTGGGTTCGAAGAGGGTTGGCGATGCGCGTCTGTCCTCCTCTCAACCTCAACGCCTAAAAAAGGCTGTTAATATGCAAAGCCAAAACATCCGTATTCGGCTGAAGGCATTTGACTATCGCGTTCTGGATGCCAGCACGCAAGAGATCGTCAACACTGCCAAGCGGACCGGCGCGAACGTGCGCGGCCCGATCCCGCTGCCGAACAAGATCGAGAAGTTCACGGTTCTCCGTGGCCCTCACGTTGACAAGAAATCCCGCGACCAGTTCGAGATCCGTACGCACAAGCGTCTGCTCGACATCGTTGATCCGACCCCCCAGACCGTTGACGCGCTGATGAAGCTCGACCTCGCTGCTGGTGTGGACGTCGAGATCAAGCTGCAGTCGTAAGATCGGAGGGTATAGATTATGCGCTCTGGTATTATCGCAAAAAAAGTTGGCATGACCCGCCTGTTCATGGAAGACGGCAAGCAGATCCCTGTGACCGTTCTTCACCTGGACAACCTGCAGGTTGTTGCACAGCGTACCGCTGACAAAGACGGCTACACCGCCGTTCAGCTGGGCGCCGGTGCTGCCAAGGCAAAACGCACCTCGAAAGCCATGCGCGGTCACTATGCCGCTGCAAAGGTTGAGCCCAAGCGTAAGCTGGCCGAGTTCCGCGTCTCTGAAGATGGCCTGATTGATGTGGGCGCCGAGATTTCGGCAGAACACTTCCTGGAAGGTCAGAAGGTTGACGTTTCGGGTACCTCGATCGGTAAAGGCTTTGCCGGTGCGATGAAGCGTTGGAACTTTGGTGGTCTGCGCGCCTCGCACGGTGTTTCGATCAGCCACCGTTCGCACGGTTCGACCGGTCAGTGTCAGGACCCGGGCAAGGTTTTCAAAGGCAAGAAGATGGCCGGTCACATGGGTGCTGCCCGTGTTACCACCCAGAACCTGGAAGTCGTCAAAACCGACGCCGACCGTGGTCTGGTCTTCATCAAAGGCGCCGTTCCCGGACCGAAATCGGGCTGGGTCACCGTCAAGGACGCCGTCAAGAAGAAAGCACCGGAAGGCCTGCCTTTCCCGGCTGCTGTGAAATCGGCTGCAACCGAAGCACCTGCGGAAGAAGCTCCCGCGGAAGGTGGTGAAGCATGAAACTTGATGTAATCAAACTGGACGGCGGCAAAGCCGGCAACATCGAGCTGGATGCGGACCTGTTCGGCCTGGAGCCGCGCGCGGACATCCTGCACCGTGTGGTCCGTTGGCAGCGCAACAATGCGCAGGCTGGCACCCACAAGGTAAAGACCCGCTCGGAAACCAGCTACTCGACCAAGAAGATCTATCGCCAGAAGGGCACCGGTGGCGCACGCCATGGTGACCGTAACGCGCCGATCTTCCGCAAGGGTGGTATCTACAAGGGTCCGACCCCTCGTTCGCACGGCCACGACCTGCCGAAAAAGTTCCGCAAGCTTGGCCTGCGCCACGCTCTGTCGGCGAAAGCCAAGGCAGGTGAACTGGTTGTGATCGAGAACGCCGAAGCCGAAGGCAAGACCGCCGCTCTGGCCAAACAGGTTGCAAACCTGGGCTGGAAACGCGCTCTGGTCATCGACGGCGCGACCGTGAACGAAGGTTTCCTGAAGGCGTCGCGCAACATCGAAGGTCTGGATATCCTGCCGTCGATGGGTGCAAACGTTTATGACATCCTCAAGCGTGACACTCTGGTGCTCACCAAAGCGGCTGTCGAAGCACTGGAGGCTCGTCTGAAATGAGCGCGAAGGCAGAACACTACGACGTGATCCGCAAGCCGATCATCACCGAAAAGTCGACCATGGCGTCCGAAAACGGCGCGGTTGTCTTTGAAGTGGCGATCGACAGCAACAAGCCGCAGATCAAAGAGGCCGTTGAGGCGCTGTTTGGTGTGAAGGTCAAGGCGGTGAACACCACCGTGACCAAAGGCAAGGTCAAGCGGTTCCGTGGCCAGTTGGGCAAGCGGAAAGACGTCAAAAAAGCATACGTCACCCTGGAAGAGGGTAACACCATCGACGTTTCCACCGGTCTCTGATCGGACCCGTCTTTGGGATGAGAATAAGGCCCCCGCGAAAGCGGGGGTTTTTCTTTTGCCAGTTCAGAAGCATGTTGATCGAGAGATTTGGGTAAGTCTGCACCGCAGTCGTTTACTGAATCGACAGATCGATATTGTACCCAACTGTTTTACCGGCGTCCCGGTCATTGCCCATAAGGTAAACACGGATTGTATAGTCTCCGCTTTCGGGCAGATTGATTGTGGTGGTATTGCCGTTGATGGATCCATTGTAGATCGCGGCACCATCGCTGTCAGGGGGCAGGATGTTGTAGTAAATCGTGCCATTGCCGTTGGTATCGGCCACGTTCAGCTCGACAAACATTTTTTGGCCTGCATTGGCGCCAAGTTTATAATCGAAATACTCATCGCCAGTTATCGTACCGTTGACCATGGTTCCGTAGTTTCCGGGTGCAAACTTAACGTCTGCCACTCTTTGCGCCTGCACGGATGACCCGATTAGGGAAAGTGCAAAGACCAGTGGGAGTATCTTCTTCATGGTCGCGTCCTTTGAGCTATGGAAATCTTAGCGAAGCCTAGCATTGTGGCAGGCTATGGCAAATTCTCAGGTCAATAGAGTTGGAGTTTAGATCAGGCAGGGTGAATGATGCCGGATGTGAGAGCCGCTAAAGCCGTAAGAAAGGTCAAGCGGTTCCGAGGCTAACCGGGCGGTCGGAAGGTCGTCGAAAAGCATATGTGGGTCGAGAAGAGGGTGGCTCCATTAACGTGAGCGCCAGTCTTCGATCGGCTTTGCTGCACCAAAGCGTCCTTTGTGTGTCTATTGCCGTGAATGCTCAAGACGTGTCTTAGGTGTTTTTGCCTCTGAACTATGGTCGCCGGGGATATCCAAGTTACATTGAAGATCATGCAGGATATCGACAAAACACGGGAAAAGCTAAGCGAGAAAACACCTCTGTTCCGGCGTTTCCAGAGACTGTTTCAGAGAGCGGAAGTTAAGCACCCTGACGCTGATCTTGCTTCGAATCCTGATGTCGTGCGCACACAGGTGCTGAGGCAGATGCATGGGTTCAGTTCCGAGCCCTACTTTCAGATCGCGGATGAGAAGCTGCGGCTATTGTCGGTTTTTGATGATCTTAAATATGACCGGGCGGATGTGGACATGGTCTCTCCGGCGATGCGTAAGCACGTCGTTGGTAAGCTTGGGCCGCTGGGCTTTCGGCAGACCTCCGGCACGGTGTTAGAACATGCTGAGGCTGACATACGCGTGCACATCCCCAAGTTCCACGCCCTTGGTGCATCTCCTTTCGACATCGCGCGCTATACCCAGAAACGCCCACAGGACTATTGCTTGCTGACGCCCACGCAGGTGGCTTGTCAGTTCGTGGACAGCTATGAGCTGGACGATGCGGTGCAGCGGATTGAGGCGCTGATTACGAAGCACCCGATCAACTTGCTCAAGCTTGCGGATTATCTGGAAGACAAGCCCAAGCACCGTGCCTTTCGTGAGGTGCTGGGCCATATCAAGCGCCAGCAGCGCATTGCAGTGGAGTCCGAGCCGCTCTGCAGAAGGCGTTCGCTGGGGTGAGAGTATCGCTACCCATCGGAAGCACGTCAAAAGCAGAGATGACCATGGTAGAGAGCAACACATATCAGCCTGTCCAGCCGTCCGTGATCGGAAACGTCTTTGGAAAGAGGTAAAGGTCCTGCACATGTGGGGCCTCTTCTTAAGCTGCGACCCAGAAATTTGAGCGGCAAACAATCTTGTTTTGCACAATTCGCTTGCTATGGCGGGCTGGTAGTCTATCCGGCTTTCAACAAGCAAAAGACATGGCAGGCACATGACCGAAACCTCTCTCTCGACCCGGGAAAACCCGAATAAAACCGCTGCGCGGGATTGGGTTTCGACGCTTGCCAAATACCGTGAGCCTAATCAGTGGCGCAGTTCCTTTGAGCTGGGTGTCAGTATTATCCCATTTTTTGTGCTTTGGGTGCTGTCCTGGATGGCGCTTTCCGTCAGCTACTGGTTGGCATTTGCAATTGCGGTCCTGAACGCCGCCTTCCTGCTGCGCCTGTTTGCGATTCAGCATGACTGCGGGCATGGGGCGTTTTTCAAGAACCGGACAGTCAGTGATTGGGTTGGACGGATTATCGGCGTGCTGACACTGACGCCATACGATGTCTGGCGCCGAACGCATTCCACGCACCACAACAGCGCGGGCAATTTGGACAAACGGGGAATGGGCGATATTCACACGCTGACAGTGGCCGAGTACCAATCTAAGACACCCATGAACCGGTTCTGGTATCGCGTTTACCGAAATCCTATCACTCTGTTCGTGCTTGGCCCCGGTTATTTGTTCCTGTTCCAGAACCGCCTCCCGCTGGGTTTAACGGGCAGTGTGAGGTTCTGGGTCAGCGCGATGGGCACCAATGTTGCCATCCTGGCCGCTCTTCTGGCCGTCTACTACTTTGGCGGCATGATGCCGGTCTTGCTGATCTTTCTGCCGTCAACCCTGATTGCGGCAACTGCCGGGGTATGGCTGTTTTATGTACAGCACCAATTCGAAGAAACGCATTGGGATTCGGACGACGATTGGCAACTGCACGAAGCAGCTCTGCACGGTAGCTCACACTATATTCTGCCGCCCGTGTTGCAGTGGTTCAGCGCCAATATCGGCATCCACCATGTGCACCACCTGTATAGCCGCATTCCATTCTACCGCCTGACCGAGGTTCTGCGAGATCACGATGAGTTGGCGAACAGCAACCGGATGACCATCGGTGAGAGCCTCGCCAACGCGCGGTTGCACCTGTGGGACGAAAAACACCGCCGCCTGTTGTCCTTCACTGAAGCCCGCTCGCTTTATGGGTGAGCAGTAAATTCCGCGATCAGTCTGGCCGTCGGAAAGACACCAAATATCTTATGTGTCCTTGGGAGTGGGTAACACCGTCGACGGGTTCGCCGATCCCTGATCGGAGCCGTATTTGAAGTGGGCTAAAGGCCCGCGCGAGAGCGAGGGCCTTTCCTTATATTCTCGAAAGGGTGATGCGGTATTGCAGAATTTGTAAAACCGAGTTCCGCCCTAAAAAGGCGATGAACGCAGGAGCACAACCCTTACCACGAGCACTGCCTAATGGTCTTCCAGGTGAAGTTCGGGTTCAGCGACAGTTCCTGGAATACCCAGTGAATCGTAATAAACGACGACATTCTCGGAGAAGCTATGTATCACAATTGCTCGCCGCTCTAGCTCTTGTGTTTTGCGAGGGCTACCAGCGTGGAGAAGATTCTCGTGCCAAAATAGAACGGTTCCTTTTTTTGGTCGATAGATTTCGGGCTGGTACCTGTCAGCGATTTCCGCCCACTTCCCCCCAACCTTTTTACTAAAATCGTCCCAGTCACCATCGGTGACTTTTTTACAATCCGTATCAGCCAAATAAACCCGGTCTTCACGGTGTGACCCGGGGTAGACAACCAATTCACCGCTGCCGGGTTGGATGTCCTGAAGGGCAATCCAGATTCCACACATATAGCCAGCGGGGAACGGAGTCAGGTGGATGGTATCCTGATGTGCGTCTTGCTGACTCCCAAACACGAAAGTGAGGGTCTGCGAAGGTCGCGCATCTCCTTCTAGGATGAGGCTTGCAATTTCCTGTAGCTTTTCGTGATGGAAAAGCCTGCGAACCCCGGCTTTCTTGAAATGCAGATGTTCAATCCTTTGGCTGGAGCCGTATTCGTATCCGTCAACCTTTTCGGCGATCGCCTCATCTATCTCCGCATTAATCTGATCGAGAAGATCAGGCTCGATAAGATCCTCGAAAATCACGAACCCGTTATCGACGAAGCCCTCTAGCTTTTTCTGATAGTTGGCGTCGATCTCACCTGCGTTATGCCATTCCTTGACAATCTCCTTGGCGTTCTCCTGATCGAACCAGCCTCGTTGAGAGGTTTCTTTGTAAGGATAGTATGAGCTGTCACACAAGCCGAAGAAGGCTACAGGCACATCGAATTTCTGCATTTCCGAGGTAACCGCGTCAATCAGATCATTTTGCTTTAGCGGGTTTGTAAAGCTGATTTGAGCAGAGCCGAGTTCATTCACTCCATCATAAACGCGAAACTCGAGTAAGTTCTCGCCGCGGTCAACCAGATGCATGTGTGCACCGGCCGTAATAACTTCATTCGCGTCGGCGATATCTGTTTCAGCAAGCAAATTTTCTTTGTTGTCGTAGATTGCGCACTGTTTGGCGCGCTCTCGGAATTCTTCAGCAATTCGAACGTTAAAAACAGCAATATTGCCTGCGTTTTTTAAGTCGTTGACAAGATCAACAAATAGAACTGGTGCATTTGCGTCGGCCTCGACAGCTGGTGCCGACTGCAAGTTCTGATTTACATGGTCCGTGGAGGGATTTTGAATGGCCCTATCGGCAGAAGAGTCATTGCTGCCACCCAGGAATTGAAACAATCGTCGTAGCACGTCAAGATCCTATATCTTATGGCTTTTCTGTGTGGATTACTCTCAGAATCCAACCATTGCGTCAAGGCGCTTGCCCGGACCTGGGATGTTGATTTCTACAGCGGAAAGAGCACTCAAATCATCGTTTGCTGTTGAACGCCGCGAACGAAAATCTGAATGACCCAGTCAATATGGCTGACTTTTTTGACTGGTGGCCTCTTGTTCTTTCCTTTCTTCTCTTTTTACGGCAAACAACGCAAGTCGCGCGCGAAGATGGACTTGACCGTGTTTCATGCATCCTCTAAACGAACGCATCTCTCGGCCTCGGATTCGTTCCGGGGCTTCTGATATTTGTAACCGGGGACCTTCGGGGCCCTATACCCTTGGCACCTACGGGGGCCTATCACATAGCAGGGAAACCCCCTGCACTTGCTAAACGGAAGACAGAAAGCATGGCACTCAAGTCGTACAAGCCGACGACGCCGGGCCAGCGCGGGCTGGTGCTGATCGACCGTTCGGAGCTTTGGAAAGGACGTCCGGTCAAGTCTCTCACTGAGGGTTTGACCAAATCGGGCGGCCGGAACAACACCGGACGGATCACTTCACGCCGCCGCGGCGGTGGCGCAAAGCGTCTCTACCGGATCGTTGACTTCAAACGGAATAAATTTGATGTCGCGGCAACCGTCGAGCGGATCGAATATGACCCGAACCGGACCGCATTCATCGCACTGGTAAAATACGAAGACGGCGAGCAGGCATATATCCTGGCTCCGCAGCGTCTGGCTGTTGGTGACAAAGTCGTGGCATCCGCCAAGGCTGACATCAAGCCGGGCAACGCAATGCCGTTCTCGGGCATGCCAATCGGTACCATCGTCCACAACATCGAGATGAAGCCTGGCAAAGGCGGTCAGATCGCACGTGCGGCCGGTACTTACGCTCAGTTCGTTGGTCGCGATGGCGGCTACGCTCAGATCCGTCTGAGCTCGGGCGAGCTTCGCATGGTCCGTCAGGAATGCATGGCCACCGTTGGTGCCGTGTCCAACCCCGACAACTCGAACCAAAACCTCGGTAAAGCCGGTCGTATGCGCCACAAGGGCGTTCGTCCGTCGGTTCGTGGTGTTGCAATGAACCCGATCGATCACCCGCACGGTGGTGGTGAAGGTCGTACCTCGGGTGGCCGTACGCCGGTTACACCGTGGGGTAAGGACACCAAGGGTAAGCGTACCCGCAACAAGAACAAAGCGTCCCAGAAGCTGATCATCCGCTCGCGGCACGCCAAGAAGAAGGGACGTTAATCTATGTCTCGCTCTGTTTGGAAGGGTCCTTTCGTCGATGCTTACGTGCTGAAAAAAGCCGAAGCAGCGCGCGAGTCGGGCCGCAACGAAGTCATCAAAATCTGGTCGCGTCGTTCCACCATTCTGCCCCAGTTCGTGGGTCTGACCTTTGGTGTGTACAACGGCCAGAAGCACATTCCCGTCAACGTCTCGGAAGACATGATTGGTCAGAAGTTCGGTGAATACTCACCGACCCGTACCTATTATGGCCACGCCGCAGACAAAAAAGCGAAGCGGAAGTAAGTCATGGGCAAGGAAAAGAACCCCCGCCGCGTGGCTGAAAACGAAGCAATGGCGAAAACTCGCATGCTTCGCACCAGCCCGCAGAAACTGAACCTGGTTGCGCAAATGATCCGCGGCAAGAAAGTTGAGAAGGCTCTGACCGACCTGACTTTCTCGAACAAGCGTGTCGCGCAGGACGTCAAGAAGTGCCTGCAGTCTGCAATCGCCAACGCCGAGAACAACCACAACCTGGACGTCGACGAACTGATCGTCGCCGAAGCATGGGTTGGCAAGAACCTGGTCATGAAGCGTGGTCGTCCGCGTGCGCGTGGTCGGTTCGGTGCAATCATGAAGCCGTTCTCGGAGATCACCATCAAGGTGCGTCAAGTTGAGGAGCAAGCCTAATGGGACATAAAGTCAATCCGATCGGCATGCGCCTTCAGGTCAACCGCACCTGGGACAGCCGCTGGTACGCAGACACCAAAGACTATGGTGACCTGCTGCTGGAAGACCTCAAAATCCGTGAGTTCATCCAGAAAGAGTGCAAGCAGGCCGGTGTTGCCCGTGTGATCATCGAACGTCCGCACAAGAAGTGCCGCGTTACGATCCACACTGCACGTCCGGGTGTCATCATCGGCAAGAAAGGTGCAGACATCGAGGTTCTGCGCAAAAAGCTTGCTCGCATGACCGACAGCGAACTGCACCTGAACATCGTCGAAGTGCGTAAGCCCGAGCTTGACGCGCAGCTGGTTGCCGAGTCCATCGCTCAGCAGCTGGAACGTCGTGTTTCGTTCCGTCGCGCGATGAAGCGCTCGGTTCAGAACGCCATGCGCATGGGCGCCCTGGGTATCCGGGTGAACGTCGCTGGTCGTCTGGGCGGTGCCGAAATCGCACGGACCGAGTGGTATCGCGAAGGCCGCGTGCCTCTGCACACCCTGCGTGCCGACATCGATTACGCACATGCCGAAGCGATGACTCCTTATGGGATCATCGGGATCAAGGTCTGGATCTTCAAAGGTGAGATCATGGAGCACGATCCGCAGGCACGTGACCGTAAAGCACAGGAACTCCAGGACGGCCCTGCACCTCGTGGTGCTGGTGGCGGTCGTCGCTAAGGAGGGAAAGATATGCTTCAACCAAAGCGTACTAAATTCCGCAAGATGCACAAAGGCCGGATCAAGGGTCTCGCCAAGGGCGGCTCTGATCTGAACTTTGGCACCTACGGCCTGAAAGCTCTTGAGCCTGAGCGTGTTACTGCACGCCAGATCGAAGCTGCACGTCGTGCCATGACGCGTCACATGAAGCGTCAGGGTCGTGTCTGGATCCGCATCTTCCCCGACACTCCGGTCACGGCTAAGCCGATCGAAGTTCGTATGGGTAAAGGTAAAGGTTCGGTCGACCGCTGGGCATGCAAAGTCAAGCCTGGCCGCGTGATGTTCGAGATCGACGGCGTCAATGACGATATCGCCCGCGAGGCCCTGCGCCTGGCTGCGATGAAGCTGCCGATCAAGACTCGCGTCGTGGTTCGCGAAGACTGGTAAGCGATCCGGGGGCAACCCCGTTCGCTAAAGATTAGCCCCCGTCGGGAAACCGGCGGGGGCTTTCTGATTTGAACTTGAAGAAACCCGGTTCGCGATTAATGTCTCGGGTACCGAGTCGAGCCGGGATTGCGGAACCGCCTAAAGGTGGCCGAAGCCATGTCCGACGTTTCGCAGGCAAAACGAAAATGCGCGAAGTCGGGGCTAACAAATGTATCTCCATTTTCTTCACGGCACGGAAACCGGCACTTCGGAGCTTCTGTGCGATGATTTGCAATCCGCTTTGTCAGGCGAGGTCGACAGCTTTGACGATATCGAGCCTGCAGATATGCGTTCGGATCGGCTCTATGTTCTGGTCCTGTCGACATTCGGGTCAGGCGAACTGCCATTCACGGCGCAGGGCTTCTTCGAAAAGCTCAAGAAATAGAGCCCGGATTTGAGCCACGTGCGGTTCTCGGTGTTTGGGTTGGGCGATACTACCTTTGACATGACCTTCAATCACGGATCTGAGCAGATGAAGAACCGGATGCTGGCCTGCAATGCCCAAATGGTAGGAGAGCGGTGCTTGTTCGACTCGTCGTCGAATGACAAAGCTGAGGAAGTCGCATTTGCCTGGTTGAAAGGTATTTTGGCAGGCCAAGAGATGCCTCAGGTCTAGGTCACCTCTCGAACTTGGTGGCGGGCTGGTTTATAGGCGTGTCATGCCACAGATTGAATCACTCTTCGTTACCCGTCTTTATCGCGCAGCCCTCTCTGAGTTCGATCCCAAAATCGACGCGGAGGAACTGGAAAGCTCATGCCTTGTCATCGCTGAAGATGATGAGGCAGGCCAGGGATGGTGTGAAGAGAACGGCTATCCCGGCTATACAAGCTACGCCTCACTGACCGATCTGCCCTGGCGGTTTCCAATCTTCGCCGATCTGGTCTCGGCGCTGGATCAGCATGTAGCGACCTTTGCCAAAGATCTGGAGTTCGATCTGGGCGAAGGTGAGTTAAAGCTCGAGGACCTGTGGATCAACATTTTGCCCGAGGGTGGGATGCATTCCAGCCATCTACACCCGCACAGCGTGATTTCGGGGACGACCTATGTTGCAATGCCCGAAGGTGCTAGCGCACTGAAGCTGGAAGATCCACGCTCGGGACGCATGATGGCCGCACCGACGCGCCTCAAGGATGGGCGACGAGACCTCCAGCCGTTCATCTATATGAAGCCCAAGGTTGGCGATGTTCTGCTTTGGGAAAGCTGGCTTCGCCACGAAGTGCCTATGAACATGGCGGAAGAGGAGCGGATAAGTGTGAGTTTCAACTATCGTTGGGACTAAGCAGTTTGCAGCCGCCAAAAGCAGGCGGCCGCCTTGTTCGTGTTGATTGACGGCCCGGGTCAGATTCAGTGATAAATTAGGCTCCGAACTTTTGGCAGAAAGCCCTAATGCGCCTTTCCCGCTGAACGAAACCATTCCCGCACCGCAGGCAAGCGGCCTCGTGAGACCGGAATGTCGTCACCGGATCGTGTTTTAACGACGTTTCCACGAAGTTCCTCCGCTTCTTGGGTGGAAACCCAGAACGAGCGGTGTGTTTGTACGCCGTGGCTTTCGTTGACCTGCATGACGAAGTCCTTCATGCGGGCGCGGTATTGTGATGTCTTCCCGTTCGTTCTGACGATAAGATAGTGCTCGGCGCTCTGCACAGTCAGTATACTGTCCAGCGGCAATGAACGGCCGTTGAGAATGACGAACTCCGGTTCATCCTCCGGCACGGTTTCCGCCAAGTCTTCGTCGTTGCGCTGCAGTGGAAGTAGCCAAAGCAGTCCCACTGTTTCTATTATGTGTCCGATCAACAGGTTGCGCAGATAGTCTGTCCAGACAAGTGGTTCACCCCGCTTAGGTACGAGGTCCCCAAAAACCATTGGGAAGCACGTTGCGAAAACGGACAGGCCAACAATAAGGGGGCCGGTTGCAACAATAAGTGGTAGTGGTATCTGCAGACTTCGCCGCCACAGTCTGTCCACAGCTGAGGCCCAATGCGGAATGATAATCAGATAGAGTAATACGGAGACGCCCCAGTAGAACAGCCGCGACGAGTATTCCGGAAGGGACGGAAACAGTGTCGGATTCGCAAGGGCGATAATGATCAGGCTAACAACAAGAAAAGCTTTAACTCTTCTGCCCCGAACAAGGTCACGTAATTCACGTTGCGTGAAACGCACCACCTGTCCGTTCGTTAACAATATCTGATATTCACGACTATCGGCTTCTTGCATGGGTCACTACGCGGTACTGATTTAATTGTTATTGAGTTCCCTACTGATGCAAGCTGGCAATTTCGACCATAGCTAATGCGAAAGGGGGGGTGCGGGAACGGACTCGCAGATAGTGACAAGTGAACTGAACCAAAACCCTCCGTCGAATTGCCGACGGGGGGAATTTTTCGCCAAGATTGGCAAAGATGAAAATCTAAGAACTTTCCCTTGCCACCCACCCCCTAAACCCTTATACGGCGGCATCCTGCGTTCCCCCGGCTGAGTCGGGGGATTCGTATGTCTATCATTCATCCACCAGGTCAAAGGTGACCCGTGTACGGGGCCTTCTGGTGTTTTGAGCAAAGGAAAAAGGCGATGAACGCCCAAGAACTGCGTGACAAGACCCCGGACCAGCTCCGCGAGGAACTGGCCAACCTGAAGAAAGAAAGCTTTAACCTGCGCTTTCAACAGGCAACCGGTCAGCTGGAAAACACAGCCGGCATTAAAGCGGCCCGCCGCAATGCTGCCCGTGTCAAAACCATTCTGAACGAAAAGGCCGCTGCTGCGGCATCCGAGGAGTAATCAGATGCCCAAGCGTATCCTGCAAGGCACCGTGACCAGCGACGCCAACGAACAGACCGTAACCGTATCCGTCGAGCGCCGCTTTACTCATCCGGTTCTGAAGAAAACCATCCGAAAGTCCAAGAAATACCGGGCTCACGATGAAAAGAACGCCTTCAAGGTCGGTGACACCGTACGCATCATCGAATGCGCGCCGAAATCGAAGACGAAACGTTGGGAAGTTCTGGAAGCGTAAGCCTCCGGGATTTTCCCATTTGTCGAAACCCTGGGGGATCTAACGAGACCAGCCCCCACAGGTCGGGAGAAACCACATGATCCAGATGCAGACCAATCTGGATGTCGCTGACAACTCCGGCGCACGCCGAGTTCAGTGCATCAAGGTCCTGGGTGGTTCCAAGCGTAAATACGCCTCCGTTGGCGACATCATTGTCGTCTCGGTGAAGGAAGCCATCCCGCGCGGCCGCGTGAAGAAAGGTGACGTCCGCAAGGCCGTCGTCGTACGCACCGCCAAAGAAGTCCGCCGCGCGGACGGTACCGCGATCCGCTTTGATCGCAACGCCGCCGTCATCCTGAACAACAACAACGAGCCGGTCGGTACCCGTATCTTTGGCCCGGTTGTTCGCGAACTGCGCAGCAAGAACTTCATGAAAATCATCTCGCTTGCTCCGGAGGTGCTGTAATCATGGCTGCTAAACTCCGCAAAGGCGACAAGGTCGTCGTGCTGGCCGGTAAGGACAAGGGCAAAGAGGGAACTATCTCCTCGGTTGACCCGAAAGCCGGTAAAGCTGTTGTAGACGGCATCAACATCGCCATCCGTCACACCCGCCAGACCCAGAACTCGCAAGGTGGTCGCCTGCCTCAGGCAAACCCGATCGAGCTGTCGAACCTGGCTCTGCTGGACAAGAACGGCAAAGCAACCCGCGTTGGTTTCCGCATGGAAGGTGACAAGAAGGTCCGCTTCGCCAAGACCACGGGAGACGTGATCGATGCTTGATTCCGCAAACTACACCCCGCGTCTGAAAGCTCAGTACGTTGAAACCATCCGTGCCGCTCTGAAAGAAGAGTTCGGCTACAAGAACGACATGCAGCTGCCCAAGCTGGAAAAAATCGTTCTGAACATCGGTTGTGGTGCTGAGGCCGTCAAAGACTCGAAGAAGGCGAAAGCTGCCGTCGAGGATCTGACCGCGATTGCTGGTCAAAAGGCAGTTTCAACCAAGGCGAAGAAGTCGATCGCGGGTTTCCGCGTCCGTGAAGACATGCCGCTGGGTGCGAAAGTAACCCTGCGCGGTGACCGGATGTACGAATTCCTGGATCGTCTGATCACCATCGCGATGCCGCGTATTCGTGACTTCCGCGGTGTGAAGCCTTCTTTTGATGGTCGTGGCAACTTTGCCATGGGCATGAAAGAGCACATCGTGTTCCCGGAAATCGACTTCGACAAGGTCGACGAGGTCTGGGGTCTGGATATCGTAATCACCACCACAGCGAAAACCGACGCTGAAGGTAAGGCACTGTTGAAAGCGTTCAACATGCCCTTCAACGCCTAAGCGCCGGGAGGATTGAGACATGGCTAAAAAAGCAATGATCGAACGCGAGAAGAAGCGCGAACGCCTGGTGGCCAAATATGCCGCAAAGCGTGCCGAGCTGAAAGAAATCGCGAATGACGAGAGCCGCCCGATGGAAGAGCGCTTCAAAGCGCGTCTGAAACTGGCGAAACTGCCGCGCAACAGCTCGGCTACCCGTCTGCACAACCGTTGTCAGCTGACCGGTCGTCCTCACGCTTACTACCGTAAGCTGAAGGTCAGCCGTATCGCGCTGCGCGAGCTGGGTTCTGCTGGTCAGATCCCCGGCATGGTGAAATCGAGCTGGTAAGGGAGACATAGATATGAATGATCCTATCGGCGATATGCTCACCCGTATCCGCAACGCGCAAATGCGCGGCAAGTCCACCGTTTCCACTCCGGCTTCCAAGCTGCGCGGTTGGGTTCTGGACGTGCTGGCGGACGAAGGTTACATCCGTGGCTACGAAAACACGACCGGTGAAAACGGTCATCCGGCCATCGAAATCAGCCTGAAGTACTACGAAGGCACCCCTGTTATTCGCGAACTGAAGCGGGTCTCGAAGCCCGGTCGTCGCGTATACATGGGCGTCAATGACATCCCGCAGGTCCGTCAGGGTCTGGGTGTGTCGATTGTCAGCACTCCGAAAGGTGTGATGTCGGACGCAAACGCTCGCTCCAACAATGTTGGTGGCGAAGTGCTCTGCACCGTCTTCTAAGGAGGTCTGCAATGTCTCGTATTGGTAAAAAACCGGTCGAGCTGCCCAGCGGCGTTACCGCCTCTGTGTCTGGCCAGACCATCGAAGTCAAAGGTCCGAAAGGCACCCGCAGCTTCACCGCCACCGACGACGTGACGCTGTCGGTTGAAGACAATGTGGTCAAGATCGACCCCCGTGGCATGTCCAAGCGTGCCCGCCAGCAGTGGGGCATGAGCCGCACCATGGTTGCCAACCTGGTAACCGGTGTAACTCAGGGCTTCAAAAAAGAGCTGGAGATCCAGGGTGTTGGTTACCGGGCTCAGATGCAGGGCAACACCCTGAAGCTGAACCTGGGTTACAGCCACGATGTTGATTTCACTGCTCCGGAAGGTGTCACCATCACCGCACCGAAGCAGACCGAAATCGTTGTGGAAGGTATCGACCAGCAGCTGGTGGGCGAAACCGCGGCCAAAATCCGCGAGTGGCGCCGTCCCGAGCCTTACAAAGGCAAGGGCATCCGCTACAAGGGCGAGTTCATCTTCCGCAAGGAAGGCAAGAAGAAGTAAGGACGCAGACAATGGCAAACAGCAAAAGAACCCTGTTTCTGAAGCGCCGCCTGCGCGTTCGGAACAAACTTCGCAAGGTCAACGCGGGTCGTCCGCGTCTGTCCGTACACCGTTCGAACAAGAACATCTCTGTTCAGCTGATCGACGACGTACGTGGCGTGACCCTGGCATCTGCCTCGACCCTGGAAAAAGACCTGGGTGTTGTTGGCAAGAACAACGTCGAAGCGGCCACAAAAGTGGGCGCGGCCATCGCCGAGCGTGCCAAGAAGGCAGGCGTCGAAGAGGCCTATTTCGATCGTGGTGGCTTCCTGTTCCACGGCAAGGTGAAGGCAGTTGCCGACGCCGCGCGTGAAGGTGGTCTGAAGATCTAAGACCTGCGGGCGGGTTTCGATCCGCCCCGATGATCCGGGGGCCTCGGCAACAGTCGGGGCTCACTTGGATTGAAGAAAACGGCGCCGAGAGCGCCACATGAGAAAAGGGATGCCAAATGGCAGAACGTGAAAACCGTCGGGGCCGTGGCCGCGACCGTGAAGAAGCACCGGAATTTGCAGATCGCCTGGTCGCAATCAACCGCGTGTCGAAAACCGTAAAAGGTGGTAAGCGCTTTGGCTTCGCCGCTCTGGTGGTTGTCGGCGATCAGAAAGGCCGCGTCGGCTTTGGCAAAGGTAAAGCGAAAGAAGTACCTGAAGCCATCCGCAAGGCGACTGAACAAGCCAAGCGTCAGATGATCCGCGTGCAACTGCGCGAAGGTCGTACCCTGCACCACGACATCGAGGGCCGTCACGGCGCTGGTAAAGTGGTTATGCGCACCGCACCTGAAGGTACTGGTATCATCGCCGGTGGTCCGATGCGTGCCGTGTTCGAAATGCTGGGCGTCAAGGACGTTGTGTCCAAGTCGCTGGGCTCGCAGAACCCGTACAACATGATCCGCGCTACCATCAACGGCCTGCAAAAAGAGCAGAGCCCGCGTTCGGTTGCCGCACGTCGTGGCAAAAAGGTTGCCGACATCCTGCCCAAGCGGGACGAAGCACCGGCTGCTGCTGAAGCAGAAGCGTAAGGAGAGCGAACCATGGCAAAAACCATCGTCGTCAAGCAGATCGGTTCTCCGATCCGTCGCCCCGCTGAACAGCGCGCAACCCTGATCGGTCTGGGCCTGAACAAGATGCACAAGACCCGTGAGCTGGAAGATACCCCTTCGGTTCGTGGCATGGTCAACAAGATCCCGCATCTGGTTGAGATCATCGAAGAGCGCGGCTAAGCCCGATATCTTCGAAGTTCATAGAAACGCCCTCGATCATTCGGGGGCGTTTTTTCGTGTCTACGGATCCTGGTTAGGCAGAGGCCGCAGATTGGAGAGAAACCTGCTGAATGTGTTGTGATTGTCGACCAAAGCAACAGAAAAACCGACACGCCGACAAACAATTTCGCAAAAAGGCTGGCCAATCCTGCGTGGCAGTGAAAAGACACCACCGTCAGAAAAAATTCGATTCGGCTTTGCTGGTTTGCCTCGCAAACGCGAAGTCAGATGAGGCCACCCAATTGGCAGATCGCCGGGCAGCCATACGAAGACAGAGGATACCCATGGGCCTGACCTGCTATGACGTAATGGTGCCGACTGAAGTTCAGCGAACCATCCATCCGGATGAAAGCATTGCCACCGCCTTTAATATTATCAGAGACAGCCGTGCGCGGTTTTTGCCGGTGGTAGAAGATGATGGCACATATGTCGGTGTATTCACAGCACCGACACTTCTAAAGCTGATCCTGCCCAAAGCAGCAACAATCGGTCTGAACGATGATGCGTCGCGGGTGCCAATCGAGTCTCTAAGCTTCATGAACCTCACACGGGATGACTTCGATCAGCAGCTGGAGCGGTTGAAGACAGAAAAGGTGCGCGACAACATGTCGAGACCGACCAACATCCCAGTGGCTGCACCGGACACGCCGGTGATGGAAGGCATTTTTCTGATCTACAAATTCAAGCGGCACGTGATCCTTGTCGAGCCTGAAACAAAGCGTTTTGTGGGCACGGTGAGTGCAAACTCACTTCTGGATCGCGCACTAAGCTAACCACCAACGAACCGGACAAAAATCTTGGCTGAGCATTCTACGTCACACGGAGAGGCTGCGTTCTCCGTTCCACAACTATTGGGCATTGATCCCCTTTGGGTCGCGACCGGTATCCTGATCCTGGTCTACGCCGTACTGATAACCGAAAAAGTGAACCGAGCCATTCTGGCAATGCTTGGCGCATCGCTGATGGTACTGTTCGGGATCATCAATCAGGAACAGGCGGTGGCCGGGGTCGACTCCAATACACTGGCCCTTCTGATTGGCATGATGGTCATTGTGGGTATCACCAGCAAATGCGGACTGTTTCAGTTCGTGGCGATCAAGGCCGCAAAGTCGGTCAAGGCCAATCCTACCGGTATTCTGATCATGTTGACGCTGATCACGGCCGTGTTTTCAGCATTGCTGGATAACGTGACAACCGTCTTGCTTATTGCCCCGATTACCTTGCTGATCACCGAAGCTTTGGAAACGCGCGTCTTCCCGTTTTTTATTGCTGAAATTCTGGCTTCGAATGTCGGGGGCACAGCAACCCTGATCGGTGACCCGCCGAATATTATCATCGGCTCCGCCGCAGGTCTCAGCTTCAATGAGTTTGTTGTGAATCTGGCACCGATTTCGGCGATCTGTCTGGTGGTCCTCACGGGAATTATCTACCTGATGAATCGCAAAGAGCTTGCCAGCATTCCGAAGTCTGCCAGCGAGCGGATTATGGGCTTCAATGAATCCGAAGCGATCACGGATGTAGGTCTGATGATCAAATCGCTGTCTGTTCTGGCGCTGGTGTTGCTCGGTTTCACGTTGGGGCATGGGTATGGTATTCAACCTGGTACCTCCGCATTGGCCGGTGCGGGCTTGTTGATGCTACTGGCCTATGGTCACCAGCACGGCGAAGAGCAGTCGGAATCCGTGCACCATATCTTTGGCGAAGTTGAATGGGTCACGATCTTCTTCTTCGGTGGTCTCTTTGTCATCGTTGCCGGTGTTGAGCATGTAGGTCTGCTGGCTTTCTTCGGTGAGAAGGTGCTGGAGTTGACACAGGGCGATATGATGTGGACCGCGTTCTTCATCTTCTGGGCCTCAGGTATCCTGTCGGCGATCCTCGACAACATTCCCTTCGTGGCGACCATGATTCCGCTGATCGAGTCCACAGCCGACACGTTTGGTGGAGAAGATGCGATTGAACCGCTGTGGTGGTCATTGGCGCTTGGGGCTTGTCTGGGTGGCAACGGTACCTTGCTGGGCGCGAGCGCGAACCTGACGGTCGCAGCTTTTGCCGAGAAAGCAAAGCAGCCCATCGGCTTTATCGCGTTCGCTAAAATTGCATTCCCGATCATGATCCTGACCCTGATGATCGCGAACGTATACATCTGGTTGCGCTACTTCTGACGCATTGCGTTAGATGCGAAACGGCCTTTCATTGTCAGGGGCATGTGAACCTTTGGTTTCATGCCCCTGACGGGCCTTATCTATCTCTACGTACTATGAGAGTGCACGATGCAGCACAGAATGCCCTGACAATGTGCAGGCCTAACATCTGGCAAATCGCCTTGTGCCGAAGCGACTATCCCAGGTAGTTGCGCAGGCTGGGTGGTGGGTTGTCGAGCAACTCTGTCGTTTCAACCGGCGAATGGGCCTGACCTTCGGCAACGAGTATTGTCTGATCGGTAATGCGGCGCGCGTCCTGCGGATCGTGACTGATCATCAACAGAGTTGTGCCAGTCCCCTCAATCAAATCAGCAACTAAATCCAGCATTTCGGCTTTCAAAGCAGGGCCAAGTGCAGCGAACGGTTCATCCAGCAATAGCACCTGACGTCGTTGAACGAGCACTCGGGCCAAAGCCACCCGACTTTGCTGCCCGCCAGATAGCTCAGCGGGTTTGCGAGTGCCCATTCCCGCCAGACTCACACGTGCCAGGGCGGTTTGGACCTCACCTTGTTCGTCAGGGCTTAGTCGTCCATTTGGGCGCACGCCCAAAGCGATATTCTGCTCAGCGGTCAAATGAGGGAACAGGTTGCCGTCCTGAAACAGCATGGCCAGGGGACGCTTGCCCGGTGGCAGGTCTGTTATCTCGGTACCCTGCCAGAATATTTGACCCTGAGTTAGGGAACGAAAACCGGCAATGGTTTCCAGCAATGTCGATTTACCTGCACCTGATGGGCCAATGATTGCAACGCTCGCCCCGGGTTCGATGCCAAGATCGGCGTGCAGGGTGAAATTACCATTTTCAATGACGCAATCACTAAGCTTCAGCATGCCAGCGTCCTCCGCGATCCAATATCCAGAACGCCGACATGGACAACAGCAGCAAAAGCAGCGCCCCTCCGGCGGCGGCTTGCATTTGATAAGCTCCCATCAGGCGGTAAATCTGTAAAGGCAGCGTTGCTATCTGGGCGTCTGCGAACAGTGCGATCACCCCGAGATCTCCCATCGAAAGGGCTGCGGCCAGCCCGGCTGCAAAACCGATCTGCGCGCGCATTCGAGGAAGCAGAATGCGGACAAAGAAGGTCATGTTGGTCATGTCGAGGGAAAGCGCCAGTCGGCCGTGTCGCGACACCACATCGCGCGCGGCCGGGACAAGAATGCGCAATGCGAAGGGCAGAGCCATAACTGCGTTGACCAGCGCCGTCACCGGAAGCGCAAGCGCTGTCGGGTTGGCCACAGGCCTGACAAGGATGAACAGTCCAGTACCAATCACCAGCGGTGATGCGGCCAGCCCGAGGATGCCGCTGAGCTCAACAATGCCATAGCGCCCGGTCGCGACAGCGGTGGCCATGGGCAGCGCCAGCAGCAGCAAGATTACAGTGCTCGCGGCCGCCACCATGACCGAGGTCAATGCGGCGCGGAACACCAAAGCTGGCGTTTCGAAGAGACCAGCAAATCCTGAAATCACAACAGATGCCAAAGGAAGCAGCAGGAACGCGGCCGCTGCAATGATCCATAAGGCATCGGCAATGGGCGCGCCGCCATCCCACCGGCGGATGGGGCGATCCAGCCCGGTGCCGAAGCCGTCTCCGCGAGAAAACCTTAGGGCGGCCAAAGCTGCAGCGGCAGTCAGGGCCAGTTGTAGCGCCGACAACAGTGCAGCACGGCCGAGGTCAAAGTCATAGGTAAAGGCCTGATAGATCGCGAGTTCGATTGTGGTCGCACGGGGCCCGCCACCCAGAGTCAGCGCAACAGCAAAACTGGTCAGGCAAATGGCGAAGATTACCGCAAGCACGCCCGGTAAAATCCGTCTTAGCATCGGCAACTCGATCAACCGGAACATGGCCATTCCGTTGCAGCCTAACTGAGCAGCGAGGCGAAATCGCTCGGCCGGAATTTCTTGCCATCCCTGCAGGATGAGGCGCGTGGCAAGGGGCAAATTGAAGAATACATGGGCCAATACCACACCATGCAGACCGTAGATGCGAATGGGTGCGAAGCCAAAATAGCCCAATATATCAGAGATCCAGCCGGCCCGACCAAAGACCTGCAGCAATCCGATTATCGCAACGATAACGGGAAGAATGAACGGCGCGCCAAGCAGCGCAATCAGCGCGCGACGCCCGGGAAACCGTCGCCGGGCGAGTGCTCGTGCAACCGGAACCGCCAATCCAATACTGAACAGAGCGGAAAGTATCGCTTGGGTAAGTGTAAAGCGCAGGGCAGCCCAGTCGGCCGGACCAAATCCACCGCCTGCTTCGGCACGCAGGGCGACTGCGGCCAGCGTGCCCAGTATCAGCGCGGCGACTAGGGCAGCCGCGCCGATACCCGGCAATGGGCTTACTGGCTGAGCGCGCTCAACCATTCTGCAAGTGCCTGATCCCGCACGTCGGCGGCTTCATCGGGTGAAAAGAGCAGAGCCTTTTCCGGAACGGTCAGGGTTTCAAACCCTTCGGGCAACCCAGCTGCCGGGGTCACTGCCGGGTACATCCAGTTGGTTGTAGGAATAATCTGCTGGAACGCATCCGAAACCATGAATTCCAGGAATTGATCCGCCAGTTCCGGCTGATCAGTCCCGGCGAGTTTCCCTGCCACTTCAACCTGCATGTAATTACCTTCGTCAAAGACAACCGCCGATTTCGAAGCGTCTTCTTCAGCGATCAGGTGATAGGCCGGAGAGGTGGTATAGCTGAGGACCATATCCGATTCACCTTCGAGGAACAGACCATAGGCCTCGGACCACCCTTTGGTGACTGTTACGATATTGTCTGCAAGACCAGCCCAGATTTCGGGTGCCTCGTCGCCATAGGCCGCCTTCACCCACAACAACAGACCAAGACCGGGTGTGGAAGAACGTGGATCCTGAATGATGATCTTTGTCTCGCTGTTCGCCAATTCACGGAAATTCGCTGGGGCCGAGTAATCAGCGTTGTGAACAAAGGCGAAATAGCCCCAGTCGTAGGGCGCAAAAACGTCGTCGGTCCATTCAATCGGCAGCGCGTAGTCAGCTGTAACGGAACTGGGTGCAAACAGACCGGTTTCCTTGGCCGCATTAATTAGACTGGTATCCAGTCCCAGCACCACGTCAGCTTCCGAGTTTTCGCCCTCAAGCCGGATACGTGACAGCAGGGCGGCGCCATCTTCAACGCCAACAAGATTCAGATCGCAATTGCAGACCGCTTCAAAAGCTTCTTCGACCTGCGGACCCGGCCCCCAGTCCGAGACAAAGCTGTCATAGGTGTACACGGTGAGCTGAGGTTTGTCGGCGGCAATAGCCGAAGTTGCACTCAGTAATCCCGCAGCAATCAGCAGATGTTTCATATCATCCTCCATTGCGGCGAGAGGGCAAGGATGGATGAAACCGTCACCTTTCCCTCCGCCGGTTCTAGCCGGTTCAGGTTCAACGGGTTCGCCTGATAGGCATCTCAGCGCGGCATGCCACGCACCCCGAGGTGAAGCTGTGATTAGGAGGATGGAGACCCGATTACAACTATAATCGCGTCACCCAGGGTGCACGAACCGAAAGGTAGCGCTCACAAATTGCTCATATCTGACATTAATTGCAGATCGTTGCCGCAACTTCGGCAACGATCCTTGAGTCTACAATTCCTCAGGACCCGCCCGTCAAATCTTGGGCAAGCATGAAGGCATTGCCATCGGGGTCATAGAATGTTGCCGTCTTGACCATGCCTTCGACTACATCTGTTGGGCCGTCAAACTGAACATCAGCCTGTTCTAGCTTTTGCCTTGCGCTGTCTAGGTCGGCGATGCCGAATACAGGGACGCAGTTTCCGGGCGCGGGTTTGGTGTGCTCACCAAGCCCAAGGGTTACGCCCTTGGTCAGGGTTTCTAGCTCTGACCAACCTGCCTCATCTGCATGATAAAGCGTTTTGAAGCCAAGCATGCTCTCGTACCAATCGGCGCTGGCGTGACGATCCTTAACCGACAGCGCAATTGTTATGGTTTCTTCCAGGGAAATGAGCGGCATCATCTTTCCTTTTAAGGTAAAATATAGTAACTATACTTTATGTACATTGATGCACTTGTCAACATCACTTCGCGGGCGTGGGCCCTGCCCATTCTTTCCAATCTTCACGAAGGTGTCCCTGGGCGGCAGGCGCCATTGTTGGCTGCAACCGGCGCGGGCCGTACGTCATTCTCTCAGAGTGTAGATCATCTCATCCAAATTGGATTGCTTGAGCGAAACCCGGGCTACGGCCATCCGTTGCGACCGGAATTTCGACTGACACAGCGTGGTGCAGTGGCAGCCCGGTTCGCCAATCAGATCCTGTCTGCGACCAGCGAAGATAATCAGGATCTGCTTCGGCGCTCATGGACGTTGCCGGTTCTGGCAACCCTTCACGAACTGAGCCACTTTAACGAGATCAGGCGAAACCTGCTGACGATCACTGATCGCGCCCTCTCACAGTCCTTGCGGATGATGGAAGAGCGGGACTGGGTGCAACGCGACATCGATGATGGCGCACGGCCACCCCGTGCGACTTACCATCCGATAAATACCGGTGAAACAATCACAGCAATCACAGGTCCGGTGATTGTGTTCAAAACCGGTTCGCAGTTGCGGCAGTTAAAGGTCGGAGACAGCGTCTGAGGTTCCGAACCAGATCGGCACATCACCTTCTGACCAAGGGGCGTATTTGTGCATGATTTGCCCAAAGGTGTCGCTTGCCAGAAACTGGTCCAGCCATCTGATCAGGTTGGGCCAAGGCTGAGCGTCAAACCACACACGGTCAATATTTGCGAACTGGCGCACGAATGGCAGCATTGCCAGATCTGCAATCGTTGGTCGATCTCCGAACAGCCACGCCTGCCCATCCAGTTTTTGGTCAAAGTCGGTCAGATAGGTGGCAGCTTTTTGTCGCTCAACCTCTTCGTCCAGATCGGGATATCGCGTGGCGTATTTGGTGTGATCCAGCGCATCCTTGAACGGGCCGTCATTTGTTGAGATCAGCTCCCAACCTTCCTTTGGCATATCGAGCAACTGTTGGGGGTCGCTCTCTTCCAAAGCCCAGATCATAATGTCCAGACTCTCATCCAGAACCTGATCATTGGTTCGAAGTGCGGGCACTGTCCCAGACGCTGAAGTATCAAGAAAAGCCTGTGGTTTGTCCCGCAGCAGGATCTCACGCAGCTCGACCTTTACACCCGCGCTGACCAGCGCGAGGCGCGCCCTCATCGCATAAGGACACCGACGAAACGTCCAGAAAACAGGGTGCTGAGCCATATCGCGATCTATCCGGCTTTCTGTGTCATAGTCAAATATGCGGGCGCAGCGCTCGATTGCCCCGCCCGCATCATCAGCTCAGCCGCGCCCGCGATACGGTGGCACTCCCTGATCGGGAATCCAGACGCCTTCGGGCATCGCACCGGTTTGCCAGAACACATCAATCGGTATGCCCCCGCGCGGATACCAATATCCGCCGATACGCAGCCAGCGGGGTTCAAGGAACTCTGTCAGACGCCGCGCGATCGAGATTGTGCAATCCTCGTGAAATGCACCGTGGTTCCGGAAAGAACCAAGGAACAGTTTCAGTGACTTGCTTTCGACCAGCCACTCACCCGGTACGTAGTCGATCACCAGATGTGCAAAGTCGGGTTGTCCCGTCATCGGGCAGAGCGAGGTAAATTCGGGTGCCGTAAAGCGAACGTTGTAGTCCACGTCCGCCTGCGGGTTCTGGACACGCTCCAGCTCGGCCTCTTCGGGGCTGGCAGGCATCTGTGTTGAGCCGCCCAACTGGGTGAGATTGCTGTAGATGCTGTCACTCATGTGTTTCTCCTTTGCTCAGACGCCGCGCTTGTTACCCCAGACAAGTACATGCAGCTGGGGAAGAATACGGGGTCTGAACCATCGTGCGTTAAGGGTTGTGTCGATCAGCCATTCCAATCGTCCTGTCGTTTCACCCAGGTCGATGGGTTCCGTGGGATCGCTGTTCGGATTTCCGGGCTGAAGATAGAGCGGCAGATCCGGATAACGATCTGCAACTTCGCGCGCCCAATCAAAATCAGCACCATCGAAGATCACAATCTTCAGGACGGTATGGGTTGGGCGTGCAGCCAAGCAGGCGTCAAACTGACCCCAATCCATCATTTCCCCGCTGCTTGGCGGTTTGGGGCTCAGGATCAGCATGTTGAGATCTGAGAACCACGGCTTGGCGATCGAGCCCTGGGTTTCGCAGGCAAATCCGTATCCATGTTCCTTGCCCAGTGCAATGAGCGGGGCGAAATCCTGAATGGCCGGATTGCCGCCTGACAGCGAAACGGTCAATGGTTGCCCGCCGGACAGGCGTTGGACCTCGGCCCAGACCGTCTCGGCCTTCATCGGGGTCCAGTCATGACGATAGTCGCTATCGACTGCATGGGGGCTGTCGCACCACGAACAACGAAAATCACATCCGCCGGACCTGACAAAGACCGTCGGTTCGCCGATCAGTGCGCCTTCGCCCTGTACAGTGGGGCCGAAGATCTCGGATATCCTCAAGCTCATGGCCGATACTCCGCCCAGGTCTTAGGTGTTTCAGATACCTTGACGGCCGCCGTTTCTGGCCAGCGGGCTGAACACCATTCATAGAAGTGACGCGCCAGGTTCTCGGCGGTTGAGATTTCGTTCATCACATCGTTCAGATGTCGGTGATCAAAGCTGTCGTCGATATAGGTCTTGAGGGGCTTCAGTTCCTGATAGTCCCGAACAAAACCGTCCTGATTCAATTCGGCTGCGGCCAGTTCGACCACCACGATATAGTTATGCCCATGCAGCCGTGCGCATTGATGTGTTTCGGGCAGGTGGCCCAGCTGATGTGAGGCAGAGAAGTGAAACTCTTTGGTGATCCGGAACATCAGTCTTGCTTTCCTGCAACCGCCGCGCGCCAGAAATCGGGGTCTTCATAAAGGGTCGGGTCAGCTACACCGGCAAGATCGAATGCTTCGCGCCGCTCCACACAGGTGCCGCAACGACCACAGTGGCTTTCTCCGCCCTTGTAGCAGGACCACGTCTGATCAAATGGTGTGTTAACCCGTGCACCTTCGGCAACGATGTCAGCCTTGGAACGATGCACGAAGGGGACGTACAACGAGACATCTGCGTAGCCATCAAGAGCCGTGCGTTGCATCGCATCGAACGCATCCGTGAATGCAGGACGGCAATCGGGATAGATGAAGTGATCCCCGCCATGCACCGCAGCTGCAACGGCGTCGTCACCCGCAGCGGCGGCGACACCATATGCGATGGTCAGCATGATCGCATTGCGGTTCGGCACCACTGTGACTTTCATCGTGTCTTCGGCGTAATGGCCGTCTGGTACGTCCAGGTCATCCGTCAGCGCAGAACCAGTTAGCGATGCCCCGACGGATCGCAGATCAATCACGTGATGGGGTACGTTCAGACGCTCGGAACAGGCGGCGGCAAAGGCCAGTTCTTTGTTGTGCCGCTGGCCATAGTCAAATGACACAAGACGCGACAATTGTCCGTCATTCGCCAGAACGTGAGCAAGCGAAACGGAATCGAGTCCGCCGGAGCAGACCAATGTAGTCTTCATGATTTTCAGTCCTTGTTTTGATACCCGGGTAGGCTGCGACCGGTGGCCGGGACGCATAGGAGCAAACCGCGCAGAATGCAATGCACTTTGCGTTGAGCCGTGGGGGCAGTTTTGGCTGCTATCCGCGATAAACAGGATTTTGATATCAGGACGTGTAGGGTCGCGGTCCTGAATGCAGGTGATCGCGATCAAACTAGGTCTGTCAGGTGTTCTGGTACATGGCCTGTGGCAGTACGAAGGGCACCTGAGTCGGGGGTGTTTTGTTCATCTGCAAATTGATGCCGTAAACATCCCGCATCATGTCGTCGTTCAAAACCTCCGATGGTGCACCCGATCCCCAAACGCGGCCTTGCGAAAGCACATAGATAGTGTCCGCGAACAGTGCGGTCAGATTGAGGTCATGCATGACCACCACCACACCGCCGCCTCGCGATGCAAAATCTCGGGCGATATCGAGGACCGTGAACTGATGGGCGATGTCCAGGCTGGCGACGGGTTCATCCAGCAGCAGCCACTTGGTCTCGGAACTGTCCGGAGTTTCCCAAACCTGCGTGAGAACGCGGGCCAGTTGCACACGCTGCTGCTCGCCCCCCGACAGCTCCTGATAGGATCGGTTTTCAAACCCGGCTAGGTCGACATGCTTCAGCGTTTGAATCGGCAAGTGTTCATCTGCACCGGCCAACCCGCGCGCTAGCCCAAGCCGAACGATCTCGAGCACGGTGAAGGGAAAGGCAACGGATGAGGCTTGTGGAAGGACACCCCGCATCGGGGATAGTTCCCATGGCTGCAGGGATGAGATGTCAGACCCGTTGAGCGTTATCGTTCCCGCGCCCGTAATTTCGCCCGACAGCGTCTTGAGCAAGGTGGACTTACCTGATCCGTTGGGACCAATAATCGCCGTAACCTTTCCCGGTTCTGCCTTGAAGTCGATGCCATGCAGAATTTCCTTTCTGCCCAGTGTCACGCGGATGTTTGTCGCTTCCATTTCTACATCCCCATCGTTCCGTGGCGCCGCAGCAGAATCCACAGGAATACAGGTGTTCCGAGTATTGCAGTGACGATACCAATAGGCAGTTCAGCCGGTGCAACGATGACGCGGCTGATCATGTCCGCGCAAAGCAGCAAGCTGGCGCCCAGCAGCGCTGAATTCATCAGCAATCTGTGGTGATCGGGACCTGTTCCCAGCCGCAGAAGGTGCGGTACGACGATCCCGATAAACCCAATGCCACCCGAAACTGCGACGGCTGCTCCGGTTGCAGCTGCCACAGCCAGGATCGCCAGATTCTTGCTGCGTTGTACAGGTATTCCGATGTGATGCGCGACAGCTTCGCCCATCGCCATTCCGTTCAGAGCACGTGCAAGAAACTGGGTGCTGATCACCGCTATCAGAATGATTGGCGCCACGGTCACCACTTTGATCCATGTAGCACCGGCAAGCGAGCCCATGCCCCAAAAGGTCAGATCACGCAGTTGCTGATCATCGGCCATATAGACCAAAACACCCGATACCGCGCCCGACAATGCTCCCAGGGCGATACCGGCCAGCAACATCGTCGCGACCGAAGTCTGCCCGCGCCGGGTCGAAACACGATAGAGGATAAGGACCGATGCCCATCCACCAAGGAACGCGGCAACGGCCACAAGACCATTGCCAACCACGCTCAATATGGCGGCGGGCAGATAGCTTCCCAGGATGATCGCTGAGATCGCACCAAGCCCCGCTCCGGCGCTGACACCGACAATTCCCGGGTCGGCCAGCGGGTTGCGGAACAGGCCTTGCATGACCACGCCTGACACCGCTAGGGCGGCTCCGACCAGCATGCCCATCGCCAATCTGGGCAGTCTGATATCCCACAAGACGATCCGGTTCAGGTCGGAAACTTCACGGCCTGAAATCAGGTCAGAGATGGTCGCGCGGAGCGAAGCTTCGGATGCTCCGATCGAAAGGCTGATGGCACTGACCAGACACAGCAGCAAAAACAACGCAAACGTTACGCGTCGTGCGGTTGCGCGGCGGTCCTTTGGTGGTTTGATCAGTTCATCATGCTCAAGTGCAATGCTCATAGGCCCTGCTTGTTTTGAAGCGCTTTAGAAAGGTCGCTGATCGCATTTGCCGTGCGTGGTCCGAACCCCAGTATGTAAAGACCCTGCATCCGTATCAGCCTCTTGTTCTGGCCAGCTGGTGTCAGCGCAATTGATGGTATCTGAAAAAGCTCTTCATCCGGTGTCGCGTGACCGCCTTGGCGATCCATCATCAGGATCACATCCGGAGCTGCGGTTGCCATCGCTTCGGGCGAAATGGGTTTGTATCCCGAAAAACTGGCGGCCGCGTTTACGCCGCCGGCGAGTGAGATGATGCTGTCGGCCTGAGTGCCTGATCCGCCGACCATTATCCGGCCATCCTGAATGGACAAGATGAACAGGACCCGTGCCCGGTCAGAACCTGTTGCTTCGATGGCGGCAGAGTGGGCCGCATCTATTTCGGCACCAACCTGTTCAGCCAGCGCGTTTGCCGCCTCTTCTTCGCCCAGCGCCGCGCCGATTGCGCGAATTTTCTCGACGACACCGTCGCGGCTGAATTCATGTGGCACTTCGACGTATTCGACACCGGCCTCCCTGAGAACCGCAATTGCCTCGGGTGGTCCTGATCCTTCGACGGAGACGATCATGTCGGGTGCTACAGACAGAACGCCTTCGGGTGTCAGTGCGCGCATGTAGCCGACATCGGGCAATTCCGACGCTTCCTGCGGATAACTGGAGGTACGGTCCCTTCCGACCAGCCTGTCTTGTTGGCCCAGAGCATAAATGATTTCGGTGACCGAGCCGCCAATCGAGACGATCTTGTTGGCTTCTGTTTCCTCGGCCATTGCCTGATGTGTGCCAAAGGTGAGACCGACCAAAAGGGTAGTACGGCTCAGGAATCTGCTGGTCATACTCATTGCGCGGGCTCCGCTACTGCCAGTGATTGCAATCCAGCGACAAGTTCGTCCCAGGCGGGGCGATGGTCGTTTTCCCCGGAACGACGGCCGAATACCTGCAGGATCAGACCGCCATCGGAATCGAATGCTTCGACAGATACGGCAGGGCCGCGTTGGGTGGGCTTGGTAACAGCCCAGACCTCGGCGATGCGATCAGATCTTAGATGGAGGTTGAACCGTGGATCGAGCACGTTGAACCATGGCCCCATCTGCTTCAGGGTATGTATTGGCCCGCCATGAATCTCGATGCACCCGCGATTGCCAACGAAGACCATGACTTCCAGGGCCTGATCCCGGACCTGCTCGAACATGGTCGTAACGCTGCCTGGCTCCAGAGCGCGGGCCAAAGGCTCCCCGGCGATGCGGTAAGCGCCCAGCCTGTTCATCTTCAGTTTTGAAGTCAGCCGCAGAAACTGATGGGTGTCGGTCATCTTTGCCCATTCGGTTCGCAGCGCATCAACCTTGTCCAGATTGGCCTTGGGTGCTTCGGTCGGCTGGCGTTGCGACACGTCCAGCACCTGCGACTGATCTTCGGATTTCAGTTCTGAAACCAGGGTATGCCAATGATCCAGGTTCGAGCCGTCGCGCAGATAAATTTTGTGCACCGCGTCACCAGCAGCATCAAAGATCTGAAGCGATCTTTGTGTCCCCTTGTCGGTTGCGCGCTCAACCGCGAAGGCGTGAACCCAATGGCTGGGGAACATGCGCAGATCGATATCTTCGGTCAGCACCATCGAAGCATGGGCACCGGAGTGATAGTTGTCGTACTGGCCCACCTTCTCAATCACGCAATGCGGATTTCGGGTCAAAGCCATCACCTCACCCAGCCCGTTCAGGCGTGAAAAGATATCATCAAGGCTGGCCATAATTCTCGTGACGTTCTGCCCAACGAAGGCGGCGACCAGCTGCGCTTCGGCGATTCCAAGAGACTCGGCAAGATCGCGGTCACGTCGACCCGGGTTATCTGCATGCGCAGCACGAATTTGTTCGGGTGCCATAAGCGCCTGTTCCGTCATGGGCTTTCCCATCTCTGAGTGGTTTTCTGGAGGCGCTGGCTTGGCGACTGGGAGATCAGTGGCCCGCTGGCAAGGGTCGCATGCACGACCAAAATTATGTTGACTGTTTTAGTAAGTTTAACTTGTGGGTACAAGTCGTCATTCCACGTAAGTGGTCATCATCAAATCTGAACGTTCAAACAGGATAATTTGCGAGCAGCGCAGACTAGTGCAGCCCTCTTATTCAACGCCGGAATCGCGCTTTTCGGCCTCTATGAGGCGCTTGGTGCGCAAATAGTCCCAACCTCCGATGATCAGGATCAGGCCTGAGATTGGAATGGCAATCAGTCCAAGGTTTCCCTGCATCGATTGCGCGTCGAAAAAATGCATCAGGCCAAAACCCGCGATCGCAAGACCCAGCGCAGTTTTTACATAGGCCAAAAAGGTGCGTCTGTTGGCCAGCTCGGTGCGCACCACGGCCAGCACCATACTGTCCGCTTCACGCCTTTGTTTGACCTCTGCTGCAGTATCGGGTTGGGATCCGGAATTACTCATACGGAAGATTTGAGTGAAAATCTCTGACGGAGGCAAGTGTTTTTGAGCACACCCCTGACCGAGCTAGTTCAGATCTTTGTACATGTAAGTTGTTGGCTCCAACCTGTCTTCAAATGGGTTGCGGCAGTAGTTCGGAATCTCACCTGCGATCCGAAAGCCAAGGCTCTGATAAAAGATGCGCGATGGATCGGAGCTACGCGTATCCAGCACAAGCATAGACCGCCCAAGCTCTTTTGCGCGTTCTTCAAGTACATTCATCAGTGCCCGGCCGTAGCCTCGACGGCGCGCCTCGGGGTGGACAAGCAACTTTGCTACATCTGCACGATGTGGCTGGTTCGGCATGCTAGCCGGGATGAGTTGCACAGTGCCCATGACGCGCCCCTCATCATAGATTGCAAACAGATCAAGCGTGCCAGATGTTAGATCGGGGCGAACCCGCTCTTGCCAATACCTGCCAGCGTCCTCCTTCGAGAAAGGTAGAATAAAACCGATACTTGCCCCGGTCTGAACACAGGCATGCAAAATATCGCTCAGATCATTCAGAGCCGTGTCAAAGTAGTCAGTATTCAGGCGTGTAATCATATCAGCACCAGGATGTACCGTGCGCCACGTCCAGCGTTGGTTTCGAACCGGGTAGGGCCTGACAGATGATAGCGCAGGCAGTCGCCACCGCTCAGCATGTGTGACGTGCCATCGACTGTCAGTGTAAGCACTCCGTCCAGTACGATAAGGTGGTGTTCCTGCCCGGGTTTGGGGGGCGCATCATATGAGATGGTTGTTTCGGGGGGCAGGTGACACTCCAACACTTCGCCGCTTAACCCCGCTGCGGGTGGAGAAACTGATCGACGCGTGAAGCCGGTTTCAGGATCCCGCCATTCGATCTGCCTTTCAAACGGAACTTTGGGATCAAAGCTGTCTTCGACCATCATGAGCAATCGGGACATCGGCAGGCCGTAGGCTGCACATAAACGGCCAAGGCTTTCGGCGGTGGGGCTGACGTCACCCTTCTCCATGCGGGACAGTGTGGCGCGGCTGATACCGCTGTGTTCGGTCAGTTGGTCCAGAGACCAGCCACGGCTCTGACGCAGTTCGCTCAGACGGTTGGCGAGGCGATTTGAAAGGTCATCAAGCATCGTTCATTTTAGAGAATCATTTCCAGATATGAAAATAGTATCTGAAAAACATGGTGTGGCAATAGAAAAAGGGTGCAGGAGAACCTGCACCCTTCCACTGCTCGGGTTTGTGTCTGGATTACTTCCAGCCTACCTCGTTAAATATCTTCTGCGCTTCGGGAAGGTTCGTGGCAACCTCTGATAGGTTCACCTCATCCGCTTTGAAGTCGCCCAGCGTCTTTACTGTTTCCGCCAGTTCTACACCTTCGACCGCCGGAAATTCGTCATTGCCTGCCGAGAAATACTGTTGCGCCTGATCACTGGCCAGATACTCAAGGAACAGGATCGCGTTTTCCTTATTCGGCGCGTTGGTTGCAACACCAGCACCTGATAGGTTCATATGTGCGCCATAGCTGTCCTGGTTGGGGAAAACCCAGCCGATCTTCTCACGCTCCGAAGACAGACCTTTGACATCTTTGCGGATCGAGCGGACAAAATAATAGGTGTTCGATACCGCGATATCGCACTCACCCGATACTAGGCCGCGCAGCTGGTCGGTGTCGCCGCCCTGCGGCTCGCGCGCCATGTTGTCGACGATGGCTTCGGCCCATGTTTTAGCCGCGTCAGCACCCTCGTGGGTAATGATCGAGGCCAGCAGAGTCTGGTTGTAAACGTTGGCAGAGGACCGGATGCAGATCTTGCCCTTGTATTCGGGCTTAGCCAGATCAGCATAGGTCGCGGGCGGGTTGGTCACGTTGTCTTTGTTATAAAAGATGATCCGGCCACGCTGTGAAAAGCCGAACCATTCATTGTCGGCATCCTGCAGGTTGGCAGGAATACGTTCTTCCAGAACTTCACTGTCGATCGCCTGCAGCAGGCCGGCATTTTTAGCCCGTGCCAAGCGCGAAGTGTCTACGGTTAGCATCACGTCTGCCGGAGAGTTCGCGCCCTCGGCTTCCATCCGCGCGATCAACTCGTCGGCCTTGCCTTCGATACGGTTGATCTGGATGCCTGTGGCTTCTTCAAAATCGGAATACAGACGCTCGTCCGTGTCGTAGTGGCGCGACGAATACAGGTTCAACTCGCCATCGGCGATGGCCGATGTGGCGATCAGTGTCGTCAGAGCGGCAGCAATACAGGTAGTGGATTTCAGCATGGTATATCCCAACATTGTAACTCGTGACGGGGTGTATCCCGAGTAATTTGCTCAATTATACAAATCGGCCAAAAAAGCAAGAAAGACCAGTCAGAATAGATGGCCAAATCGTCGCGACCTGACGAATGGTGCTACCGTTCAGATCCCGACAGGAACTCTTTAAGGCTAGTGAGTGCAGTCCTTCAGCCCATCAAGATTTCTTTGAATAGGTTGAGTCGGTCCAAAGAACGGTTCAAGAAAGGCCAGTCGATTTGGCGCCAGTGTCTCCAAATCGCTGCGCAACTGGTCGGGCAGGCGTTCTGGATGCTGGAAATACGCGAAAGCAAAAAGCGCGGTTTCTGCCAAATCCTCGCGTTCTGGAAACGAAGCGCCATAAGTCGTCACGAAACCCTTGTCCGCTGCCTGCGCCTTTCGCCACTCTGCGCTGTGTGCGATAGGGACATCCATGGTTGCGTGCACGGACTCATGAAAGACCGTCTCTTCCAGATCATGGGTTGAAATACGCTTATCCATATTCCTATCGTAAACTACGAAAAAGCGCCCGCGATCTTCAGCAAATGCGGTTTCGTCGCCTTTGTGAACAACCACATGGTCAAGCCTTTCGCGCATGAACCATGGTAGATGGCCAAGCGGCCCGGTTAGTTTCTGGGCAGCAAGGGTTGCCGCGAAAGTGTTGCGAAAGTCCGGATGGACCCACAGCTGGATTGCGGTCCCATCCAGAAACCAGGCTTCGAAAATATGGACATCGTCAACGAGTAACCCGTCCTTGCGTTTGTCCGGCATCTCTCTGGAGTCAGTGCCAAAGTAATGAAGGCAATAGAATGCACTTTCATCCTCAGATGAGATGAACTCGATATCATTGGACACGACTGAGTTGGAAAAAAGCGGATCAGTTGCTCCGGCAGTGGGGAGCAATAAACAAAGCGAAAAAGCAAGGTGTTTCAAGCAGAGGTTTCCTCAATGCGGATCGGTTTAAAAAAGGCTTTTGGCGATTTTGTGCGGCCCAACATCAGTTACAAGCAAATGCTTGTGCAGCCAGGGCGGAGTTGTCATGTCAGCACGCAGAAAAAAACCGCGCTCGAAGGCGCGGCTCTTTTAAATCGATATGTGCAGTTCTTAGCCCTGGCGAGCTTTGAACTTGCGCTGCGTCTTGTTGATAACGTAGACGCGGCCTTTGCGACGCACAACGCGGCAATCACGGTGCCGGTTCTTGAGCGAGCGGAGCGAGTTCTTGACCTTCATGGGTCTGTCTCCATTTTGCGGCGCCTTCATCAAAAGACGTGGCCAGCGCCTGGGTTAGCGGGTGCCCCGGAAATCCGGAACAGTGAAACGATGGTGGGCGGTACAAGGATCGAACTTGTGACCCCTTCGATGTCAACGAAGTGCTCTACCGCTGAGCTAACCGCCCACGAAACCTTTGCGTGACCTGCCCCATAACGAAATGGGGCGCGGAACCCCGCGCCGGTAGCGGGGTCTATAAAAGGAGTCGTTGGGGGGATCAAGGGGTTTGGAAGAACTATTTTCCGGTCTATGTTCGGAAGGAACAAGGAGAACCCATGAAGA
Source organism: Ruegeria sp. CH6 (assembly GCF_056537005.1). Taxonomy (NCBI): domain Bacteria; kingdom Pseudomonadati; phylum Pseudomonadota; class Alphaproteobacteria; order Rhodobacterales; family Roseobacteraceae; genus Ruegeria; species Ruegeria sp. CH6. Next base: position 192,028 of record NZ_JBQFQS010000005.1, on the reverse strand, counting down.
ACTCAGCCTACGGATTGGAAATGCCCGCCAAGCGCACCTCATGCGTGGTGTTTTCCTCACCTCATAGTGGCCGGGACTACCCCGCAGCGCTGATGAAGCGAACGGTTTTGAACCGAAACGTGATTCGGTCCTCTGAGGATGCATTCGTTGATCAGCTGTTCGATGCGGCGGCTGAGTTTGGCGCCCCATTTCTGAAAGCAGCGATGCCACGCGCCTATCTCGATCTGAACCGCAGTGCAGAAGAGCTGGATCCGGCGCTGATTCAAGGGGCCCGCCGTCAGGGGCATAATCCCCGTGTCGCCTCGGGACTTGGTGTGATTCCCCGTGTCGTCGCAAACGGGCGCGCGATCTATCGCGGTAAGCTGACCATGGATGAGGCTCGGTTGCGGATCGACAATTATTGGCGCCCTTATCATGCGAGACTGAAGTCATTGCTGGCCGAATCGCACGAAGAATTCGGGCAAGCCATCCTGGTCGACTGTCATTCCATGCCGCATGAAGCGGTCGCGATCTCGGGCAATGCGCGCGGCAATAAGCCGGACATTGTGTTGGGGGATCGGTTCGGGGCTTCGGCATCAGGTGTTATTGTCGATCAGATTGAAGCGGCTTTTGCCTCAGCAGGACTGAATGTGGCGCGGAATGCGCCCTTTGCGGGGGCCTACGTCACTCAGACATATGGCCGGCCGGGACGCCAACAGCACGCCATCCAGATCGAGATTGATCGGTCGTTGTATATGGATGAGGAAACGATCGAGCCGAATGCGAACTTTGAAGAGTTCAGAGAGATTTTGCGCGATGTCGTTGCCGAAATCGCTTGTATCGGCGCTCAACCGGTTCGGCTTGCTGCAGAATAGTGTTTAACGCAGCGAACGTCCTTTTACGATAGCTTCGGTTCCGAACCTTTGCCGAATCTCATCCGTTGCGCGTTCGGCCTTTGACCGCTGCGCAGCACCCGGATCCAACAGGTCACCGGATATGTCTGCCTGATCAGCAGGGCAAAGATCGGAAATACCACATCCCAGCAGCCGATAGGGCCCCTGATCTCCAACCTGATCAAATAAGCCCCGCGCCGTGCGATAAATCCGATCAGCGATCTGGGTGGGATCGCGTAGTGAAACCCTTCGTGTCAGGATCTTGTGATTGGCCTTTTTAAGTTTGAGTGTCACGACGCGACCGGCCAGGCCTTTTGCTTTAGCCCGATCTGCCACTTTTTCGGACATGCGCCACAGGTGCCCGTCCAGAATATCGAGGCTGGCGGTATCTTCGAAAAAAGTAGTCTCATTGCTGATGGATTTCATGGGTTCATGGGCAGACACCCGGCGTTTGTCCTGTCCGCGCGCCAGATGCCAAAGCCGATAACCCATCGATCCAAAGCGTGCGGTCAGAGCCTCCTGATCCCATCGAAGCAGATCTGAAAATGTTCGAATTCCCGCCCGGTCCAGCGATTCCTGCGCCGCTGGCCCGATCCCCCAGATCAGCCTTACGGGTTTGTCGTTCAGAAACGATGCCGTCTCGGCCTTGCCGATCACTGAAAATCCACGTGGCTTATCGAGATCAGAGGCAACCTTGGCCAGAAACTTGTTGTGGCTCAGCCCGATCGAACCGGTCAGCCCCAATTCATCCTTCATTCGTTTGACCAGCCGGGCCAGCATCACTGCAGGTGGCGCGCCATGCAGGCGCTCGGTTCCGGATAGGTCCATGAAAGCCTCATCAAGCGACAACGGCTCTACGTCCGGTGTCAGTTCATCCATCATCGCGCGGATCTGGCGCGAGACACCCGCATAGATCGACATCCGGGGTTTGATGACGACGGCATCTGGACACAACTGCAACGCCTTGAACATCGGCATGGCCGATCTCACCCCACGAATACGGGCAACATAGCAGGCGGTTGAAACCACGCCGCGCTTGCCGCCTCCTATGATCACCGGTTTATCCGCCAGTTCGGGATTGTCGCGCTTTTCAACCGAGGCATAGAAAGCATCGCAATCCATATGTGCGATGGTCAGGTCAAAGAGTTCTGGATGTGTTTTGACACGCGGGCTGCCGCAGGACGTACAACGACGTTCTTCGGCCATCAGGGTCAAACAATCTCGGCAAAGACCGGGCATCCTATTCCTTCTGCGCAATGCGGGCGTGGTAGGGAAGCAAGATATCCGAGGGTATATCACCAACACCGGCAGATCAAAGATGCGCCGTGTACTTTGCCGATGATCGATGCCCTAACAAGAAGACCCCCCGCGTTTGCGGGGGGAGGTAACGGACCTCAGGAAGATACGGTCCGTTGGGGAGTGTTCCGAGTACAGAATCGCTCAAATTCGCCAATTTCGATAGTTCGAAGCCGATCTTGCTAAAACTCGCCTTTTTCATGTGTGTTTTCGGGCACAGAGACGATTTGGCGCGGCACGCCTAAAAACTGACGTAAGGTCAACTGGTTGAGGGCGCTTTTACAGCCAAATTTGAGGCTGAGTCTGCGAACTCAATTAGTGATGTGTCAGTGAATTTAACTCGTTCAGAACCGCTTCTGCTGCCGCTTTTGGGTCCTGTGCTTGATAAATTGGACGACCGACAACGATATGATCGGCCCCGTCGCCAATCGCGCTTGCGGGGGTAGCAACGCGTTTCTGATCTCCCAAAGCCGCTCCGGCAGGGCGTACGCCGGGTGTCACGATCAGACGGCCTTCCGATTGGGGCAGGGCGCGGATCAGGGCTGCTTCCTGCGGGCTTGCAATGACGCCGTCCGCTCCGGCTTCGAAGGCCTTGGCGGCACGCTCAACTACAAGCTCCTGCACGTCGCCCGCTTTCAACAGGCTGGAATCCAGGTCATCCCGGTTCAGCGAAGTCAGGATTGTCACGGCCAGAATCTTGAGGTCTTTGCCCGAAGCGCCTTCTTTCGCGGCGCGTACAACATGCGGGTCGCCATGGACTGTCAGAAAATCCAAGTCGAACTGGGCCAGACCCCGTACCGCGTTTTCTACAGTGTTGCCGATGTCGAACAGCTTCATGTCCAGAAAGATGCGTTTTCCGTGGTCCTGCTTCAGTTCATTGGCCAGTGCCAACCCACCGCCGGTCAACATGCCTAGTCCGATCTTGTAGAAAGAGACGCTGTCGCCCAGCCGCTCGGCCATGGCCAGCCCCTGCAGGGCGTTCGGAACATCGAGGGCAACGATCAGACGGTCATCGGACATGGGGCAGGCTCCTTTTTGACAAACGTCTGCGTCCTAGCGGGTTCCGGCCGTTCTGTCCATGCATCCGTGATCTATGTCACGTCGTGGATGGCGACATGTGCTATGGTCCCCGCAAAATGAATTTGATGGAGGGACAGAAGTTGAAGAAGTTGGCTTTACTTGGAATTGCCATTGCCCTGGCTGCTTGTGAAGAGAACACGGCATACCCGGTGCCGGATGTGATCGTAGATCCGGCACCGCCACCAACCAATGACAACCTGAATCTGGTTCGTGGTTACAGATCAGCGGATGATTGGTGTCAGGTGACGGGTGAAACAGCCTTTACCGTCAATTTCCTGGATCATACGGCAGACCTGGTTTCCTGTCCAACGGGCAGCAATGCGGCTCAGTCATTGGTGGATATGTATGATGCCCGGCAAGTGGCAGAAACCGGAGGCTATACCGTCTACACAATACCTCGCAAGTAATCCCGGTTTCTGTGGTCTAGCCTCTTGAAGCAGCAAAGATATTTCCCAAATTGAATGCGAGGCCCAGACCGAAGCGTGCCGCCAAGCGGGCGCAGCGAAATTAGGGCGCTTAGAAAAAGGAGAATGCTATGGACTTGAACAAGTTCACCGAGCGGGCACGGGGTTTCGTGCAGGCGGCGCAGACCATTGCGCTGCGCGAGGGGCACCAGAGGCTGGAGCCCACACATATATTGAAAGCATTGATGGATGACGATCAGGGGCTGGCCAGCAACCTGATCACCCGCGCGGGCGGTGCGCCGATCCGCGTGGTCGAGGCGTTGGACGCCGCAATGGCCAAGATTCCCAAGGTCAGTGGCGATGCAAGCCAGATCTACATGGACGGACAGACGGCCAAGGTTCTGGACGAAGCCGAAAAGATCGCCACCAAAGCTGGCGATAGCTTTGTGCCCGTCGAGCGGGTGCTGATGGCGCTGTGTATGGTGAAATCCAAGGCCAAAGAGGCGTTGGAAGCCGGTGCCGTATCCGCACAGAAACTGAACGAAGCGATCAATGACATCCGTAAGGGCCGCACCGCTGACACCGCATCGGCGGAAGAGGGTTATGACGCGCTCAAGAAATACGCGCGTGACCTGACTGAGGCTGCGGCTGAGGGCAAGATCGACCCGATCATCGGGCGCGATGAAGAAATCCGACGCTCGATGCAGGTTCTGTCGCGCCGCACCAAGAACAACCCGGTTCTGATTGGTGAGCCGGGCGTCGGTAAAACCGCGATTGCCGAGGGCATGGCCCTGCGCATCGTTAACGGTGACGTGCCAGAATCGCTGAAGGACAAGAAACTGCTCGCACTCGACATGGGCGCGCTGATCGCTGGTGCGAAGTACCGCGGTGAATTTGAAGAACGCCTCAAGGCCGTTCTGACCGAGGTCACTGAGGCCGCCGGTGAGATCATCCTGTTCATCGACGAGATGCACACGCTGGTTGGTGCCGGTAAATCCGACGGCGCAATGGATGCGGCGAACCTGATCAAGCCTGCGCTTGCCCGGGGTGAGTTGCATTGTATCGGTGCGACCACATTGGATGAGTACCGCAAATACGTCGAAAAAGACGCGGCCCTTGCGCGCCGGTTCCAGCCTGTGATGGTCACCGAGCCGACGGTCGAGGACACGATCAGCATCCTGCGCGGCATCAAGGAAAAATACGAGTTGCACCACGGCGTGCGCATCTCGGACTCGGCGTTGGTCTCGGCGGCGACACTGTCGCATCGCTATATCACCGACCGCTTCCTGCCCGACAAAGCCATCGATTTGGTCGATGAGGCGGCGTCGCGGTTGCGGATGGAAGTGGATTCCAAGCCCGAGGAACTCGATCAGCTGGATCGCCAGATCCTGCAGATGCAAATCGAGGAAGAGGCGCTGAAGCTTGAGGACGACGCGGCATCCAAGGATCGCCTGGAAACCTTGCAAAAGGATCTGGCTGATCTGCAGGAGAAATCCGCCGAGATGACCGCCCAATGGCAGGCCGAGCGCGACAAGCTCGCCGGTGCGCGTGATTTGAAGGAGCAGCTCGACAAGGCGCGTGCTGATCTGGAGATCGCCAAGCGCGAAGGTAACCTCGCCAAAGCGGGTGAGCTGTCCTATGGCGTCATCCCCGAGCTTGAGAAAAAGCTGACCGAGGCCGAGAACGCCGAAAGCAACGCCATGATGGCCGAGGAAACGGTGCGCCCGGAACAGATAGCTTCGGTGGTCGAACGCTGGACCGGTATCCCGACCTCGAAAATGCTGGAAGGCGAGCGTGAGAAACTGCTGCGGATGGAAGATGATCTGCATTCCCGCGTGATTGGTCAGGATGCGGCGGTGACCGCTGTCGCTAACGCCGTACGCCGTGCGCGTGCAGGTCTGAATGACGAGGGTCGGCCGTTGGGCTCGTTCCTGTTCCTCGGCCCGACCGGCGTGGGTAAGACCGAACTGACAAAGGCCGTGGCGAACTTCCTGTTCGACGACGACAACGCGATGGTGCGCATCGACATGTCCGAGTTCATGGAGAAACACGCCGTCGCCCGTCTGATCGGCGCCCCTCCGGGCTATGTCGGTTATGATGAGGGCGGTGTGCTGACCGAAGCCGTGCGGCGCCGACCCTATCAGGTCGTGCTGTTCGATGAGGTCGAAAAGGCGCACCCGGATGTCTTCAACGTGCTGTTGCAGGTTCTGGACGATGGCGTTTTGACCGATGGTCAGGGTCGTACCGTGGACTTCAAGCAGACGTTGATCATCCTGACGTCGAACCTTGGGTCTCAGGCGCTGAGCCAGTTGCCAGAAGGTGCGGATAGTGCACAGGCGAAACGTGACGTTATGGACGCGGTCCGGGCGCATTTCCGGCCCGAGTTCCTGAACCGTCTGGATGAGACCATCATCTTTGACCGCCTCAAGCGGGCCGATATGGATGGCATCGTCGATATCCAGATGGCGCGCCTGCAGAAACGTCTGGCCGCCCGTAAGATCGAGCTGGTTTTGGACGATGGTGCCAAGGAGTGGCTGGCGAACGAAGGCTATGATCCGGTCTTTGGTGCGCGTCCGCTCAAACGCGTGATCCAGCGCGCCTTGCAGAACCCATTGGCCGAAGCGTTGCTGGCTGGTGAGATTAAAGACGGCGAGACCGTTCCGGTAACCGCAGGTACAGACGGCCTGATCATCGGCGACCGTTTGGGTACATCTGAACGTCCACGGCCCGATGATGCTGTGGTGCACTGATTTGTATTGCTAAATCGGTAAGGCCCGCCATTTGGCGGGCCTTTTTATTTGCTCCGTGATTTCCCTGAAAGTTCATCGAGCGCCTCCCGGGAGCTGAGGTAGCGAGGTGGGAGACTTGCTCAGCGATACCTCTCATTAGGGGGAAGCTGTTAATGCACAAGCTTTGAGGTTCATTGGCGCTAACATGATGGTGTTTGCGCTCAATAGGGCTTGACATCTCGGGGCTTAAGCTGACTAAAAAGATCAGATTAAATTTTCCGACTCCTTTTGTCGGACAATAACCGAGGGACCCCTATGCTCAAATCAAAACTCAAACTCACTTCTGCGATCATCGCAGCTACGCTCGTCGGCGGCGCGGCGCTGGCTCAGGAATCATACGGTCCCTTCCCGGTCACCGTTAAAGGCTATGAAGGCGACAAGACTGACTCGGTATCCTACTCCGGCCAGATCGCGCGCCATGTGCTGCATGACAGCCTGAAGAAAGCAGCCGGCAAGGGCGATGGCGGCAACAACGCGGTCGAAGTCGAAGCTCTGATGCTGTCTTACTTCAACGGTTCTGAAGAAGACCTGGTCATCATCGCGCCTGCCTCCAAAGACGGTTTCCCGGTCAAGCAATCGACTGTGAATGAAATTTCCAAAGGCAAAAACATCTCGGGCAAGTTCTACAAAGGCGCTATGACGGCATGGCCCGGCAATCAGGCTGGTGTCGACGTTGCACTGCAGATGATCAAAATGGCAGCAGCCTCTAACCAGGGTTATGATCCGGTGAACGGCATGGACTGGGGTCAGCTGATCTCGAAGTTCACTTTGGGTGCGATGGCTTACAATCAGGCCGTCGACAACTATCTCGACGAGAAGCTGGAAGCCGACAACAAACCGAATGACAAGCCTTACAAAGAAGGCGCTCATTACACCGGTAAAGAGCATTCGTGGGACGAAGCGTTCGGTTACTTCGGTGCCGCAGCCCACTCGGCAAGCCTGTCGCCTGAGCAGAACTATGGCGTGTCCAAGCAAAAAGACATGGCTGCTGCTGACGCAAACGGTGACGGTGTCATCGACCTGAAAACTGAGATGGTCTTTGGCCCGGCATACTACGCCGCGGGCGCAGACAAGGGTGGCACCCAGTCGACCCAGTACATGAACACCATCTTCAACGCGTTCCGTGATGGCCGTGCGCTGATCGCATCTGCAAATGGCGAAGCTCTGACCGATGGACAGCGTGCCGAGCTGAAAAACTACGCCGACATCATCGAGACGAACTGGGAAAAAACGCTGGCAGAAGCGACCTTCAAGTATGCTGGTTCGGTCTACAAGGACATCGACAAGATCAAGTCGGGTGAAGACACCGACAAGGCGCTGCGCAACTATGCCAAGCATTGGGGCGAGCTCAAAGGGTTCTCGATGGCTCTGCAGTCGGGCAAAAACAACCTGGGTGCCACTGCTATCGATCTGAACTGGTTGATCGGTTTCGGTCCGGCGATGCCTGACGGCAAGATGGTGTCCGACATCGATGCCGATGGCAACTTTGTCCGCGGCCGCGAAATGACGCTGGATGACTATCAGGTCAACATGCTGAAAGTTCAGAAACTGCTGATCGACACGTTCGGTATCGAATCGCGTGCGAATGACGCGACTGCGGATCTGGCAGCACTGGCTGAAAAGCTGGGCGAGAACGCCTCGGCAGAAAACGACTAAGGGTCTTTTGACCCTGATCCGGCAGTGCAGTAAATGGTGCTGCCGGATTTTTGGCCGAAAGGCATCCCTTGGATTTACTCGAGCAAATAAGCTCTGTCCTTGCAGATTTTTCCAATCCCAAGAAACGTGTTTTTTTGGGGTATTTGATTTTGACCGTTCTGATTGCTCTGGTCTGGCTGGTTGCGGTACGCAGATCTTCTTTCAAGCTGGCGCTGCATCAGATATTCGATCGCAAAATCCTTTTTTCGCCATCAGCAAAGGCTGACTACAAGATTTTCGTGATCAATCGGGTGTTCACAATGTTCATTTCGCCGCTGCTTTTATCGCAGTTGGCGATTGCGACCGCCCTGTACTATGCGCTGCATGATATTGCATTCCTGCAAAGGGGCGTGTTCTCGGATGCTCCGACGGGCGTAATCGTCGCGTTGTTCACGGCGACTATCTTTATCGTCGATGACTTCACCAAATATCTGGTTCATCGCTGGATGCATCATTGGCCGCTGTTGTGGGCCATCCACAAAACCCATCACTCGGCTGAAACGATGACGCCGATCACGGTGTATCGAACGCACCCGTTGGAGGGCATTCTCTATAGTCTCCGTGGTGCCGTTGCACAGGGGACGACAATGGCGGTTTTCCTGTTCCTGTTTGGTAGCGCGGTAGACCTTTATACGGTGCTTGGCGTGAACGTCATGTCCTTTGTCTTCCACATGACAGGTTCGAACCTGCGGCATTCTCATATCTCGATCCGCTACTGGCACTGGCTGGAGCACATCCTCATCTCGCCGGCGCAGCATCAGGTGCATCACTCGATCGCGCGCGAGCATCATGACAAGAACTTTGGCGTGGCCTTTGCGGTCTGGGATTGGCTGTTCGGATCTCTGCATTTGTCCGAGCAGGACAGCCGCCTCAAGTTCGGTCTGCAACCTTCCGAGGCTCATGCGTCGCGCATTTCGGATATCTATTTCCGCCCCTTCGTGGACATGGCACAGGTGGTGCGCCGCAGAGTGAGCAAGCTTCGAAACAGGATCGAAGGCCGATTTTCTTCGCGAACGCCGAAAGCTGCAGAAACGACTGGTGTCAGAGACAGATCGGTCGAGAATATCTGAGCTCTGGCAGATCAGCAGAAACAGTCAGAATTCCCTGCGCAACAAATACTATCGATCTGTTGATAGGCACTCCACATAGCGGCGGTTCATACTATGCGGTGTCGTTACAATTTAGGGAAATTTGGTAGCGGAGGAGGGACTTGAACCCCCGACACGCGGATTATGATTCCGCTGCTCTAACCAACTGAGCTACTCCGCCACGGTGAGAGGCGATTTAAGGGAGAGGCTTGGGGGGGTCAAGAGGGAAACACCAAGTTTGTTCCGGATTCTTTCAAGTTTTGAATCGTCACCGATTTCCTGCCTTAGGTTTCTCAGTCTGCGTGGCATCCAGAACGTTTCGTATGAAAGTCGCGCATTCGTTCGGCGCGGTAATCAGGATCATGTGGCCTCGATTTTCTAGCTGTTCGTAAGAAAGTCCGAATTGCTGCATCGGTACGCCATGTTGGGCGGGAGACAGGATTGGATCGTCGGAACCGTAAAGGATACCGCCCGGTACCCGCAGATCTTTGTAGCCTTGATTTACCCCGTCGATACTTGCCTCGATGCCGATCACATCCTGCGATCCGGTGATGAATGCAGACGGACGCAACCCCAGTGCGCCACCTGCCCGATCCAGAAAATCCGATGGGGCGGCTTCAGGCGCAAAAGCCTCGTGGATGACATGGGGTGCCGTCTTTTTTGCCAATGGCACAGCAATGGTGTTGCCAATCAGATTGCGCAGCCATTCGGTGCGGATCTCAAGCGGTTTGAAAATCGCCGGAGGCCCAGGCATCCGATGCGTCAGCGGAGCCAGCAATGCCAGCGCCTTGATATCATCGGGGTAGGCCTGCGCCATCGCCAGCGATACGGCACCACCAAGCGAATGACCTACGAGGACCACATCGCTGATGCCTTTTTTCTGCATGAACTCATGTATCATGCGCGCCTGCTCGGTCAGGGTGCCAAGGCTTGCATCGTCGCGGGTTGAATAACCGCAGCCAGGTCGATCGACCGCTATGACATGATAGTCCTGCGCGAGCTGGTCCATCAGGGCATAAGTGAAATGCTGCAACTGCCCCGTCAGCCCGTGAATCATCAGGATTGCCTGTTTTCCGGGTTCACCCTTTTCGACATAATGAATGCTACCGCCATTGACGGGTACGATTTGCCCCATCTGCGGCACGGTTGCGATGCCTTGCCGGGTCAATCTGCGGGTCCACAGGTTTGCTCCGATCAGGAACACTCCGATAAGCAGGGCGATTGTCAGCAATACTGTCATCTCAGCTATCTCCGGACTGTGGGTTCACCGCATGATATTGCTCAAGACCAGAGCGCGCCATGCGTTTCTGAAACTCGGCTACGGTGCCTGGCCACAGCGTTGTGTTGCGCCCGTTGGCATCCTGATACCATGAGGTGCAACCGCCCGCCTGCCAGACACTGTCGGTATGTCGGTCCTGCATCTCTTTTGTAAACTCAGCCTGTTTATGCCCATCGGGCACGATAGTGCGGATGCCGTTCTTTTGCATCTCGTCCAGAACCCGACCGATATGGCTCACCTGCGCTTCGATCATCAGAACGACGGAATTGTGCCCCAGTCCAGTATGCGGGCCGAGCAGAATGAAGAGATTGGGAAAGCCCGCGATGGCGGTGCCCAGATTGGCCTGCATGCCATCTGCCCATGCATCGCGAAGGGTCAGCTCGTCCTCACCTGTGATGTTCAGCCTCTGAACTGCATCTGTCACGTGAAAGCCTGTGCCCCAGATCAGAACATCCGCGTGAAACTGGCTGCCATCCGCTGCAGTGATCTGATTTCCTTCGACTGAGGCAACCCCGTGTGGGATCACTTCGACATTGTCGCGCGCAAGGGCAGGGTACCAGTCATTCGAACTGAGGATACGTTTGCAGCCAATCCGGTAATCCGGGGTGAGTATCTTTTGTTTCGACGCATCAGGAATGGCGTTTTCCAGCGCGTGTCGCCACATCTTCATGGCAAAATCAACCGCTCCTTTTTCACCCCGGAACACGCGATGCCTAAATTCGAACAGCGTGTAGATCAGCTTGCGACGAATACGCGGCAGCAGTGGGAGACGTCTGTAAAGGCGTCGAACCCAGGGCGCGATCGGGCCATCAGGTCGGGGCAGGACATAAGGGGCGGTGCGCTGAAAGATGGTGACCTGTTTGGCAACCTTTGCGATTTCCGGAACGAATTGAACCGCCGAGGCGCCCGTGCCAACGACGGCGACACGCTTGCCATCCAGCGCAACGGCGTGATCCCATTCGGCGGAATGGAAGCACGGTCCGGGAAAGCTGTCCGCGCCGGGAATGTTCGGAATGCTGGGTATGTGCAGGGCGCCGATGGCCGAGACCAGAAAACGGGCTTTCCACCGATGTCCGTCACATGTCTCTACCTGCCATGCACTACCATCCCATCTGGCGGATTTCAGTTCGGTGTGAAAGCGGCACAGGTCATACAACCCTTCTTCCTTGGCTACACGCTGCAGATAGGACAGGATCTCGGCACCTCCGGCATAGGCACGGCTCCAGTCTGGATTGAGATGCGTCGCCATGGAGTAGAGATGTGAAGGCACATCGCAAGCTACCCCGGGATAGGTGTTCTCACGCCATGTTCCACCGATATCACCGGCCTTTTCCAGGATGGTGATATCGGTGAGCCCGCGTTTGCTGGCCTCGATTGCCATGATGAGCCCAGAAAATCCGGCGCCGACGATCAGCATATCGGTTTCGTGTTGCATGCAAGGACGCCCCTCCCAAGACGTTCAGCCCGGATACAGAGAAAGGATAGGAGCATAGATCGGCACGTGAATAGTCTGCCGTGACGTCACCCGGATTGGTTGAGTTCATCCAGATCGGGTCGGGGGAGAGTGTCGAGCAGGCGGAACACCTCGGCTCGGCAAGCGGGGCCGCGCCAGTCTGCGGGGTAAAAGGTCTGGGGTAAATCAGGCTGCCGCAACACTACGCGCCGCCAACGGTGAACGATTAGGGTACGCAGAGTCGCAATTTCAGATGGCGAAGGCTTCCAGCCAGCTGGACGGCTTTGCGACACGCGTCGCAGCGCTTCATGAAGGGTGCGGCAGGCTTCGCGCATCTCGGGCGTACACAGCCGGTCCTGCACCCATTTGGGTGTATCCTGCGCTGAAACTTCCAGAGCCAGCAGATCGTCATGATCATCGGGCGGTGTACCCGCGCCCAAGGCCACATTCCGGCCAATCGGGGTATAGTCGCGGCTGAGCATCACGTCTTCCAATGCCCGCGTTCCTGTCCCTTCTTCGGCGATGAGCAAGTGCCAGCGCTCAGCCGGGATGTGATCGCGCGCATAAATGCGTGGTGTCACCATCGCAGATTGTGACCGCCCGTATTCGGTAAGGTAGTGTCGCGATACGCGGCCAATGCGATCGCTTTCAATCCAGCCATCTTTGCGCAACCTGTGCACAGCCACGCGGATTGCTTCGGGCTTGATCCCCATCGGCTCGATTATTCGGGTCAGTGCCCCGCCTGATATCTGTGCTGCAGGTTTCTGAGCCAGATCGCCGAACAACGATACGATGATGGACCAAACCCGCTGGTTTTGCGGGTCCGCCAATTCAGATACTGCGGTATCGAACCACCTTTGCTCACTGGTCATGCAACCAGTTTAAAGCGTTCGGGCGAATAAGAAAAACACATTCGCCCGCGCTGAGTTTTGAATGGCTCAATAGGCATTCATGGTCAGCAATTCATACTCTGCCACCATCTCATCATCCTGATTGGTCAGGGTCACGTGCCAGCGAACTTCGCCATACTCGTCAGTACGCTGGGTCTTTTGTTTGACCGTCAGCCGCACCTTGATGCTGTCTCCGGCGACAACCGGCTTCATAAAGCGCAGGCCGTCAAGTCCGGTATTCGCGAGAACCGGGCCTTCGTTCGGCTCAACAAACAATCCCGCTGCAAAGCTCAGCAGCAGATAGCCATGCGCAACCCGACCGGGAAAGAACGGGTTTCGTGCGGCGGCGTCGTCATCCATGTGGGCATAGAACGTATCGCCGGTGAAATGAGCAAAATGCTCGATGTCATCCAGTGTGATCGTGCGCGAGGCTGTGTTCAGCGTTTCCCCAATGCTCAATTCGCCGAATTTGCGGGTGAACGGGTGTGCCGGGCCTTGGATCTCGGGCGCACCGGGAACCCACTTTTTGCCAAGCGATGACAGCATCCGTGGCGAACCCTGAATGGCCGTGCGCTGCATATAGTGTTGAACACCGCGCACACCGCCCATTTCTTCGCCACCACCCGCGCGGCCGGGGCCACCATGCACCATATGTGGCAGGGGGGAACCATGGCCGGTCGATTCCTTCATCGAGTCTCGGTCGTTGATATAGATGCGCCCGTTGTACGCCGCTGTTCCAATGACAACGTTTTGTGCCACTTCGGTGTCATGTGTGATCAATGAGGTCACCAGCGATCCTTGCCCACGATTGGCGATCGCAATGGCATGATCCAGATCCCGATATCCCATGATTGTCGAAACGGGCCCGAAGGCCTCGGTGTCGTGGACGCGCTGGGCGTTGTCGGGGTCGGCACAGTGGAACAGCATTGGCGGGACAAAGGCACCGTTCTTGGTATCCGCTCCATCGACGTCAAAAGCAGTGGGGTCACCAAAAACACGCTCGGCCTCCTGACCGATGATATCGGCTTTGGCCAGCACATCCGCCTTTTGTCCGCTCGAGACCAGCGCACCCATGCGTGTTGTCTCCAATCGGGGGTCGCCAATGGTAGTTTTGGCAAGTCGCGCAGACAAAGCTTCGATCACCGCTTCCACCTGCGTATCCGGAGCGATGATGCGGCGGATGGCCGTACATTTCTGCCCGGCCTTGGTGGTCATCTCACGAGAGACTTCTTTGACGAACAGATCGAATTCGGGTGTACCCGGCACAGCATCTGGCCCAAGAATCGAAGCGTTCAGACTGTCCTGTTCGGCCACAAAACGAACCGAGTTGTTCAGGATCACCGGGTTCTGACGCAGTTTTAAGGCTGTGTCTGCCGAACCGGTAAAGCTGACCACATCCTGACAGGTCAGATGATCCAGCATGTCACCTATCCCGCCTGACACCAGTTGCAGCGCGCCTGCAGGCAGTATGCCGCTGTCCAGCATGATCCGAACGGCCAGTTCGGTTACATAGCAGCTGTTGGTGGCTGGTTTCACGATGGCAGGGACACCCGCCAGCAAGGTCGGGGCAAGCTTTTCCAGCATACCCCAAACCGGAAAGTTGAATGCGTTGATATGGATCGCGACACCGTGCAGCGGTGTGCAGATATGTTGCCCAAGAAACGTTCCGTTTCGCGACAGTTGCTCGAGATCGCCATCCAGATAGACATGACCATCCGGCATCTCGCGTCGTCCCTTTGAGGCGAAGACAAACATCGTGCCGATGCCACCATCAATATCGATCAGATGATCGTTTTGCGTCGCACCCGTGTTAAAGCTCAGATCGTAAAGCGCCTGTTTATGACCTGACAGAGTTTGCGCCAGGGCCTTGAGCATCTTGGCGCGCTGATGAAACGTCATTTGGCGCAGTGCAGGGCCGCCGGTATTACGTGCGAATTCCAGCATTGCCTGCACGTCGAGTGCTGAATTGCCAGCGGTTGCAAAGGGTTCGCCGGTGATGGCCGAAGCGATCGTACGTGCGCCGTTTCCGGGCGCGACCCACTGACCGGCGGCAAAACTGGAAATCTGTTGCAGAGACATTGGATGCTCCTGTTCCTTTCATGCCACCAAAGGCGGCATGTCTCATGAATTAGGATTTGTGGGACGGTCGCCGGGACCGCCCCGGTCTTAGTGACCCAGCGCACCCATCTGTTGGGGCAGGTATAGTACCACAATCGGGACCAGTACGATCAACGCCAGGCGAAAGATATCGGCTACCCAGAACGGGGTGACACCCCGAAAAATCGTGCCGGTGGATACATCTCCGACCACGCCTTTCAGAATGAACACGTTCAGGCCAACCGGCGGTGTGATCAGCGAGATTTCGGTAACGACGACGACGACGATGCCGAACCAGATCGGATCATAGCCCAGTGACGTAACCAGCGGGAAAAAGATCGGGACGGTCAGCAGAAGCATGGACAGTGATTCAAACACGCAGCCAAGAATGATGTAGATGCCAAGGATCATCAGGATCACGACGAAGGGCGAAACATCATAGGCCGTAACAAGTGCGATCAGCGCTTCGGGCAGTCCTGCGAGGTTGATGAAGTTCGAAAAGATCTGTGCGCCAATCAATACGGCAAACAGTGCCGCTGCGGTAAAGCAGGTTTCCTTGAGAACTTCGAATGTTGAACCCACGGTCAGGCCACCGCGGAACAGGGCGATCAGGAATGCACCTGCAGCGCCCATACCTGCAGCCTCAGTCGGTGAAAACGTCAGGTTCAGGGGCTCGAAATCAAACACGCCATACAGACCTCCGATCACCAGGAAGAACAGCAACAACACGGCCCAGACCGAACCCAGCGCGCGCAGGCGCTCAGCCCAGCTGGCACGTTCTCCTGCTGGACCTGCTTCGGGATTGCGCCAGACGGTCCAGCGCACGGCAAAGAGGTAAAACAGGATGCCCAGGATGCCCGGGATGATCCCGGCCATGAACAGTTTACCGATCGATGTTTCGGTCAGCAGGCCATAGATCACCAGAATGACCGATGGCGGGATCAGAATGCCCAGCGTGCCACCGGCAGCGATGGAAGCGGTCGACAATTCATCCGTATAGCCATAGCGGCGCATTTCCGGCATGGCTACTTTGGACATTGTCGCCGCGGTTGCCAGAGAAGAGCCGCAGATGGCTGAGAATCCACCACAGGCTGCAACTGTAGCCATGGCAATTCCGCCGCGCATATGACCCAGAAAGGCGTTCGATACTGCATAAAGCTCGCGGGCCATCCCACCTTTGTTTACGAACAGTCCCATCAGGATGAACAAGGGAACGACCGATAAGCCGTAATCCTGTGCGGTGTCAGTGATCTGGCGACCGACCATCGACATGGCAGCTTTGAGGCCACGTTCATCAAAGATCGAGCCTCCGCGCTCGTAAGCAAAGCCAAGGGTGCCAACCAGCCCCATGGCAAAGACGATGGGCAGGCGCAGCAGCACCAGAACCAGAACAAGTGTAAATCCAATAAGTGCTGCGGTCATTGAGTGGGTTCCGTCAAAGCTTTGGGGGCGAACAGGTGCAGAAGACCGGTGATGATCATGACGATCGCTGTAATGGCTACCGAAACGGTGATGAACCATCCGATCAGGTAGGTTGGGATCGACAGGTATTCGGTGACATCGCCGTAGTCGCGCGCGCGTTCCGCCAGAATCCAGACCCGCTGTACAGGCCAGAACAGCATCACACCACTTGCCAGATAAATGATGGCATCACGTATGCGACTCAGGCGCAGGCGGTTGAAAATTCCATCAGTCAGGTCGACTGCGATATGTCCGTTGTTGACCGAAATGATTGGCAAAACTGAAAAGACCAGAATGGCCATCAGGATGCGTGTCAGTTCTGTCGCGGCTTCAATCGGGTTGTTGAAAACCGATCGGAAAATGACGTCGCAGAATGTCATTACCATCAGGATGAAAAGGGCAATGCTCGCTACGATGACCGGCAAAACACTGGCACGTCGCACAAGCTGGATGAGAGAGGTCATCTAGCAGCTCCGAAGGGGGAAGGTTTGGGGCGGCGGTGGTGCGCCGCCCCTGACTTGAAGATCAGTTGGAAGACATTTCCGACTTGATCATGTCATAGGCAGATTGTGCATCCACACCGGCCTCATTGACCTCGGCGATAACCTTGGCGCGCACATCCTCGGCAATGGCCGAGAACTTCTCGAGGTCAGATTCGCTTGCCGCGTTGATCGAGTTGCCTTCGGTGCCCTCAGTGGCTTCGCGGCCGGTTGCGTCGATCTCATCCCAGATTTTGCCGATTTCGCGGCTCAGAGGCTCACCAAAGACGTTTTCGTCCAGCGCCTTTTGCAGATCTTCGGGCAGATCGGCGAATGTGTCTTCGTTCATGATGAAGGCGAACGAACCACGGTACAGGCCACCCGGCATCTCATAAACGTTGGGGGCCACTTCGGTCAGCTTGAAACCCTTGCGGGATTCGAAGGGCATCACGACGCCATCTGCCGCCTTGGACGCCAGTGTTTCATAGACTTTGGGGGCCGGAACCTGAATGCCGGTTGCTCCCAGTGCTGAACCAACATCGCCACCGACGCCACCCGGGATACGTACCTTCAGGCCCGAGATTTCATCCAGATTGGTGACCTGGTTGCTGGAATGCAGCTGCGCAGGGCCATGGGTGTGCAGAGCAATAACCTTTACCCCGCGGTGTTCATCCGCCTGCTTGAGATACTCGTCATAGGCACGCCAATAGGCGACCGATGCATCTTCGGCAGAACCTTCATAGCCCGGCAGTTCGATCAGTTTCGTCGTGACGAAGCGGCCCGGCTGATAGCCGTGGAAAATGATCGAAGCGTCAGCGGCGCCATCCATGATCAGATCCATCTGCGCCGGAGGCGGTGCGATACCCAGCTTCAGCTCGGCAGTAACCTGACCGTCTGTGGCTTCTTCAACCATCTCGACGAATTTGGGCCACATCTTGGCATTGATCCCGTGGGTCGGTGGTGCCCAGCTGGAAATTGTCAGGGTGTAGTCTGCGGCAAACGCAACACTGCCTGTCACCGCGATAGCGGCTGAGGCCAAAAGCGATTTGATCCCGATAAACTTCATGACTGGTTCTCCTCCTCCAAAACATGAGTCTTAATTGCGGTAATGGTCCTTTTTGTAACCATCAACAGGCTGACGGCCCGGATTCGATGGTAAGTCCGAGAAATTTATTGACCAACCGTTCGGTTAATGCAAGAAGTTTATCGAAACAATTGCAAAGCGAGCGGGTCATGAGTGATACGATTCTTGCGCAAAACCACGGAAAATGGGTGGAAATAACGCTGAACCGGCCTGACCGGCTGAACAGTTTCACCGATGAAATGCACTATGCGTTGCGCGCAACCCTCGAGGAGGCCCGTGATAACGGTGCCCGGGCGATCCTGCTGACAGGTGCAGGGCGCGGCTTCTGCGCGGGCCAGGATTTGGGGGACCGTGATCCTTCAAAAATGGATGGACCACCCGATCTCGGGTACACTGTGCGTACGTTTTATGCACCACTTGTGCGGCTTATCAGGTCGCTTGATCTCCCGGTCGTCTGCGCCGTGAACGGTGTCGCCGCAGGGGCAGGGGCAAATGTCGCGCTGGCATGTGACATCGTGTTGGCCGCCGAGTCGGCCAAGTTCATTCAATCCTTTGCCAAGGTCGGTTTGATCCCGGATACGGGTGGCAGCTGGCATCTGCCGCGCCTGTTGGGTGAGGCGCGCGCAAAGGGACTGGCCCTGACCGCTCAGCCTTTGCCGGCAAAACAAGCCGAAGAGTGGGGGCTAATCTGGAAAGCCATTCCGGATGACCAATTGATGGAAGAGGCACGCGCGCTTGCCGAACAGTTTGCCAACGGGCCGACACTGGGGTTGGGCATGACCAAACAGTCAATCCAGGCAGCGGCGGTCAACACACTAAGCGATCAGCTGGAAGTCGAAGCAGACGCGATGAAGACATGCGGCGAAAGCGCGGATTATGCCGAAGGCGTATCGGCGTTTCTGGAAAAGCGCGCACCTCAGTTTCAGGGTAAATAATATGACGCCAAAGCAACGCGCAGAGCAGGCCGCGGCCGCCATGTGGAATCAGGATAATGCCTCGAAATGGGCAGGGATGGATCTGATCGGTGTCGATGAGGGGGAAGCGATTCTTGCCCTCACGGTTCAACAACATCACTGCAACGGCCATGGCATATGTCATGGCGGCGTGACCTTCATGCTGGCAGACAGTGCATTTGCCTTTGCCTGCAACAGCCGAAATCAATCGACCGTTGCCCAGCACACCATGATCAGTTTTATCGCACCCGGACAGCTGGGTGATCGCCTGACTGCCCGTGCCGCCGAGCAAAACCTCACGGGGCGCAGCGGTATCTACGATGTCACAGTAACAAATCAGGATGACCAGAAGATTGCGGAATTCCGGGGCTTCTCCCGCGCAATCAATGGCACCCTGTTCCAAGAGAATTGAGGCGAGGAGGACGCCATGAAGGACCTGACCCCGAACAAAGCGGACCTGGATCCAATCGAAATCGCCTCGATTGACGAAATCCGCAATCTGCAGCTGGATCGCCTG
Organism: Ruegeria sp. CH6; assembly: GCF_056537005.1. Taxonomy (NCBI): domain Bacteria; kingdom Pseudomonadati; phylum Pseudomonadota; class Alphaproteobacteria; order Rhodobacterales; family Roseobacteraceae; genus Ruegeria; species Ruegeria sp. CH6. Next base: position 172,591 of record NZ_JBQFQS010000005.1, on the reverse strand, counting down.
AAGTGGTCGCTGCGCCACGCCTATGACAATGTGGCAATGTACCGGCAGCGCTTTGATGAGGCGGGTGTGCACCCGGACGATCTGCAGAGCCTGAGCGATTTGTCGAAGTTCCCGTTCACATACAAGAACGATCTTCGCGACAACTATCCCTTTGGCCTGTTCGCTGTCCCGCGTGAGCAGATTACCCGTCTGCACGCCTCATCCGGAACGACTGGAAAACCCACAGTTGTGGGATACACCAAGACAGATATCGACAATTGGGCTGATCTGGTTGCCCGTTCTCTGCGTGCCAGCGGATTGCGCAAAGGGGATGTGGTCCATAACGCCTACGGCTACGGTCTGTTTACCGGCGGTCTGGGTGCGCATTATGGGATCGAACGTCTTGGCGCTACGGTCGTTCCTATGAGTGGTGGTCAGACCGAAAAACAGGTCAACCTGATCACTGATTTCAAGCCAGACGGGATCATGGTGACACCGTCTTACATGCTCAACATCCTCGAGCAATATCACAAGGTCGGGATGGATCCGCGCGAAAGCTCTCTTGCCGTCGGCGTTTTTGGGGCCGAACCCTGGACCGACGCGATGCGCAAAGAGGTTGAACAGGCGTTTGATATGCATGCGGTCGATATCTATGGCTTGTCCGAGATCATGGGGCCTGGCGTCGCCAATGAATGCGTTGAGACCAAGGATGGACCGGTGATCTGGGAAGATCACTTCCTGCCGGAAATCATTGATCCGCAGACCGGTGAGGTTCTGCCTGATGGGGAAATGGGTGAACTGGTCTTTACTACGTTGACCAAAGAGGGTCTGCCGATGATCCGCTATCGCACCCGCGATCTGACGCGGTTGTTGCCCGGAACAGCACGATCAATGCGTCGGATGGAAAAGATCACGGGGCGTTCGGACGACATGATCATCCTGCGTGGCGTCAATGTTTTCCCCAGCCAGATCGAGGAACAGGTCATGGCGACAGGTGGCGTTGCCCCGCACTATCAGATCGAGCTGTTCAAATCAGGTCGCATGGACGCAATGCGCGTCTTTGTCGAGGCGTTGCCTGATGCAACTGACGAATTGAGCAAAACGGCGGCCGCACGCATGTTGACCAAGCGGATCAAGGACGTTGTTGGCGTTTCCACCGAGATTGTTGTAGGCGAGCCCGGTGATGTCGAGCGTAGTCAGGGCAAGGCCAAGCGCGTTGTCGATAACCGAGACAAGGAGTGAAGCTTGGCCCGTACGATAGCAAAAGATCATGAACAAAAGCGCACGCAGATTCTCAAGTCTGCGGCGCGTGTATTCGCGCGCGAAGGGTTTGACCGCGCATCCATGACGCAGCTTGCGCGCGAATGCGGTATCTCGAAGGCTAACATCTATCACTACTATGACAGCAAGGACGCGATCCTTTTCGATATTCTCGAAACGTACCTGCGCGAACTGAGGGATCTGATCTGCGGCCTGGAGGTCGACGGGTTGAGCGCTTCTGACAAGCTGCACAAGGTCGTTGCTGAAATTCTGCTGGCCTATCAGGGCGTGGATGATGAACACAGGGTTCAGACCAGCGGTATGTCGGCGCTGCCAGCCGAGCAACAGAACCTGCTGCGTGGCTATCAGCGAGACATGGTGAATTTCCTCAGCGGCATCATTGCCGATATAGCGCCTGAGGTTTTCCGTGATGACAGGGCCAAGTTGCGTTCAGCAACGATGTCAGTCTTTGGCATGCTGAACTGGTACTATATGTGGAACTCAGGTGCGGACGCTGAGGCGCGTCGGGATTATGCGGCACAGGTCAGCAATCTCACATTGACGGGCGTCAAAGGGCTTTAGTATCCAACTGCAGATCAGAGTTGGCATAGAATTGATTTGGCCTCTTAGCGATCGTCTGTTTCACTGACGTCGGAGGATCGCCATGCAAAAACCAGAGAGCTTCGAGAAATTCTATTTCGCCAAAGTGGGCATGGGCGAGGCCTGTGGCTGTGCCGAACGGATTATCGACGTCTATGAGTTCAACCGACAGGCGGGGGCCGCCAAGTCGTCCGGCTTTGCGCTTGGGAAACCAAAGCGCAGATCATGGAAATCGGTGGCCCGAAAATATGGCCTGATCGGTCGTCCTCGAAGGACCTGACAGCTCAGGGCGCACGCAGTCCCAGTTTTTCCAGCAGACCGGCTGCCTCGGCTTCCCAGCGGGTTTTCAGCTCTGCCCCGGTCGCGCGTCGCAACCCCATTTTGCGCAGATGTTCGTTTTTCTCAGCACTGCCTGACCCAAAGCTGGCGGCGACGCGAGGCCACCAGTAATTGACCGCCGCCTGCATCTGTTCGGTGTTGCCCTGTTCGGACAGCTTCTGTGCCCCTTCAAAAGCCAGCTCGCCGTGGTGAGCCTCAATTGGCGTAATGGCGCGAAAGGCTTCGGCCAGTGGCTGATATGAAATCATCGAAAACTCGGCCAGTTGAATTGCCACGGCCCGGCTCATCAGCAGATTCATCATGACTGCGTCGATCCAGCCTTCTATCGGGTAGTTGAAGACCGCAAGGCGCATGTCATGCTCGGATCGTGTCGCACCTATATCGGCCTCACGTTCCAGACGCTCAGTCCACGGATGGTGGCTCGCATAGCGTTCAGTGTCTGCGCCAAACTCACCCATGATATTCAGGACGCGATCAGCACTGTCGCTTTTTTCCAGAACGATCTTTGCCGCGGCAATACGTTCCTTGATGCCGGGCCCCTGATTTATGATGTCGGCAAACCCGGCGGCACCTGCAAGCTCGCTGTCGACAAAAGTTGCCATCAGTTTCATGAGTTCGGCCCGATAGCGCGGGGGAACATTGGTGGGGTTGGTCAGAACGCCGCCAGCTTCCAGATAGCTTTCGATCGTCATGTCTTCGGCCATCGCTCTTCTCCCTTTACTGATCGTAGTCGATAACAACGGTGTCGGTCAGCGGATAGGCCTGGCAGCTCAGCACATAGCCCTTTTCAACTTCGTAATCTTCCAGCGCGTGGTTGGCGACCATTTCGACTTCACCCTCGATCACCCGGCAACGGCAGGTCGAGCATACGCCGGCCTTGCAGGCGTAAGGCGCATCCATCGCGTTTTCGAGCGCGCCGTCTAGAATGGACTGGTCCTTGGGAATGGTGATTGTTTGCGTCCCGCCGTCCAGCGTGATTGATGCCTTGGTCTGGTTGGCCTGCGAGGCAACATCTGCTGCATGTGCCTTGCGCTTCACCCGGCCCGGCTGGGCGCTGGCAAACAGTTCGAACTTGATCTGACTGTCATCAAGACCATGTTCCCGCAGCGCTGATGCAATGCCCAGCATCATTGGCTCAGGGCCGCAGATAAAGGCGGTGTCAGTGTTTTCGACATCAATCCAGTGCTTGAACAATTCCGCGCATTTCTCCTGCGTCACCAGACCTGTGAACAGGTCAATGTCCTGCGCGTCCGATTCCAGAATGTGGATCACGTTCAGGCGGCCCATGTAGAGGTTTTTCAGGTCCTCAAGCTCTTCCCGGAACATGATCGTGTTCACGCCCTTGTTGGCATAGACCAGCGTAAAGCGAGAGTTGGGTTCGCGGGCCAAAGTGGTCTTCAGGATCGACAACACCGGCGTGATGCCGGACCCGCCCGCGAAGCCCAGATATTGCTTTTCGGCATTCGCATCCAGCGGGGTAAAGAAACCGCCCATCGGGGGCATGGCCTGCAAAACATCGCCAACCCTCAGGTCCGTGTTGGCCCAGGTCGAGAATGCCCCGCCATCTACGCGTTTGATCCCGACCTGCAGGGCTGCGTCATCCTTGCCTGCACAGATCGAATAGGACCGGCGCAATTCTTCACCATCGAAATCGCGACGAAAGGTCAGGTACTGGCCTTGCGTGAAATCGAACTCATCCACTGCACCGTTTGCGGGTTTCAGTGTCACCACCACCGCGTCACGGATGGTTTTATGGATATCGGTGACTTCCAGATCGTGAAAGCGCGCCATCAGGTCCTCCCTAGATGCACTTGAAATAGTCAAAGGGTTCCAGGCAATCGGTGCAGCGCCAATGCGCCTTGCACGGGGTCGAGCCGAATTGGCTGACTCTTTCGACGGCCTTGCTGCCGCAATTCGGGCAGCGCTCTGGTCCGCCCGCAGGTTGCGGAGGGGCGATCCCATATTCTTCGAGCTTTGTGCGGCCCTTGTCGCTCAGCCAGTCCGTGGTCCAGGCCGGAGAGATGCTGGTTTCGACACGGATATCGTCGATCCCGTGATCGCGCAGCGCCGTTTCGATATCCATACTGATAACCGAGGTTGCCGGACAGCCGGAATAGGTTGGTGTTACGGTCACTTTCAGCGTGTCCGCATCCCACTGAACGTCACGCACGATGCCCAGATCCACCACCGAGATCACCGGGATCTCGGGGTCGGGAACAGCATCCAGCCATCCCCATATCTGATCGGTCGTTGCGCGTGCCATCATCATTTACCAGCTGGCTCCGGGATAGGCGCGTTGCAGCCACTGCATCTGAGTCAGCAGGTGCCCCAGATGTTCAGTATGCATTCGCCCGTCACGCCCGCCTTTGTGGGCAAAGCGGCTTTCGGGGATAATCAGAGTCGCATCAGTCAGGTTGCGGGATACAAGTTCGTCGTATTCCTCGCGCAGGCCGGCCGGATCAGGTGAAATACCTGCAGCGACCATTTCGGCATCCACATCATCGCTGGCGAACATCTCGCCGACATAGGGCCACAGATAATCCAGTGCTTCCTGCATCCGGGCGTGGCTCTCTTCAGTGCCATCACCCAACCCGACGACCGTGTCGCCGGAACGCTCAAGATGATAAGTCACCTCTTTGCTGGCCTTGGCTGCTATCGCGGCAACCCGTTCATCTGAGGATGTCATCAACCGGCCCAGCATGATCGAATGCCACGCATCAAACAGGAATTGGCGCATCATTGTGCGGCCAAAATCGCCGTTAGGCACCTCGGCCATCAGAACATTGCGAAAGTCCCACGCGTCCCGCAGAAAAGCCAGATCATCGGCACTGCGGCCTTCGCCCTGAATTTCGGCAGCCAGACCAAGCCACATCTGAGTCTGACCGATAAGGTCCAGTGCGGTATTGGCCAGTGCGATATCTTCTTCCAAAACCGGCGCATGCCCGCACCATTCGCTGACGCGGTGGCCAAGGATCAGGGTATTATCCCCCATCCGCAGCAGGAATTGCTGTAGTGCCTCGTCGCGAGTCATCACATGGCTCCCACTTCATCGGGGATGTCAAAGAAGGTTGGGTGCCGGTAAACCTTGCTTTCGCTCGGCTCATACAACGGGCCTTTGTCACTGGGTGAGCTGGCCGTGATGTTGTTGGCCTCCACTACCCAGATCGAAACACCCTCGTTTCGACGGGTATAGACGTCACGGGCGTTCTTGATTGCCATTTCCGCGTCTGGTGCATGTAGTGAGCCGACATGGCGGTGGCTCATGCCGTGCTGACCGCGGATAAAGATTTCCCAAAGGGGCCATTCGTTTTTCATCAGGAGTCCTCCTTTTAAGTGGGGTTATTCGGCGGCCAGTTTGTTGGCACGTTTCTTGCGGGCATGGGCCAGCAAGCCATCGCGAACCCATTTGCCGTCGTCCCAGGCCTTGTTGCGTGCTGCCAGACGATCAACATTGCAGGGGCCATTGCCCTTGATCACGGCAAAGAACTCGGACCAGTCAGGCTCGGAAAAGTCGTAGTGCCCGCGTTCCTCGTTCCACTTCAGGTTCGGATCAGGGACGGTAAGGCCAAGATATTCAGCTTGTGGCACGGTCTGGTCGACGAATTTCTGGCGCAACTCGTCATTGGTATTGATCTTGATTTTCCAGGCCATCGACTGGGCAGAATGCACGGATTCCTTGTCGGATGGGCCGAACATCATCAATGACGGGTACCAGAAGCGATTCAGCGCATCCTGCGCCATCTTGCGCTGTTCCGGCGTACCCTCGGCCATCTTGCGGATCGCGTCATAGCCCTGACGCTGATGGAAGCTTTCTTCCTTGCAGATCCGGATCATCGCGCGGGAGTATGGGCCATAAGACGTCCGTTGCAACGGCACCTGGTTCATGATCGCAGCACCATCAACTAGCCAGCCAACCGCGCCGATATCGGCCCAGTTCAGGGTCGGATAGTTGAAGATGGACGAATACTTCATGCGCCCGTCCAGCAGCATCTCGGTAATCTCATCGCGGCTGACGCCCAGAGTTTCCGCAGCGCAGTAAAGGTAAAGCCCATGACCGGCTTCGTCCTGTACCTTTGCCAGCAGGATTGCCTTGCGTTCCAGAGTTGGAGCGCGTGTAATCCAGTTGCCTTCAGGCAATTGGCCCACAATTTCTGAGTGCGCGTGCTGGCCGATCTGGCGGATCAGCGTTGCGCGGTAGTCGTCGGGCATCCAGTCTTTGGGTTCGATCTTGATGTCAGCATCGATCTTTTCCTGAAAGGCGCGTTCCTGATCGGACATTTCGTCCTGAGATTTGACGCCTGTTCCTGCTGTTTTGACCATCTGAGCATACATGTGAGGTCTCCTCCCTTACACGCGTTCAAGAATAAGTGCGGCACCCTGGCCTACGCCCACGCACATGGTGCACAGCGCATAGCGACCACCGGTCCGTTGCAATTGATAGGCGGCTGTCATGACCAGCCGCGCGCCAGACATACCCAGAGGGTGGCCAATGGCGATGGCGCCGCCGTTAGGATTTACATGGGGTGCATCATCGGCAACGCCAAGTTCACGCAGGGTGGCCAGACCCTGAGATGCGAAGGCCTCATTCAATTCTATCACATCCATCTGGTCGATGGTGAGTCCGGCACGCGCCAGCACCTTGCGGCTGGCCGGAACCGGGCCAATTCCCATAACGCGGGGCGCGACGCCCGCCACAGACATGCCTACCACACGGGCAATCGGGGTCAGGCCATTGCTCGCTGCAGCAGCCTCGTTCGCCAGCAGAATTGCGGCAGCCCCATCATTCACACCCGAGGCATTACCTGCAGTGACGGTCTTGTCGGGACCATTTACACCTTTGAGACCAGACAGTTTTTCAGCACTCGTTCCCGGGCGCGGATGTTCGTCCGTATCCACCACAATCGGGTCGCCCTTGCGTTGAGGAATGGTGACCGGAGTGATCTCTTCTTTGAAAACACCAGCTTCATGAGCTGCGGCCCACCGGGCCTGGCTGCGCGCTGCAAAGGAATCCTGATCGGCGCGGTTGATGCCATAGTCTTCAGCCACGTTGTCAGCTGTTTGCGGCATCGAATCCGTGCCGTACATATCGTGCATCTTCTTGTTCACGAAACGCCAGCCGATGGTTGTGTCGTAGACCGCGTTAGCACGGGTGAACGCACTGGTTGCCTTGGGCATCACAAAGGGCGCGCGTGACATGCTTTCAACGCCGCCTGCAATGGCAAGATCATAGTCTCCTGCCTTGATAGCCCGGGCCGCCATGCCGACTGCATCCATACCTGATGCACAAAGACGGTTGATCGTAGTTCCGGGTACGTCCACCGGCAAACCAGCCAGAAGGGCAGCCATCCGCGCCACGTTCCGGTTGCTCTCACCCGCCTGGTTGGCATCGCCATAGATCACATCGTCGAGGCTGGCCCAGTCCACCTGCGGGTTACGCTCTTTCAATGCGGCAATTGGAATTGCAGCCAGATCATCCGTTCGTACCTGACTTAGCGCGCCGCCATATCGCCCAATGGGCGTACGTTGAGCATCGCAGATAAAAGCGTCCATTCGTCAGAACCTCCGGTCTTGCGTAGGGCGTCATTAAGTGACCGCTTGGTCGGGTATTACGTTAGCTTTCGATTCGCGGCAAGTAAAATGTAACACAATTGTCTGATGGTGATAAATTTAGTAACATATAATTGCCTGACAAAGAAAAAGCCCGCCTTAGGACGGGCTTTCAACAGGTTCACAAGTCGTGTTTCAGAGTTGCCCGGCCTCTGTCAGAACCTTTCTAGCGGCCCGGAAGCACTCCAGCGCCTGAGGTACGCCGCAATAAATGCCGACAACGTGAATGATGGCCCTGATCTCTTCTTTCGAGACGCCGTTGTTGATCGCACCTCGGCAATGCAGTTCCCATTCGTGCATCTTCCCAAGCGCGCCGATCATCGACAGGTTCATCATCGAACGGGTCTTGGCGTCGATCACGTCATCGCCCCAGCCAAAACCCCAGCACCAGGCTGTCATGGCTTCCTGAAAGGGGCGGGTAAACTCGTCAGCAGCTGCCAGGTTATTTTCAACGTAATCGGCACCCAATGTTCCCTTACGTTGCTCAAGGCCCTTCAGAAAAAGGTCTTCATCAAAGATATCAGCCATGTTTGGTCTCCGTTGGGTCTGGCATGTTTTCTGCGAAACGTCCTGAACGAACGCGCTGTTCGGCGCCATCTTCTTCTCTCTCATCGGCGGCGTCCAGCACATCAATCCTGAGGCCTGCGTGATGGTAAATCGGGGCACCAGCTTTGCTTAGTCCACGCAGGCGGGCGGCAATCGCGTGTTTCTTGTTCACTTGATGAGGTTGAAAGTCGTCAAAATCACGCGGACCAAGTGCTTTGTCACTTGCCAATGCGCCGTCGGCAATCGCTGCGTCCATCAAGGACTGACCTTTTGCGGTACGACAGATAACTCCGTTGAACCCAGCATCCTCGCCCGTTGGTGCGCCACCCGGCCAGATATCTGCTGCGGCCAGATCGGACGCTTCACCGATCGCGTCTGGGCAAAGTTTACATCGCGTCTGGATGCGCCAACCAGACTCATCGGCCCACATATCCAGATAGGTTTTCTCAAAGGCGCGCCCGTCGCGGGTTTCGATCCGCGTTGGACCGGGGTTGCCGAACCCGCGATACCGGAACAAAGTCACATCTTTTTCTTTGAGGTCGTACTCTTCCAGAACTGCGCGACTTTTGCCAAGGTCCGAGGCTCCCCCGCACACCATGACAAGAACTGCGACCAGCAGATCATCTAGCCGCGGGTCGGTTTTGGCGCGCGCCCGAATCGCGTTGGCATCGCAGGGCTTTGCAATGATAGCAAAGCGTTGTCCGCAGCTAAGGGCCTTTTCCAGCCCGGCCAGAGTATCGCTTGGTCCATATCGGGATCCGGCGCGCCTGTAGACTTGTTCCGCATGGTCGCTGATGACCCAGCGGCTGCGCATCGGGGCGTCCGGATCAGCGGCGCAATGCAGAATGAATTCAGCACGACCGGAATTCAGTAACCACATCCCCAGCGCAGTCAGCACGCCGCCAGTTGCGGCCCGAAACCGGGTGTCGGGGTCCTTGGCCCAAGCACGCGTCATTGAAGTGTAGCCACCCCAAACCTTATCCTGGAACGGCGCCGTCGAAGTATCTGCCTCGACAGTAGCGCCTGGACAAGCGGCAAGAATTTCTGCGTCGGCCACCGGGTCAGAGGCAATAGATGCCGGGCGTAGCCGCCCTTCAGGTGTCATCCGCATGACCCATCTGTCTGGTGCAATCGCCTCGCACAATCCGCAGCCGATGCAAAGGCCTGTTTCGACTACTTCGCCAATAGTTTCTGGTTGACGCATCACGCCGTCAATCGGTGTTTGTAGAGGTGGTCGTAATGTGGCTTCATCCGACGGTGCACCTGCTTTACCCGCTCCGGCGCTTCGTCGATCGAGATGTGCTTGCGTGGCTGGGGTGTAAGGCCTGTGGACTTGGCGAGGTTGCCATGGAATGACCCACCATCCCACCAGCTATGGGCCGACGGATCGCCTCCGGCCTCCCAGGTCAGGGCGTCTTCGATGAATGGTATGCCCATGGATTCGCAGAATTTTTCTGTCATGCGATGCGGATCTTCCAACAGATCATCGCTGTCGACCACGGGGGGTGGTGTGCCGTTGAGGGCTGTCAAAAGATCGAATAGCGCGCGCTGTTCGGGAAAGCCAACCTCCCCTTCGGCAAAGTCCGGCCATTGCTTGTACATCGAAGAAATCGTTTTGGCCGGATCGCGGATCAGAAAGGCGTGGTCAAACTTGGATAGGAACTCCGCATCCCACATATGGTTGATATAATGGGGAAAATCCTTGATGAAAACTGGTCCAACTTTGGCCTTTTCCTGAATGTCATCCCAAACACTTTCGAGGGTCAGGCCCGGTGTGGTTTTCTCGCCCGGCTGAAAGCGATGCCAGAGGGGTTCCTCGCCCTGATACCATGCCTCGCCAAAGGGTTCGTGCAAACATTCAAGATCGCCGCGCTGGCGCATCATCCATTCGAACGCGGTCGAGGTTGAACGGGGAACGGCCCAGAGGGCGAGGATTTTGTGCATTTTTTACCTGTTCCTGATTGGCAATGGTTCGGTTTGTACAACTCTGTTTCGGGCTTATAGACGCCGGAGCAACTGTCCGCGCGGCGTGTCCGGCGCCAGCCCGAGGGATTTGAAGATGCGCCAGTAAAGTGCAATGTCGTGGCCGATCACTGGTTTACCCAACGCGGTCTCCAACTGATCCGCCAGATGAAGCGGCCGTTGCGGCAGACCGTCCGGACCCGTGCGGAAATTGCACATACCGTTAATCAGAATCGCATCGGCCTGCGGTGCCTTGTCGGCGACGTATTCAAAGCTCTTTAGCGCAAGATCGCCGTCAAACACCCAGCGCCAGGAATTGACCTCTTCCTGACTGTCGAACCAGCCCTGATCGTGAAAGTTGCCCGCCCAGAGCACATCGAACCCGGCCTCTTTCAGAAACTCGGCAGTACCCTGCCACCATTCGGGCCAGTGATAGGCCGCGTTCAGCGCCACCTTTTCGATGTTCATCTCACGCAGGGCCTCGACCATGGCATAGCCTGCCATGTGAAAGCTGATGCCGTGCTTGTCAGACAAGTCCTCGCAATGCTGCCGCACGCCCTCGACCCCCAGCCCGCAGGCGTGCACCCAGTTCGAGCCGACCTGACCGCAGACATCGACCCCATTACGGGACATGCAGTGGACGAAATCGTCCAGCATCCCGAAGTTCTTTTTGCGCTGGTCCAGCCCGTGCACATAGTCGGGCACATGCAACATCCAGCCATGCACGCCGACCGTTTCGGGGCACATGCGCAGAAAATCCGACGGGGCGGCATCAAAGTCGAAGGGTGGCGAGGTAAAGCCCACCTGATACGGAAACAGCTTGTGTTCCGGGCGCCATTCGCCGGGCATGAGCATGGGGGTTACTCCTTGTCTGTTTCGGTGGGATCGGCCTGAAAGGATTGATGTTTGGGGATGTTATCCGCCAGTTCCAGCCACGAGACCGCGCTGCCCATGACCACATGGGCGTCGGGGGTGTAGCTGGACGTATCATCCAGCGTTGCAGCATGGATATGGATTTCGCCGGGCCATTTGTCGGATCGGAAATAGAGCCGCGAGCCGCATTTGGGACAGAAACCACGGTAGGTTCCGGGCGAGCTTTCAAAGTGATTTATGTCACCCACCCATTCGACGGTTTCAGGCGGAAGACCGACGAAGGTAGTGAAGGGCGAGGAGGTTGCCTTTTGGCAATCACCGCAATGGCAGGACAGGCGGCGAGTGACCGGCCCGCTTGAGGACCACGTCACAGCCCCACACATGCAGTTTCCCGTTAGTTCAGCCATCCACGGCCTCGCGCATCCATTGCTGCAGGCGGGCGATCGAGTGTTCCGACATCACGCCGCAGCCGGGGTCCAGAACCAGCGGACCGGGGCGGTAGCCTCGGGATTTCAGGCCGCGGTGGACGCTTTCGACAAGGTGGATGTCTTCCTCGACCGTGGTTTCCCGGTCCTGTACCGCCAATTGCCGGATTACTGCGCTTTCCGAGCCGCCCTCGGTGTACCAGCCGCGCCAGACGGTGCAGTGATCGGCATCGACCGCGCGCCAGTGATAGGTGTTCAGCACATTGCCCGGATAGCACTGGAACGAGAACATCGGCCACAGGAACCACGACTGATAATCGCCCGCATGAGGAACCGACAGGTCGATGGGATAGGTCATTTTGTCGAGGCTTTGGCATTCCGTCGTGTGGCGCAGCACATAGCCGCCACCTGCGTCGGGCTGGATGTCATAGGTCTCGGGATTGACCACGCCTTCGGCAAAGGTCGGATGGTTGGTCGGGCAGTGGTAGCATTCCGAGTAGTTCTCGACACTGACCTTCCAGTTGCAATTCTCAGGAATCTCGACCCACTCCAGTGGTTCCAGATCGTCGATATGCGGGACGAAGGCACGGATTTCCTCGCGCACGCCGGGGTACCATTCATCCATTGGTGCGGCGTTGTCGTCGAGGTTGACGAAGATGAAGCCGTTGAAGATTTCGGTGCGGACAGAGGTCAGGCAGATGGCGCTACGGTCGAAACCGGGAACGGATTTGATATTCGGACCGGCGCGAAGCTGGCCGGACAACTCGTAGGTCCAGGCGTGATAGGGGCAGACGACAACGCGGGTGTTGCCGGCACCTGTCACCATCTCATGCGCGCGGTGCTGGCAGACGTTATAAAAGGTCCGGATTTCCCCGTCACGGCCGCGAATGCAGAATAGGTTTTGACCGGCGATTTCAAAAGCGAAGTAATCCCCTGTTTCCCGGACCTGCGCGACATGGCCTGCAAACTGCCACGTTCGGGCAAGAAGGCCCTGCATCTCCTGCTCGAATATCGCAGGGTCGGTATAATATCGCGCGTCCAGTGAGTGGGTCAGGGGTGCGTTCATTCGGGCTCCTCCGCGTAGAGGCCAAGTTGGTGTCTGCGTTGGTGAAACCGTTCCACCCGTTCGACGATCTCATCGCTGGACACTGCGATCACAAAGGACAGCAGCGTTTCCAGCAAGGCGATGGTCGAAACGGATGACGGGAAGAACTGTGGTGTGTCCGCGGCGACGACAAAGCCGTGATGGGCATTCAGGATCACCGGGCTGGCCGGACTGTCGGAAATACCAACGACGGTCAGGCCCTGTTCGCGGGCCAGTTTGACGGCCTCGATCACCTCGGTCCGGTAGGGTTTGCAGGTCATCGCAATGAGTACATCCTGATCTCCGGCCCAGGCCAGATCATCGACGGGTGTCGAGCCGGGGCGGGGGATGGCGTGGAACTGTTTCATCCCAGTCGATGCAAGGTAAGTGAAGTTACGGGCGTTCGAGTTGTTGACCCCGACGCCCAGCGTGAAGATTTGGCGCGAGTTCCAGATATCTTCGGCGGCGGACTTCAGACGTGCGGCGTCGATACCCGCGAATGTCTCTTCGATGTTGCGGATCGCGGCCCCGACCATATCGGCATAGAGCCCGCCCAGTTCCCCCGACTTGCCGATGCCCTGCAGCCAGCGGGCGCGGTCCGGAAACGACACCGCGCCTTGTCGAATCGCTTCGCGGAAGGGTGCGCGGAAATCCTCGTACCCATCGAACCCGACCTGCCGGGCCATGCGCACGAAAGTGTTGGGTTTGACATTGGCGGCCTCGGCGATCTCGCGCACCGTTGAAACCCCAACGTCCGTTGGGTTTTCCAGCACGTAGCGCGCGGCTTTCTGTGCCTCCGGCGTCAGGGCGTCCCATTCCTCGGTCAGGCGGTCCAGAACGGTCGATGATACATTTGTGTCATTCATGATTGACGATGGTACATTTGTGGAATTAGCCTGTCGAGCAGAAACGCGACTCGGGAAGAGGAAAAATCATGTCCGGGAAGGAACTGCCGTCACAGGCCCGCGTAGTGATCGTGGGCGGAGGTGTCATGGGGGTCGGTCTGGCCTATCATTTGGCGCATGAAGGGTGGACCGATGTGGTCCTGCTGGAAAAGGCCGAACTGACCAGCGGCAGCACATGGCATGCGGCCGGTCAGATCACGCATTCGACCAGTTCCTTTGGGTTAGGCAAATGTGTGGATTACAACATTGGCCTGTATTCCGGCGCATTGGAGGCCGAGACCGGTCAAGCGGTGACATGGCACGGCTGCGGCTCCTTCCGGCTGGCTTATACCGAGGACGAGATGGACTGGCTGCGCCACACGTTGTCGGTGGGCCACTCACTGGGGTTCAACATCGAACTGGTCGGGCCGGAAAAGGTGGCCGAACTGCACCCGTTCTACAACCTCGAAGGCGTGCTGGGCGCGCTTTATACGCCGGATGACGGCCATGTCGACCCGACCAATGTGACCATGGCGATGGCCGCCGGGGCGCGTCAGCTGGGGGCGAGGATTATCCGTCATTGCCGGACGACGAACATCACGCAGGCCGAAAACGGCGAATGGGTTGTCGAGACCGAGAAAGGCACGATCCGCTGTGAGCATGTGGTGAATGCGGGCGGCACCTATGCCCGCCAGATGGGCGAGTGGTCGGGGCTGCAACTGCCCATGACCTCGATGACGCACCACTATTTCGTGACCGAGCCGGTGCCTGAGTTCGAGGGGCTGGACAAGGAACTGCCAGTCATCCGCGATGACAAGAAAGTTTCCGGCTATATCCGGATGGAGCAAAAGCGCGGGCTGATCGGAATCTACGAGAAAGAGAACTCGAACTCTGTCTGGCACGATCATTGCCCTTGGGACTACGAGAACTGGCTGTTTGATGCCGATTACGACCGGATCATGCCGTGGCTTGAGGAAAGCCTGAACCGGATGCCAATCTTTGCCGAGCTGGGCATTCAGCGCGAGGTGCACGGCGCGATTTCGCACCCGCCGGATGGCAACCCGCTGATTGGCCCTGCGCCTGGGGTCCGGAACTACTGGTGCTGCTGCGGGACGCAAATCGGTATCGGCTGGGGGCCGGGACTGACCCGCGAACTGGCGCGCTGGATGGTGCATGGGGCGGCGGATATCTCGATGCGCGAGTATGATCCGCGCCGATTTGGATCTTACGCCACCAAGGACTGGCAAGTCACCAAGGCGCATGAGGATTACAAGCTGCGCCACGAGATTCCCTTTCCGCATTTCAACCGTCTGGAAGGTCGCCCGATCAAACCCTCGCCTCTCTACGAACGGTTGAAGGAAAAGGGCGCGGTCTACGAAGAGGTTTATGGCCATGAACGCCCGCGCTGGTTTGCCAAAGATGGTGTCGAACAGCGCGATCACTATTCATTCCGCCGGAACGTGGTTCACGACATGGTGGGTGCCGAATGCAAGGCCGTGCGCGAGGCGGTGGGCATCATGGATATCTCGGCCTTCACCAAGGTCGAGGTCTCTGGCCCGGATGCCGAAGCACTTCTGGATCGTCTGGTGGCCAACCGTCTGCCGCAAAAGGTTGGGGGCATCGCCCTGACCCATATGCTGAATCGCCGGGGGCGCATCGAACTGGAAACCACGGTCGTGAAGCTAGATGAAGGCCGGTATTATCTTGTTTGTGCTGCCTTCTTTGAACAACGCCTGCTGGATCATCTGAATCATCAGCGTGCTGGTGAAGATGTCGAAGTCATACTGCGCTCGAATGATTGGGCAGCGCTGAGCCTGAATGGCCCCAAGGCACGCGAGGTTCTGGCGGCCTGCACGGATGCCGACCTCAGCAATGCCGGGTTCAAATGGCTGACCGCGCAAGAGATCGAGGTGGCCGGGCACAGGCTCTGGGCGTTCCGCATGTCTTATGCCGGTGAGCTGGGATGGGAGCTGCATATTCCGCGCGACAGCACGCTGGCGGTTTATGATGCGCTTTGGGCGGCCGGTGCGTCACACGGGATCACTGATTATGGCTCCTTCGCGATGAATGCGCTGCGGATGGAGAAGGGCTTTAAGGGGGCAGGTGAGTTAACCAATGAGGTGACGCTTGCCGAGGCGGATGTCCTGCGCTTTGCCCGCACAGACAAGGAATACCTTGGCAAGGACAAGACTCTGAATACTGATCTGCCGTGGGTGTGTGCTTATCTGGAAATCGAACCCGATGGCATCGAAGACGGACATGGAGGAGAGGCGGTTCTGCTGGACGGCACGGTTGTCGGATCAACCGCTTCGGTTGCCTACGGGCACACGGTCGGGAAGATTCTTGCCTTTGCCTATATCAAACCGCACGCCAATGTGCCGGGTACTGAGATTGAGGTCGTGATCGCCGGAAATGCGCGCAAAGGGCGCATTCTGGGTGAGCCTGCATATGACCCGCAAAGCGTCTTGCCGCGAACCGATATTGCCATGGAGGCCGCAGAATGAATGTTCCGGCAACGATGAAGGCCATGGTTCTGACCGGCCATGGCGATCTGGACAAGTATGAGTGGCACGAGGACTGGCCGACACCCCAGCCGGGTCCGATGGAAGTGCTGATAAAGGTCGGTGCCTGTGGGTTGAACAATACGGACGTGAATACGCGCACCGGCTGGTACTCGAAAGCGGTGGACGAGGCCACGACCGGTGGTGCCTATTCTGAAGTGGACGATGAAGACAGTACCTGGGGCGGTGCGCCACTGACTTTCCCGCGCATTCAGGGCGCCGATGCGGTTGGTATGGTTGTTGCGGTTGGCGAAGGCGCTGATGAAAGCCTGATCGGCAAGCGTGTCATCGTGGCAGGCTGGCTGCGCGACTGGAACGAGCCGATGAACCGCGACAAGGCGGGATACTTCGGATCGGAATGTGACGGTGGGTTTGCAGAGTACACCAAGGCGGATGTGCGTGGTGTCGCTGCGATCGAAACCGATCTGAGCGATGCCGAGCTTGCGACGTTCAGCTGTTCCTATGTCACCGCCGAAGGCATGCTGGATCGGGCCGGTGTGGGTGAGGGGGATACTGTGCTGATCCCCGGCGCTTCGGGCGGTGTCGGGGGTGCGCTGATCCAGCTGTCCAAGCTGCGCGGCGCGCGGGTGATCGCCATGGCGAGCGAGGCCAAACACGGGGACGTGGCCAAGCTGAGTCCGGATCGAATTTTGCCACGCAGCCCCGAGAACCTGAGGGCAGAACTGAAGGGTGAGAAAGTCACCGTTGTTGCGGATGTGGTTGGCGGGTCCATGTGGCCAAAGCTGATCGACATGCTGGAACGCGGCGGGCGGTACACCTGTTCCGGTGCCATTGCGGGGCCGCTGGTCGAGTTCGATCTGCGGACATTCTACCTGCGCGATCTGACCTTTACCGGCTCGACGGTGAACACGCCCGAGAACTTTTTCGATGTCGTGAAATACATAGAGAATGGACAAATCAGGCCAGCTTTGGCCGCCACATACCCGTTAGCTGAACTGAGAGAGGCCCAGCAGGCCTTTATCGACAAGTCTCATACCGGCAACATTGTGGTGATCCCGTGACCCGACCTGCATTTGAAAATCTACTGGAACAGGCGCGTACCGCGCATGGCAGTCAGGCCTGCCTGACTCAGTTCTGTCCTTTTCCGGACGACCTGCGTGAACAGTCTGTAGAGCCCTTCCACATCCCGGCTGCGGATATTCTGAGCCGTGAAACCGGTCTTTATTCGGATGCTTTGTCAGAGTTCCGCGATGCTTTTGTTGCGGCCAGCCCGGTGGCGCAATGGCGCGAGACTTATAAGGGTACGGATATCGGCCAGGATTTCATGGATCGGTTCGCCTGCTACACGCTGATCGGCGAGGGCGGCCCGTGGCTAAGTGCGCAGATGAGCAGCTATGTGGTCTATATGCCGCCCAACCTCTATTACCCTTGGCATCATCATCCTGCCGAAGAGATGTATCTGGTTCTGGCAGGTGAGGCCGAGTTCATGCGTGAAGGTGACGAGCCGGAAACACTCCGGCCCGGCGATCACTCCTTCCACGCTAGCAATCAACCGCACGCCATGCGGACCGGGGATCATCCGGTCATGGCCTATGTGTTGTGGCGCAACAATCTGGAATCCCCTCCGGTTCTGACAGAACGCGACGTTGCCTGATGAAGATCACCCGTATCCGTATTTTCCAGACCGGTCTGCCCTATGTGGGCGGTGCTTATGTCTGGGGTGCGGGGAATGCAATTGAGACGGCCACGGCGTCAGTCGTTGTCATCGATACGGATGCGGGTTTGCAGGGTTGCGGTGAGTTCACGCCCTGCGGCGAGAATTACATGGTGGCCCATTCCGAAGGAGTGCCGGCACTGGCCCGGCTGGTTGCTCCGCATCTTTTGGGAGAAGACCCACGCAACGTGGCGCGGATCGAACAGGTCATGGATCATCTGGTGCAGGGGCATGGCTATGCCAAGTCCCCGTTTGATGCGGCCTGCTGGGATGTTCTCGCGCAGTCGCTGAACGCCCCTTTATATGCGGTTTGGGGCGGCAAGCTGACGGACGGTGCACCGATGTACAGGGTCGCACCGCAAAAGGGGACCGAGGAGACCATTGCCGAGATGGACCGGTACCGCGAACAGGGCTATCGGCAATTTCAGATCAAGGTCGGCGGCGACTGGGCCGCGGATATTGACCGCATTCGTTCGACCGTTCCCCTTTTGAAATCTGGTGAGAAGGCTATGGCCGACGCCAATCAGGGCTGGCGGGTGGACAATGCTCTGCGGGTGGCGCGGGAGACGCGGGATCTGGACTACATCTTTGAACAACCCTGCCGCACTTATGAGGAGTGCATGCAGGTCCGCGCCCGCATCGACCTGCCGATGAAGCTGGACGAATGCGTGACCGGCATGCACATGGCACAGCGTATCGTCGCGGATCATGCGGCGGAGCTGGTCTGTCTGAAAATCTCGAACTTGGGTGGCCTGAGCAAAGCAAAGCGGGTGCGCGACTATCTGGTCGAGAACCGCATCCCCGTGGTCGCCGAAGACACCTGGGGTGGTGAGATCACAACCGCGGCGCTGGCGCATTTCGCGGCAACAACGCCACCGGAATACCTGCACAACACCACGGACCTGATGAATTACAACACCCGCTCGACCGGTATTGGCGGGGCAACGGCGCGGGACGGGAAACTCTATGCCCCCGAGACGCCCGGCCTTGGCGTGGCTCCGGATTTCGACAGCTTAGGTGATCCGGTAGTGGAGTTCAGCGCATGACAGAGCAGGCCATCGCAACTGTGATGATCGACGATGACCGCGTGCGGGTAACGCGGTTCGATTTTGCCCCCGGGGCGGAAACCGGCTGGCATCGCCATTCGATGGACTATGTAATCACCGCCGTGACCGATTGTCATATGCGTCTGGAGCAACCCGATGGCACCGCAAAGGATGTCACCGTTCCGGCCGGAACGGCCTATCGCCGGGATGAAGGTGTCGAGCACAACGTCATCAATGCCGGAACTGCACCCATGTCTTTTGTCGAAGTGGAGCTGAAATGAAGATCAACCGCATCTCGGTCTATCATGTCGATCTGCCGCTGGAGCATCCCTATTGGCTGTCCGGCGGACGGTTGAAGTTCGAGGTTCTGGACGCGACTCTGGTCAAGATCGAAACCGATGCGGGGCTGACAGGCTGGGGTGAGGGTACGCCGTGGGGGCATACCTATGTGCCCGCCCATGGCCCCGGCATTCGCGCCGGGATCGAGACGATGGCGCCGTTTGTCATGGGCCTTGATCCACGCCGGGTGCTGGATGTGGAGCGGGCGATGGATATCGCCTTGCCTGGGCATCTGTATGCCAAAAGCCCCATCGACATGGCATGCTGGGACATTGCGGGGCAGGCGGCAGGTTTGCCGATTGCCGATCTGATGGGCGGTGGTTCCCGCACGCCGCGCCCGATAGCTTCGTCAGTCGGGGCCAAGACGGTGGACGAAACCCGCGACGTGATGGAGCGGTACCGCAGTCGCGGATATATCGCGCATTCCGTGAAGATCGGCGGCGATGTCGAGCGCGATATCACGCGGGTCCGGGATGTCGAAAGCATCCGGAAACCCGGCGAGATCGTTCTTTATGATGTGAACCGGGGCTGGACCCGGCAGCAGGCTTTGCGGGTCATGACCGCTTGTGAAGACCTGAACGTGATGTTCGAACAGCCCTGCGAGACGCTGGATGATATCGCCGTGATCTCGGGCCGCCATGGCTCGCCCGTTTCCGTGGACGAAAGCCTGGTCACCCTGCAGGACGCCGCCCGGATCGCCCGCGACGGGCTGGCCGAGATCTTTGGCATCAAGCTCAACCGCGTCGGCGGCCTGACCAAAGCCGCCCGCATGCGCGACATCGCACTGGCGCATGGCATCGACATGTTCGTCATGGCCACCGGTGGCACGGTTCTGGCCGATACCGAGGCGCTGCACCTGGCGGCGACCATCCCCGATGACAATTGCCACGCGGTTTGGGCCTGTCAGGACATGATCACGGTCGATATCGCGGGTGGGCGTGGTCCACGCAATGTCGAGGGCCATTTGCACCTGCCAGAAGCTCCGGGCCTTGGTGTACATCCTGATGAAGAGACGTTGGGCGATCCGGTGGCGGTATATCAATGACCAAAATTAAGCGCATATCGCTATGGCATGTGCCACTGACCAGCCACGAGGCCTATTACATGGCCGATGGCAAAACCTGTGACACGGTCGAGACCGTAGTTCTGGCGATGGATACCGATGATGGGCGAACAGGTTGGGGAGAGGTCTGTCCGATCCCGCACTATCTGCCAGCCTATGCACGAGGTGTGGCGCCTGCAGTGCAGGAGATGGCGCCTGTCCTGTTGGGCGCCGATCCGGTCGGGCCTGAGGCGTTGATGGCGCAGCTGGACCGGCATTTGCAGGGGCATGTGTATGCCAAGTCTGCCATCGATATCGCATTGTGGGATCTGACCGGGCAGGTGGCAGGTCTGCCGCTTTACGCCTTGCTGGGCGGACGGCGTGCAGAGACAATGCCACTTTATCATTCGATCACCTGCATCGCACCTGACGAGATGGCCCGGATCGCGCAGGAAACGCAGAATCAAGGCATCCGGCAGTTTCAGGTCAAGTTGGGCGCTGATGGGGACTGGCAGGCAGATGTCGCGCGGTTGCGGCTGGTGCGCGAGGCGGTCGGCGAGGGCCCATTGGTCTATGGCGACTGGAACTGCGGGGCTACCTCTCTGGATGCAACCCGGGTGGGCCGGGCCGTGGCTGATCTTGATGTCATGCTGGAACAACCCTGCGCCACGATAGACGATTGCGCCCGTGTACGCGCGGCGACCGGGTTACCGATGAAGATGGATGAAAGCACCCATGATACCGCCAGCTTGTTTGAGGCCCACGCCAAGGGGTGCATGGATGCGGTGGCGGTGAAACTGTCGAAATTCGGTGGCTTGTCTGCCTCGCGCCGTGCGCGTGATCTGTGCCAGCATTTGGGTGCAAAGATGTGCATCGAGGATACGTGGGGATCGGATATCACCACCGCTGCCCTGTTGCATCTAGGAGCGTCTACCGACCCGGCGCGAGTGATGAATGTGTGTGACCTGTCGGGCTATGTCGCGCCACGCCTCGCCCCGATGGGGCCGGTTCGAAAGGGTGGACATATTGCGCCGCCTGAGGGGGCTGGACTTGGGGTTGCGCCGGACAGGCATGCATTGCCTGAACCGGATATGGTCCTTGACTGAAATTTGACTCTTTGGTCAAAATTAACACAGCTGAACGCCAGAGGAACGGATCACATGGACAAAATCATCTCACAGACTGACTGGATCGAGCGCGCCAAAGCTGTGCTGCCGGGTGGCGGGTTCGGGAACTTTGACCCTTCTATCTTTATTCGCGATGGGCAGGGCAGCCGGGTCTGGGACGAGGATGGCAAGGAATATGTCGATCTTCTGATCGGATCGGGTCCGATGTTGCTGGGTCATGGTCACCCCGAGGTTCTGGAGGCCGTTGCCGAACAGATGCCCAAGGGCATGACTTTTTTCGCCAACAATGCCCGCGCCATCGAACTGGCCGAAGAAATCTGCTCCGCTGTCCCATGCGCCGAGCAGATCCGCTATGTCTCATCCGGCGGTGAGGCGGATATGTACGCGATCCGTCTGGCCCGCGCCTTTACCGGCCGCGACAAGATCGTGAAATTCGAAGGCGGTTATCACGGAATGAGCGCCGAAGCGCAGATGAGCCTTGCACCAGATCGGATGGTAAACTTCCCGCAAGCCGTTCCGGATAGCGCGGGTATTCCCGAAAGCGTTCAGGCTGAGATGCTGATCGCGCCGTTCAACGACCCGGACTACATCCGTTCGCTGCTGGCTGAACATGGGGACGAGGTCGCCGGGATCATTGTCGAACCGCTGCAACGGATCATCCCGCCCGAGCCTGGTTTCCTGCAGCTGCTGCGGGAAGAGGCGGACAAATACGGCATCGTGCTGATTTTTGACGAGGTCGTCACCGGTTTCCGCTTTGCCTATGGCGGCGCGCAGGAGCTGTATGGCGTGACGCCGGATGTGGCGACACTCGGCAAGATCATCGGCGGGGGCTTTCCGCTGGCCGCGATTGCCGGACGCGCTGATATCATGGCGCATTTCGACAAGGTCGCTGTCGGGGCCGATAAGTGGCTGATGCAGCTGGGTACGCTGTCCGGTAACCCGGTTGCGGCGGTCGCGGGCCTCAAGACGATGGAAGTGCTGAAGCGGGATGGTCAGTTCGACCTGCTGCGGGCCAATGGGCAGCGGCTGATGGATATGGCCAAGGCAGCGCTGGACACGCATGGCATCGCGCATCGGATCGTCGGAGACCGTACCCTGTTCGAGATCGTGTTCACCAATGGTGAGATTCGCGATTATCGCGATGTGTTTGGTGCGGATACGGCCAAAGGCGCGAAGTTCAATGCGGTCCTGATGCAGAACGGCATGTTCAAATCGGCAGGCAAGACCTATCCGTCACTGACGCTGACGGACGCTGATTTCGAACTGTGCGAAGCCGCCTATGCCAAGGCCGCACAGGCGGTTGCCGAGATGTAGCGGGCAGGCGGGGCTCAGTACACGTCTGCCATGACGAGGCGCACAATGTCCTCGCGCTGGATGCTGCGGGCAGCAAGCTCTTCGTCGGTCAGCTCGTGCAGGGCCTTGATTCTGAGGACCTTTGCATTGGCTTCCCCAACGCTGATCAGGGCCTCGTAGATACCGTTGAAGATATCGCCGACGACCGCCAGCAGGTTCATGACGGCTGAACGATGAGATGTGGAATGTGCCATGAGCAGTTCCCCTTTTGGTCTGAAACCGACGCGGGGAACTTAGGCTCTGTGCTGCGGTGCAGCTAGCCGCTTTTGCGAATAGCCGCTGTGCGTTTCGTGCAAATCTGCATTGGAAATGCCAGATTTACGGGCGGGTTCAGGCTGAAAACACCTCATCTGTCGGCACCTGCAGGGCTGTTGCCAGTGCATTGGTCTGGCTTGCCATTGCGATAACTGCAAGCAATTCGCCATACATCTCGTCCGTCATGCCCTTGGCGCGTGCGGCTGCAGAATGTGAATGGACGCAGTATTCGCATTTGTTTGCCGTCGATACGGCGACATAAAGCAGTTCCTTGACCAACGGATCAAGCGCACCCGGTGCCATCACTGTTTTCAACCGGTTCCATGTCGCGCGCAACAGATCGGGGTCATGGGCTAGCGCGCGCCAGAAGTTGTTGATGTATTCCGTGCCTCGGGTGGCGCGAATATCTTCAAAGACCGCCAGCGCCTCGGCGCTGACGTCTTCGTCCGTCAAAAGGCGAACTGTTGCCATGATCAAACCATCGCAAAGATGCGGGCCGGGCCGCCCGAGCCGCCCCGGTGGGCTGGAGCTCCAACAACCAGCGTTGCGCCTGTGGCCGGAACCTTGTCGAGATTGGCAAGGTTCTCGATACCGTAGCGGTTGGTTGGCAGCCAGGCATAGTGGGTCGCGAAATCAGCTGACGGCCCGTGATCCAGCGACAGCGTATCAACGGCCATTGCAATGGCCCCGGTGTCTTCCATCAGCATCTGCGCGGCTTCGACGTGGAAGCCGGGAAAATGCATCTTGCCTTCGCCATCGGCATTCCGGAACCCGGGGGTTGCGGTTTTGGGCCCCCAGCCGGAATGCATGGCAATGCAGAACCTTTCGGGGAACGGGCCATTGGTGTCGATCCAGATGTTCAGATCATCAGGCGTGACCTGCGTATCCGGATCATCCTGCGCGCGCTCGGCGATATCCACAACGCACAGCGGGCAAATCAGATTTGAGACCGGGATTTCGTCGACGGACTGACCATCGGCAGAGAAGTGTAGCGGGGCATCAATATGCGTACCTGTGTGTTCGTTCACAGCCAGATTGAACAGATTGAAGCCATGGTCCTTGAAATTGAAGGCCTGGGTCGCCTCGATCCCGGGTTCCCCGAAATAGGTCGGGAATTCGGCGTCATAGAAATGGGTCATATCCACAACCTCACCATGGCCCTGTGCCATTGCAGGTGTTCCGGCTGCAGTTCCCAGTGTCGCTCCGGCGGCCATTGCGGCACCGCCTTTGAAAAATGACCGCCGGGACAGCATCCTGTCTTTCACGGCGTTCATCACGCAAACATCACACATAATAAAGCTCCCTGTTCTAAAAATTCTCTGTAGGTCCGGAGTTTGCGCCGGATACGCTGATCAACCTAGCACGAATCCCCGATTGTCCCCTTTATGGGGTTGAACATACCTTTCGGTGCGTTCAATTTATTGCGAAATGCAATTCCGCATAGCGAAATCATGCATCGTGAATGCTGATTTGAAAGAGGAGACAGGGCTGATGTCCCAGGCAGTCGAATATGAACGTATCGGCGAAATCGCGGTGCTTGCGGCAAACAACCCGCCAGTCAATGCGCTGGGTGTTGACGTGCGTCGTGGCCTGCTGGCCGGGATCGAACGCGCCGAAACCGAGGGGGCAAAGGCCGTTCTGATATACGGCAAAGGCCGGACTTTTTTTGCCGGGGCAGACATTCGTGAATTCGGCAAACCACCTCTGGAACCCTTTTTGCCATCGCTGTGCAATCGGATCGAGGCGTCGCCATTGCTTGTCGTCGCAGCCCTGCATGGAACGGCGTTGGGAGGCGGGCTGGAGGTTGCATTGTCATGCCATTATCGCATCGCTGTCCCCTCGGCCAAAGTCGGACTGCCCGAGGTCAAGCTGGGAATCATTCCCGGTGCAGGCGGGACGCAGCGCCTACCCCGTATCACCGGTGTCGAGGCCGCATTGGATGTGATCACCACGGGACGGCAGGTGCAGGCTGATGAGGCTCTGGAATCGGGTGTTGTCGATAAGGTTGAGGACGGCGAACCGCGCGACGTCGGGTTGGCCTATGTTCGGGAGTTGCTGGACATGAATGCGCCACGCCGCGCCGTGGGCGAATTGCCTGTTCCTGCTCCGGTAGATTTCGATTCTGTCTATGATTCCGTGTTGAAGAAAGGCCGTGGTCAGCTGTCTCCGGCGGTTGCAGTGCGCGCTGTGCAAGCCTGCTGCGAAGCCGAGAGTTTTGCGGATGGCATGGCGCGTGAGCGAGCGCTTTTCCAGGATCTTTTGGTGTCGGATCAGAGCAAAGGTCTGAGGCATGCCTTTGCCGCCGAACGCGCTGTTGGAAAGCTGCCGGAACTGAAAGACGTGGACCCGCGAATGGTGCATCAGATCGGTGTGATCGGTGGCGGTACGATGGGTGCAGGGATTGCCACGGCGGCTTTGCTGTCGGGGTTGCCCGTTGTTCTGTTGGAAATGTCCAATGAGGCTGCAATTGCTGCAAAGGAGCGGATTGCAGGAAATCTGGCCGGGGCCGTGAAGCGTGGAAAGCTGAGCAAGGAAGACCACGACGACATTCTGGAGAACAAGCTTGAGCTTGCCACCGGCTACGGTGCGCTGAGCGGCGTTGATCTGGTGATCGAAGCCGTGTTCGAGGACATGGCGGTCAAAAAGCAGGTCTTCACCCAGTTGGATGAGGTCTGCAAAAAGGGTGCGGTTCTGGCGACCAACACCTCATATCTTGATGTGAACGAGATCGCGGCAATGACCAGCCGGCCAGAGGATGTGATCGGGCTGCATTTCTTCTCGCCCGCGCATGTCATGAAGCTGCTGGAGATCGTGGTCGCGGACAAAACCGCGCCTGACGTGGTTGCAACCGGGTTTGCCCTGGGGCAGCGGCTGCGCAAGGTTTCAGTGCGGGCGGGCGTTTGTGACGGCTTTATCGGCAACCGTATCCTGAACACATATCGCGCCTGTGCCGATCACATGGTTCTGGATGGTGCCAGCCCGTATCAGATCGACAAAGCGCTGACGGATTTCGGTTTTGCCATGGGGCCGTTTGCGGTGTCGGATCTGGCGGGACTGGATATCGGTTGGGCGGGGCGCAAGCGTCGTCGGGCCGAGGGGATGGATCCACGTACGCGCGACAGCTCATACGCAGACAAGCTGTGCGAGGACGGGCATTTCGGTCAAAAGACCGGCAAGGGCTACTACATCTACGAGCAGGGCAAGCGTGGGGGGGTGCCGAACCCGGATGTGATGCCGTTGATCGAGGCGGATCGTGCCGCGCAGGGGATCACGCCGCGGGATTTTTCTGATGAGGAAATTGTACGCCGGTATATGACCGCCATGGTCAATGAGGCTGCTAGGGTCGTGGGCGAAGGTATCGCGCGCCGTCCGTTGGATGTGGATGTGACGCTGCTCTATGGTTACGGGTTTCCGCGCTATCGCGGCGGACCACTGAAATGGGCTGATCTGCAAGGGTTGGCCGGGGTGTTGTCAGATATCCGGAACTGGTCGGAGGAAGATGACTATTTCTGGCAACCGGCACCTTTGCTGGAGCAGCTGGTGGCTGAAGGGCGCACATTTGAAGATCTGAACAAAGCTGGTTGAGAATTTGGCTTCAGGTGTAGTCTCGAGGGAAGGCCTGACAGCACGCCGGCATATCCGTAGCCGTATTGCAAAACGCATTGGCTGATCGCAGTGTTGGCTTGCAGTTTATGTTCGGAGCGGTGAAGTGCACTTGAAACAGAATGACGGAGATCACCCACGGGTCCGGCGATCGGGCTGCCAAAATGCGGTCGGGTTCGAGATTGATTTGTCAGACCCCGAGGGATGTGCTCGCTGTCACCTTACGATCTGTGAGGATCACCTGAACAGTCAGGGCATCCTGCATGGCGGGATCATCGCCATGTTGCTGGATGTGGCATGTG
Source organism: Ruegeria sp. CH6 (assembly GCF_056537005.1). NCBI lineage: Bacteria > Pseudomonadati > Pseudomonadota > Alphaproteobacteria > Rhodobacterales > Roseobacteraceae > Ruegeria > Ruegeria sp. CH6. The sequence continues at coordinate 145,729 of NZ_JBQFQS010000005.1, read as the reverse complement.
GGAACACTGCCTCTGCCTGGTTCGATCGCCAAGAGCACCCTATGGTGCTGACGCTTTCGCTGAACACCAGCTACGTTGCAGCAATCAGAAAAGGCCGGGTGACCGCCGTGGGACGACCGTCAGGAGGCGGACGCAAGCTGGCCCATATCCATGGAGAACTGCACAGTCAGGATGGCGTTTTGATCGCCACGGCAGCAGGAGTGTTCAAGCGCGGTTCCGCAAGATAAAGCGCGGAGTTCGTTCGTGTCCGCGCGACATTGGCTTTACCAATCCAGCCAGTGGTTTTGGGCCCGGCATCGCGCAACGCGCGATGCCGGGCCCAACAGACGGAGATGTTCCGTCAGGAACATTAACGACTGGCGGGAGAGCGCCGAGGTTAGTCGAGCGCCGTTTCTGCCGCCGCACGAACGGCGCGGATGTTTTCGCCATACACCTCGGGATTGGATACGGAGCCACCCTTGAAGACCGCTGAACCGGCCACCAGAACATCAGCGCCAGCGGCTGCAACCAGTGGAGCGGTTTTTGGGTCGACACCGCCATCAATTTCGATGTGGATCGGGCGGTCTCCGATCATGGATCGCAGCCGGCGGACCTTGTCGGTCATGTCGATGAATTTCTGACCGCCAAACCCCGGGTTCACTGTCATCACGCAGACAAGATCTGCAAGGTCCAGAAGATGCTCAACCGCTTCGGCCGGAGTGCCGGGGTTCAGTGCGACACCGGCTTTCATTCCGGCTGCCCGGATTGCTTGCAGCGTGCGATGGGTGTGAGGTCCGGCCTCGACATGGGCCGTCAGGATATCAGCCCCGGCGTCAGCATAGGCCTGAATGTAAGGGTCGACCGGAGTGATCATCAGATGCACGTCCATTACAGTTTTCACATGTGGCCGAAAGGCTTTTACTGCTGGCGGACCAAATGTCAGGTTCGGAACGAAATGCCCGTCCATCACGTCGACATGGACCCAGTCGGCGCCCTGCGCCTCGATGGCCTGAATCTCCTGCCCGAAATTGGCGAAATCGGCGGAAAGGATCGACGGAGCGATCTTGATGCTGCGGTCAAAGCTCATGCTGGCCTCGTGGATTGGAGTGCGTTGCGGCTGATATAGGTGGTTTTTGCGGTCGCGGACAGTCGTATCTGCGTAAACGCGGTGCATTGTGGTGCTGCAAATTGATCTGCTACAACCTGTGCTGTTCACCGCACATTCTGATTTCAGTTGAGGACTTAGGACCTGTACTCGGATTGTCTGACCCGTATCTTCATAACTATATGAAGAGATGAACTATTTCGGGGAACGGACAATGTTCGGTTTCAGGTCATCCAAAAAAGGCGCGCAGGTGCAGGCCGACTACGAAAAAGGCCGGAAGGATGTACTCTACTCAAAACAGCTCAGTAAACGTGGCCGAAAAATGATGTGCTGGTTGTCAATCGGGCTGATCATGGCACGCGCGAAAGTGAGTGGTGCGGAGAAACCCGACTTTTCGTTGATTCCCGCTTGGGCCAGTCTTGCACCGGTCGAGCGCAAAGCGCTGAGAATTGCGCATCTTGCCATGTACGGGGATGAGGGTGATGTGATCGATGCGATGACTGCCCACCCGCATTTGAGCGGCTGGGTCATGTCCATTCAGAGCAGCGCCAGAAGCTACATGGAAGAACTGGGTAGCAAGACCCTTGATCGTGCGATGCTCTATCATGAATATCTGACCGATTTCGGTCACTGGTCGAATCTAAAGCCCTATCCCCATGCAGAGGGCGCGGCCCGCCTGCCGCATTTCATTGCGGTCCTCGTCTATACGACCCTCTCAGCCGAACTGCGTTTTCTTGACAGGCGATACACCCTTCCCGACCCGGGTTTTGAAATCTCGATCAGTGACAATGGGTTTCTCAATTGGCTTGAAGAATACCGTGATCCGGATTTCTGGCCTGAACTGATCCGGGGAATGAACCCGGATCTGGATTCGGCGCTGCCTGTCATCGGATGGATCGTTCAGCAGCCAGATTGCGATCGTGCTACTGCGGCGCAGGCGTTTGTTCTTTTGGATGGAGACAGCATTGTTGGCAAAAGCAGGGCAGACTTGTATGGCCAGCGCGAGAACCTTTGCGCGGATATCTGCGAGCGGGCCGCGAATGGTGGTTATGAGCGTCAGGAGTTGTCATTGGCGGCAGTGGGTCTGGCCGAGGACCCGGCGGAACGGTTTCGAAGATACGCGAACGCCGAGATCAGCGGCGACATTCCTTCACCTGCTGCCCTGTTCGCTGGTTCTGTCGATGGAAGAGCCCTACAAACACCGTTTTACATCCACTCGGAAGATACAGTCGCGCTGGCACTGATCTGACCGTTGGCTGATGGGCAGCACGCCCGCCGCCGTTACAAAACTTTCATCGCAGTGACACACAGCCGTTGATTCCGAGCTTTAGCTGACCCCCCAACACGATTTGGGGGTGGCACGTGCTGCGCATAGAAAAACTGACCAAGCGCTTCGGCGAAAATGTTGCCGTGGATGCTGCGACGCTTGATGTAGACAAGCCGTGCATGATCGGAATTATCGGGCGGTCTGGCGCGGGCAAGTCGACACTGCTGCGGATGATCAACCGCCTGACGGATTCGAGTGTCGGTCAGATCCTGTTTGAAGGTCGGGACATCACTCAACTGAAAGGTCGCGACAAGCGCGCGTGGCAGGCTGACTGTGCGATGATCTTTCAGCAGTTCAATCTGGTACCCCGCCTTGATGTTGTCTCAAACGTTCTGCACGGGACGCTGAACCGGCATTCGACCCTGGCCACAATGTTCAACCTGTTCCCGATGGAGGATATCCACCGGGCCATCGATATCCTAGACCGCCTGGGCATTGCCGAGCATGCGCCCAAGCGGGCCGAAGCCTTGTCGGGCGGCCAGCAGCAGCGCGTCGCCATCGCACGTGCGCTGATGCAGGATCCCAGCATCATTCTGGCGGATGAGCCGATTGCCTCGCTGGACCCGATGAATGCGCAGGTCGTGATGCAGGCCCTGCGCCGTATCCACGAAGAGGACGGCCGCACTGTCATCGCAAACCTTCACACGCTGGATACCGCGCGCCGCTATTGCGATCGCGTGGTTGGCATGCGCGACGGGCGCATCGTGTTTGACGGGTTGCCCGAGCAGCTGACCACCGGGGTTGCCCGCGAAATCTATGGCGCCGACGCCAGCTTCTCGGAAGAGGCGACATCGACCGAGATCGAAACGCTCGACGCCACCCAGAAGGCCCTGATGGAAGCCGAGGCCACCATCTGAGCCACCCCCACCACCTTTCATCGCCCGGCCCGATGAGAGGTCGGGGTAATCAAACTGGAGAGAGACAGATGAAAAAACTAATGGCTGCCCTTGTTGCGACCACTGCCATGGCCGCACCTGCAATGGCTCAGGACATCAGCGAATTCCGCATCGGTATTCTGGGCGGCGAAAACGCTCAGGACCGTCTGAACAACAACGAGTGCCTGCGGGAATACACCGAAGAAGCGCTGGGCGTCGAGACCAAGCTGTTTGCCCCTGCCGACTATAACGGCGTTATTCAGGGTCTGCTGGGCGGCACCATCGACATGGCATGGCTGGGCGCGTCGGGCTACGCCAAAACCTATCTGAGCGATCCTGAGGCGGTTGAGCCGGTTCTGGTCAAAGTGAACGTTGATGGTGGTTACGGCTACTATTCGATCGGGTTTGCACGCAAGGATAGCGGCATCACCTCGCTGGACGACATGAAGGGCAAGACCTTTGGTTTTGGTGACCCGAACTCGACCTCTGGCTATCTGATCCCGTCGATCGAAATCCCACAGGCCACTGGTGCGACCATGGATTCGGGCGACTATTTTGGTGAAGTGAAGTTCACCGGCGGTCACGAGCAGACCATCGTTGCGGTCAACAATGGCGACGTTGACGGTGGCGTTACTTGGGCTGACGGTCTGGGCAACTGGGAAGACGGCTACAACTCGGGCGCCCTGCGCCGTGCTGTTGATGCCGGTCTGGTCGACATGAACGACATGGTCCAAATCTGGAATTCCAAGCCGATCCCGGAAGGTCCGGTAGTTCTGCGCACCGCGCTGCCTGCGGATGTCAAAGAAAAGATGACTGCCCTGATGGCTGGCCTGCATGAGAAAGACCGCGAATGCTTCTACGGTGTTGCCGCGGGTGAGGCAAAAGCGTTCGAGCCGATCACGCATGACGCCTACGAAATCATCATCGAAGCACGCAAGCTGAAGTCCAACTAAGCCTGCCTATCCAATGATCGGGGTCTGGTATTGAACCGGACCCCGTTTTCCCCTCAGGAGCATTCCATGACAGACCTGACTGCAGGGTCCCAAAGCGTCGATCAGATCCGCGACGAATATACAGCGATGACGCGACGCAAGAGGGTCTATGGTGGTATCCTTCTGATCCTGTTCGTGGCTTTGATGGCTGCGGGATTCCGCACCGCTGACAGCCGCAATGCGGGAAGCTTCGCCGACGGCTGGCATCGCATTCTGGACTATCCGGCAGAGGTGCTGTCGGAAGCTTGGGAAAAGATCGGCGCGATGCCGGCGAACCTTGTCGAGTTTTTTCCCGCATTGATCGAGACGCTGAACATCGCGGCGGCGGCGACTTTGGTCGGGACGATCGGCGGAACGTTTCTGGCGCTGATGTCGACGCGGGGCATGGCGCTTTGGCCATCCCTGATCCCGGTCTTCCGCCGGATCTCGGATATCTTCCGCGCCATACCCGAGATCGTGATTGCGCTGGTTCTGATCTTCATTCTGGGTGGTGGCCCGATCCCGGCGATGATCGCCATTGCCATTCACACGGCGGGCGCGCTGGGCAAGCTGTTCTCGGAGGTCAATGAAAACGCCTCGCTCAAACCGGTGGAAGGATTGCAGTCGGTCGGGGCCAACTGGTCACAACGCATGTATCTGGGCGTGATCCCGCAGGTCGGGCCGAACTATGTCAGCTATGCGCTATTGCGGTTCGAGATCAACATCCGCGCCTCGGCCATTCTGGGCTTCGTCGGTGCGGGTGGTCTGGGCTATGAGCTGCGTAATGCCATGTCCTGGGGACAGGGGCGTTACGATGAGGCCGCGGCCATCTTCATCCTGCTTTTTGTCACCATCGTTATCGTGGATCAGCTGTCCGGGCTGCTGCGCGATCGCCTGACCCACGGGTCGGAAAAAGGAGCCACGGCATGAGTACCTTTGCCACCGACCTGTCGATAGATGACCTCAAGGCCGAGGCTGACCGCCTGTTTAGCCGCAAGCGTATCTTGAACTTTGGATTGCCGTGTCTGGTTGTTCTGTACCTGATCTATGTCTTCTTTGCCTTTGACGTGCCCGGGCTGGCCGAACGCGCCAATTGGGAAAACGGCAAGACGCTGGTTTCGGACAGCTACAGTTACAAGACCCATGTCGAGCGCGACAACCGCAATGGTGAAGTTTCGGTTGCCATCGAGGGCGAGCGGAAGGGGGCCTATCCCGAGGGGACCGCGCCGGATTGGGTCGCGTTGGGTGAGACGACCGTGATCGATCTGGAAGACGGACATGTTGTGCGCTTTGGTCCCGAGACGGTCGAGTACGATATCCCGGGTTACGGAAGGGTACGCGCGACACCCAGCCGATCCGCTGGCGTGCAGGCTGAATTGCCGTCAGGGGATGTGCCTGAATGGATCAATGTCTCGAAGAACCGTTTGGCGATCACGACGGATGCGGGCCGTCTGACGGTTACCCGTAACCGATCAGAAGTATTCCGCTATTTCACCGGTTGGGAGCTGTTCTGGTTTACGCTCGATAGCCCCTATTACGGAAAACCCTTCTCGGAGTTGATGGTGCGTGCCGCATCAGGTGAGGCCGGTGCGATCTTCAATGACTTCTGGACCAACAAGATGTGGCGGCATCAGGATGTGGCCTGGGCGATCTTTGAGACCATACTAATGGCCTTTCTGGGAACCCTTGGGGCTGGCCTGATTGCATTGCCGCTGGCCTTCATGGCGACGCGCAATTTCAATCCGTTGCGGTCGGTACGCTTTGTCACGCGCCGGGTGTTCGATTTTGTCCGTGGCGTGGATGCGCTGATCTGGACAGTTGTTCTGGCTCGGGCCTTTGGTCCCGGTCCGCTGACAGGGGCACTGGCCATTCTGGTGACGGATACCGGCACATTCGGCAAGATTTTCTCGGAGGCGCTGGAAAATGTGGATCAGAAGCAGATCGAAGGTGTGCAATCCACCGGAGCGAACGCACCACAGCGCTATCGCTTTGGGGTGATCCCGCAGATCACTCCGGTGTTGTTGAGCCAGTTGCTTTACTTCCTCGAATCCAACACCCGCAGTGCCACCGTAATCGGTGCGATCACCGGCGGCGGAATCGGCCTGCTGCTGACGCAGGCCATCATCACGCAAAAAGACTGGGAAGAGGTCGCCTACTATATCGTCCTGATCATCCTGATGGTGATGCTGATGGATTGGTTCTCGGGCTGGCTGCGCCGACGTCTGATCCAGGGTGAAACCGGAAAGACGCGCAAACCGCGGGATCGCAAGGGCAAGTCGTTCCTTTTGCCGTGACCTAAGAACAAGGACAAAAAGACCATGGCGCGACTGCGTTCCGACCAGCCGTTCATCCATCCCGATTGCCAGATTGCCGGCAGCACCTTTGGCGAGTTTGTCGAGATCGGTGCCGGTACCCGCGTGGCGAATTCCGAGTTCGGCGATTACTCCTATTGCGACCGGACCTGCGACATCGCCAATGCCCGGATCGGCAAGTTTGCGAACATCGCCAGCTTCACTCGGATCGGGGCGACCGATCATCCGATGGAGAAAGCCTCGCTGCATCATTTTCACTATCGGTCAGCTGACTATTGGGACGATGCCGAGGACGATGCCGACTGGTTTGCCCATCGCGCGGGTCGCACAGCGTTTATCGGCCATGACACGTGGATTGGTCATGCCGCGATCATCAAGCCCGAGGTTACCATAGGCCATGGCGCGGTCGTTGCCTCTGGAGCGATTGTCACCAAGGATGTAGCGCCATACACAATTGTTGCTGGCGTGACTGCACAACCGGTGCGTCGCCGCTTTCCCGAGGAGATTGCAGATCGCATGATGGCACTGGCTTGGTGGGATTGGGACAACAGCAGGCTTCGTACTGCCCTGCCAGATTTCCGTGCCATGTCTGCCGAAGCATTTCTGGAAAAACACGAGGCGTGATCTAATCAGCCAAGACAGCTCCCGCGCCCACAGGGACATCGGCTGCGCCGATACCCCTAGGCGGCCTTGGGCCCGGCGCCGCGCATAGCGCGGCGCTATGCCCAACGGGATGAGGCCTCCGTCAGGAGGTTGAAGACGGGCGGGAGCACACCTGTTATTCATCGCTTAGGGTAAGTGTCACGCGCTCACCCGCGAATACGGTCTTGCCATATTCAACGGGTTGTCCGTCAGGATCAGCGTTTACCCCCAGCGAATGCAGCACGGGGGCGCCTTCGGTCAAATGCAGGTGCAGTGCCTGCGTTGCGCTGGCGGATCGCGCGGTCAGGCGGGTCGAAATACGGGTGTAATCCGGCACGCCGCAGGTTTGCAGGGCCTTTGTCACCGATGCATTTTCGGACAGGGCGTCCAGCAGATCGGGAAATCGCTCTGCCGGAAAGACGCTCTGAAACAGACCCACAGGTTGTCCGTCAGCCAGAGACAAGCCGTCATAGACATGAACCGGGTCACCTGTTTGCAGGCCGAGCGCTTCGGCCTCGGCCTCATCAGATGCGCGGGTTGTCAGGGCCAGCACCCGTTTGCCCGGAATCTTACCGCTGGCCGAGATGTTCTTGTGGTATCTGACACGTTTGCCAATCGGGTAGTCGGTGGGGCGAGCCGAAACAAAAACGCCTGCACCGCGCCGGGCGTGGACCAGCCCGCGCTCGGCCAGATCGGACAGCGCCCGTCGGACGGTATGCCGGTTTACGCCATGGGTTGCGGCCAGTTGCGCTTCGGTCGGCAGGCGGTCGCCGGTGTTGTACCGGCCCTCGGCTATATCCGAGGTCAGAGTCAGAGCGATGCTTTTCCAGATCGGTGTTTTGCTCATGTCATAAAAACTTCACGGCTGGGGAGATTGCGACTCGAGATCGACAGGTGTAATATTTGTCTAGTTGTATAGTGAAAATAGACAACTTGGCCAAGAGGCTTTGATGGTGGAACAGACAGATAAATCAGCCGAAGCGCGGCAAACATGGATGGGTGTGCTGGCCCGGGCGCCGCAGGATGCCCTGATGGCACTATGGGACGGCCTGCAGCTGAACCCGACATATGAATGGCTGCGAGCGCCCGAAATCGGTGGCGTCATGGTGCGCGGTCGCACGGGCGGCACGGGTGCCCCGTTCAATCTGGGAGAGATGACAGTGACGCGATGCTCACTGGTGCTGAAGGATGGCACGGTCGGGCACGGCTATGTTCAGGGTAGGTCCCGGGATAAGGCCCGGACAGCAGCTCTGGTCGATGCGCTGATGCAGACCGGGTCTGCCGACATGGTCCGGGCAAAAGTGATCGATCCGCTGACGATGCAGATGCAGGCCGCCAAAACGGCACGTGCGGCCAAGGCAGCAGCCACCAAAGTCGAGTTCTTCACCATGGTACGCGGAGAAGACCAATGAACGCACAAACCCAATTCTCGGGCGGGTTCCGAAACGCCCCGGTTGATGCCTCACATGCCTTTCGTGCGGCAATGACCGTCATGGCGCGACCTGGAGAGATTCGTGACCTGACTGGCGCTGAACCCCCTGCACCTTTGTCCATAGCGGCGGGTACGTTGCTGTTGACCCTATGTGATCCAGAAACCCGCGTTCACCTTGCCGGGGAGGCTGATACCGAAGCGGTGCGGAAATGGCTGACCTTCCATACCGGAGCGCCGATTGTTGCGGCAGCCGAAGCCGATTTTGCGGTGGGTCGCTGGGATGATCTCATGCCGCTGAACACCTACCGGATCGGTACGTCGGAGTATCCCGACCGGTCTGCCACGCTGATCGTGGAAGGCGATGCGCTCGAACAACAGGGTGCGGCACTCAGCGGACCGGGCATTAAGGAGGTGGCGCATCTTTCGCTTACGGATATCGCTATCCTGCAAGGCAATGCAGCGCTCTACCCACTGGGATGCGACTTCTTTTTCACCAGCGGAACGCAAGTCGCGGCATTGCCGCGCAGCACGCAGATCAGGGCGGAGGGTTAAGCGATGTATGTTGCTGTCAAAGGTGGTGAGAAGGCCATCGAAAACGCCCATGCCTGGCTGGCTGAGGAACGGCGCGGATCAACGGATGTTACCGAACTGAGCATTGCGCAGATCCGGGAGCAATTGAGCCTTGCCGTGAACCGCGTGATGGCCGAAGGATCCCTGTTCGATCCTGATCTTGCGGCGCTGGCGATCAAACAGGCGCGCGGCGATCTGATCGAAGCAATCTTTCTGATCCGGGCCTACCGCACGACACTGCCGCGATTTGGTTACTCCAATCCGGTTGAGACGGGTGACATGGCGTGTGATCGCCGCATCTCGGCCACCTTCAAGGATGCGCCAGGCGGGCAGGTGCTGGGCCCGACCTTCGATTACACGCACCGTCTGTTGGATTTCAAACTGGCCGCTGACGGAGAGGTGGCTGCTGCGCCCAAAGGTTCTGCCCGGCAGGAGGCAACACCGCATATCACCGAATTCCTCAAGGGTGAGGATATCATTCAGGACGAACTGCCTAGCGATGCAACACCGGGAGACCTGACGCGCGAGCCGATGGAGTTTCCGTCGAACCGGCCACTGCGCCTGCAATCCCTGACACGCGGGGATGAGGGGTTTGTGCTGGGCATGGCTTACTCAACCCAGCGTGGCTATGCCCGCAACCACGCTTTTGTCGGAGAGTTGCGGATCGGTAAGGTCGCGGTTGAGATGGATATCCCCGAACTGGGGTTTGCCATTGAGATCGGCGAGATCGAGTTGACCGAATGCGAAACGGTGAACCAGTTCAAGGGCTCCAAGACCGAACCGCCGCAATTCACGCGCGGATATGGGCTGGTATTCGGCCAGTCGGAACGCAAATCCATCGCGATGGCTCTGGTTGATCGCGCCCTGCGTTGGGAAGAGCTGGGCGAGGACAATCTGGGCGCTCCTGCGCAGGATGAGGAATTTGTCCTCAGCCACTCAGACAACATTCAGGCCACCGGTTTCCTCGAACATATCAAGCTGCCGCACTACGTGGATTTCCAGTCCGAGCTGGAACTGGTCCGCAAACTGCGCCGTGAGGCCGAAGAGCGGATCACACCGAAGGAGGCGGCGGAATGAAGGCCGTCGTTTTTGATATCGGTGGCGTGCTGGTTGACTGGCAGCCGCATCTTGCCTGGGTTGAAGCATTGGGTTCAGAAGAGGCAGCGCACGCGTTCATCGAGCGCACGGATTTCCTGACGCGTAATGCCCGCGGAGACAACGGCGAACGCTTTGCCGATCTGGCGCAGGAACTTGAGGACCCGCAGGATCAAACCCTGTTTGCGGCTTACGTCGAACTGTACACGCGCACTGTCGAAAACCCGATCCACGGTACATGGGATGTGCTGGAGCGGCTTAAGACGCAGGGAACTCCGGTTCATGCCATCACCAACTGGTCAGCTGAAACTTGGCCGGAAGGGTTGAAGGTTCATCCGCGTCTTGGCGATGTTTTCGGAACGCTTGTCGTTTCGGGGCAGGAGGGTGTGATGAAGCCCGACGCGCGGATTTTCGAGCTGCTCTGCGAACGAGCAGGTATCGCGCCTCAGGACTGCGTGTTCATTGATGACGGTTTGCACAATGTCGAAGGCGCGCGCGCTGTCGGCATGGACGGCATTCACTTTACCACTCCGCGAGCCTTGGAGATTGAGTTGACCGAAAGAGGTTTCCTATGAGCGAGTATAATTTCGCCTATCTGGATGAACAAACCAAACGAATGATCCGCCGCGCCATTCTCAAAGGGCTGGCGGTGCCGGGCTATCAGGTGCCTTTCGCCAGCCGCGAGATGCCGATGCCCTATGGCTGGGGTACGGGTGGGGTGCAGGTTTCTGCCGCAACCCTGACGCCCGAGGATACGTTCAAGGTGATCGATCAGGGTGCGGATGATACGACCAACGCCGTTTCTATCCGTAAGTTCTTTGAAAACACTGCAGGTGTTGAGACCACGGAAGAGACCGAGAAGGCAACGGTCATCCAGACGCGCCACCGTATCCCCGAGGCAAAGCTGCGCGAGGATCAGATCATCGTCTATCAGGTGCCGATCCCGGAGCCTCTGCGCTTTCTGGAACCGCGCGAGACAGAGACGCGCAAGATGCACAGCCTCGAAGAATACGGTTTGATGCATGTTAAGCTGTATGAGGACATCAGCCAGCACGGCGCGATCTCGACCGCTTATGCCTATCCGGTGAAAGTCTCGGATCGCTATGTCATGGACCCGTCGCCCATTCCGAAATTCGACAACCCCAAGCTTGAGATGGACGCGATCCAGCTGTTTGGTGCGGGGCGCGAGCAGCGGATCTACGCGGTGCCCCCGCATACCAATGTCGTGAGCCTTGACTTCGAGGATTACCCGTTTGAGGCGACCAAGGCCAATCATCCCTGCGACCTGTGCGGGGCCGAAGACAGCTATCTGGACGAGGTGATCATGGATGACGCAGGCAACCGGATGTTTGTTTGCTCGGATACCGATTATTGCCGGTCACGCCGCGAGGCGGGCCATGTGGGCCGACTGGCCGAGGAGGACGCGGCATGACCCCCCTGTTGCAGGTCAAAGGCATCGAGAAACGCTATGGCGCGCGGATCGGATGCACTGATGTAGGTTTCGATCTCTATCCCGGTGAGGTGATGGGGATTGTCGGTGAAAGCGGATCGGGTAAGTCGACGCTGCTGAATTGTCTGGCCGGGCATCTTGAACCCGACGCAGGGCAGGTGGTTTTTGACACCCGTGCCGATGGGCCGGTGGATACGGTTACTATGTCGGAACCCGAGCGCCGGATGCTGAGCCGAACGGACTGGGCTTTCGTGCATCAGCATGCGCGTGATGGTCTGCGCATGTCAGTCAGTGCCGGGGGCAACATCGGAGAGCGGCTGATGGCCGTTGGTGACCGGCACTATGGTGATATCCGCGATAAGGCGATCGACTGGCTTGGGAGGGTCGAGATTGAAGCGGCGCGGGTTGATGATCGGCCAACAGCGTTTTCGGGCGGGATGCAACAGCGCCTGCAGATTGCGCGCAATCTGGTGACCGGCCCCCGGCTGGTGTTCATGGACGAACCAACGGGTGGTCTGGATGTTTCGGTTCAGGCGCGTTTGCTGGACCTGCTGCGCGGGCTGGTGCGCGAAATGGGGCTGAGCGCCATCATTGTTACCCATGATCTGGCGGTCGTTCGCCTGTTGGCGGACCGGTTGATGGTGATGAAAGACGGTCACGTGGTCGAGGCCGGGCTGACCGATCAGGTGTTGGATGATCCGCAGCATGCTTACACTCAATTGCTGGTCTCCAGTGTGCTGCAGGTGTGAGGGCGAGGAAGATGATTGAACTCAAGGACGTGAGCAAAAGCTTCACCCTGCACAATCAGGGCAGTGCGGTAATCCCGGTGATGGAAGGCGCTTCGCTAAAGGTTGGCCCCGGAGAATGTGTTGCCCTGACCGGTGCGTCAGGCGCAGGCAAATCGACGCTGATGCGGGTGATTTATGGCAACTATCTGGCCGCATCGGGTCAGGTGCTGGTGAGTGGGCTTGATGTGGCCAAAGCCGAGCCACGCGAGATTCTGGCGCTGCGCCGGGAAACGCTTGGTTATGTCAGCCAGTTTCTGCGGGTCGTGCCGCGGGTGCCCACGCTCGAAGTCGTGGCAGAACCTTTATTGGCTGTGGGTTGTGACAAGCAGGCGGCGCTGGACAAGGCGGCTGAATTGCTGAAGCGGCTGAACATCCCCGAACGTTTGTGGTCCCTCAGCCCCACAACATTCTCGGGCGGTGAGCAGCAGCGGGTGAACATTGCGCGCGGGTTTGCGCATGAATACCCTGCGATGCTGCTGGATGAACCGACGGCCAGCCTGGACGCACAGAACAGGGAAACCGTTCTGTCGCTGATCAAAGAGGCAAAGGAACGCGGTGCAGCAATTGTCGGGATCTTTCACGATGTCGATGCGCGGGAACGGGTTTGCGATCGCGAGGTCAACGTTTCGGAATTCACGCCGGGGGTGGCCGCATGAGGCTGGCGCCTGTCATAGCGGTTGTCGGACCATCCGGGGTCGGCAAGGACAGCGTGATGGAGGCGCTGGAGGCGCGGGCCAACGGCATTCAGCGGGTTAGGCGGGTTATCACGCGTCCTGAAGGTGAAGAAGGCGAAGAATTTGAGAGGGTTTCGGTCGATGTGTTCGAGCAGATGTTGCTGGATGGCGCATTTGCTTTGCACTGGCCTGCACATGGTCTGCATTATGGAATTCCGCAAGAGATTGCGGAACAGCGGCGAGAGGCAAAGGCGGTTCTGGTCAATCTGTCGCGATCCGTATTGTTGCAGGCGCAGGACGAGTTTGGTGAGTTGATCGTGGTTTCGCTAACTGCTGATGCAGAGGTTCTGGCGCAGCGTCTTTCGTCGCGCGGCCGGGAAAGCGCGGCAGAGCAGATGCGTCGATTGGGCCGGGCCAGGGCACCGCTGCCTGAAGGTCTGAACCGGGTTATCGAAGTCGATAACTCCGGATCGCTTGATGACACGGTGAATGAAATCCTGACCGGTCTTCAGCCGGAGAGGGCGTAGCGATGGATCAGGTGAAACCGACCGTCATCAGCTTCGCCCATCAGCGCCAGATCATTGATCCGGAACGGAGTGGGCAACAGCGGACCAAGATGGGTTTCCAGCGTCGCCTGAACACTACTCAGTGTGGGCTTGTCCAGTTTGCCGCTGAGCGTGATGTGAAAGCGAAACGAGTCCAGAACATAAGGGTAGCCCCAGTTGGTCAGGTTGGCATCCTGTTCCATGGACAGGCCCGCAGCCCGGCGGCGGGCCAGTTCATCCTCGGTCGCGGGTGCCCGGAACCGGTCGAGGTCACGCACGCAGGCAGCAGCCAGCTCCCCAAGCTGGCCGGTGTTGCCGTGAGGGCGCAGAGCCAGGAAACGGCCCAACCGCGCAATCTCCAAACCATCCAGCGAGATCGGGGCGTAAGACGCAGCAAGTTGCGCGCAAGCATCTTGCAGCTGGGTTACCGACCGCCCCTGGTACAGGCGGAAGGGCGGTTTCATAGTGGCATGCAACCCATATTTGCGCGGAGTTTCGGTAACCGAGGCCACATCTATACCATCGACGACCGGATGCGCCGCCTCGGATCCGGTTTCCATGTCCCAACCCAGCCAGTTGGTTGCGAATTTCGTCCAGTCCGCATCGGCGGGTGGCGCAAAATAGATCGCGTATCGCGTGAATGTCACATTGGCCTCCTATTGCGTGGCCTACCCAATAGTTCAAACTACGTGAAGTTCAGATGACAGAAGAATTGATCCTTGCCAATGCCACGCTTGTTCTGCCCGAAGAAACTGTAATCGGCAGTGTCCGGATTGTCGGCGAGAACATCACCGAAATCGATACGGGTAACTCGGTTCCTGCGGGCGCGATCGATTGTGAGGGAGACTACATCAGCCCTGGTCTGGTCGAACTGCACACCGACAATCTGGAACGTCATATTCAGCCACGCCCGAAAGTGGACTGGCCTCATGCAGCAGCGATCATTGCGCATGATGCTGAACTGGCAAGCACGGGTATCACGACGGTGTTTGACGCCATGCGTGTGGGATCGATTCCCAGTGGCCAGGCCCGGTATCTGAAATATGCGCGCGGATTGTCCGAAGAGCTATGGCAGTTGCGGGAACAGGATGCGCTGAAGATCAGCCACTTCCTGCATTTGCGGGCCGAGGTTTGTTCCGAGACGCTGGTTGATGAGCTGGACGAGTTCGGCCCCGAGGATCGCGTCGGTCTGGTGTCTCTGATGGATCATACGCCGGGGCAGAGGCAGTTTCGCGACCTCTCAAAGCTCAAGGCTTATGTGCAGGGCAAGCACAGCATGGATGATGAGATGTTCAAGCAGCATATCGCTCAGTTGCAGGGGCTGCGGGACCGAAACGGTGACCGGCACGAGGTCGAAACGGTCAAGGCAGCCCGCCGCTTTGGCGCGGTGCTGGCCAGCCATGATGACACGACCGAGGATCAGGTTCGTGTCTCGGCAGGGCACGGTATTCGCCTTGCCGAGTTTCCGACCACGGTCGAGGCCGCACGCGCCTGCCATGATCACGGTATCAAGGTGATGATGGGCGCACCGAACGTCATCCGGGGTGGGTCGCATTCGGGCAATGTGGCGGCGCGAGAGCTGGCCGAGCTTGGCCATCTGGACATCATGTCTTCGGATTACGTGCCGTCAGCGCTGCTGCTTTCCGCAGCCATGCTGGGAGAGATGTGGGGTGATCTGGCAAGGGGTATGAAAACCGTCACGCTTACCCCTGCACAGGCCGCCGGGTTGACTGACCGTGGAGAATTGCGGGCCGGAACCCGCGCCGATTTGATCCGGTTTAGGATGCGTGCTGGTGTTCCGGCGCTGAGTGCAGTCTGGTCCCGAGGTCGTCGGGTCGCCTGACAAAGGGCAGTTCAGGTGCGATAGAACAGATAGCGGTCCGGGGCGATGGTCTCGGGCCCTTTGATCTGATCGAAGCCCACCAGAGGCTGGCCAGAGATCAGCAATCCACCCGGCAACATCACCTTGGCAATCATCGGGCTGAGCCGCGCGGCCTCGGCCACGTCTTCGGATTTGATGCCGCGCCCGAAATCGTAATGCGCCATTGCAATGCCGCTACCGTTTTGTGCCAGTTTTTCCAGCATCGGTTCAGCCTCGCCCTGCAGAAAATCCTCGGCTGGCGGAGTGCTGTCGGGGTGGCACTGCAGCACACGGTCCATCACCCAGATCCGGCGGCCGGGCAGGATTTCGCGCAGGTGATCATAGGTGCGGCCATTCCCGAGCCCCATATCCAGAACATCGCCGTCGACGCCATTGATCTGCGCGGCAGCCCAGTTCAGACCATCGCGCTGCGCGGTCAGGCGGCGCAGCATGGAATCCAGTCGGCTCATCGGGAACTCCTTGAGTAGTCAGTCGCGCGGCATTGTCCAGACGGTTGCCGGACCGTCCAGAAGTCTGCGCAGTAAATCTTCGGTAAAGGTCCAGATGTCTTGATCATGAACAAGGTGATGGGTCAACACGCCAAAGGGTTCGGTGTTGTCTGCAGAACCTTCTCGGCGGTCTTTAAATAACTGGACGGTTTTGGCAATCAGCATATCTGGGGCCGCCAAGCCGCGCGTACCGCGCCAGTCAATGGGGTCAAGATGGGTGTTGATCTGTTCCAGTCCGGGTGCCGCGTTTGCGGCCTTTCGTGGCGTGGCAGTCGACAGAACACGATACCCCATCCCCGGAAGCTCGGCGGCAACCTCTGAATCAATGCGGTTCCATGGGGGAACGAACATTGGTCGCAGCGTTTCACCAAACAGCTCCCGTAGTCTTGTCAGGCCCGCTTTTGCATCGGCAGTGATGTCATCCAGCGAGCGGTGCAGGCGGAATTCGGCCTTCTTTTCCTCTTTCGGAGCGTGATTTTGATGCGCCCAGCCGTGTACGACAGGGATCAGGGCAGGTTCTTTGGCCATACATTGTGACAGTGCCTGATCCGCATCGCGGGGAATGACGGCGAGATGGACGGGCAGGTCGAGACGGTTGCTCAGGTCGGTTAAGACATCTAGTTGTGGGGTTGGGGTCACGGCGTCATCATCGCGCCACCAGAGCGGAAAAGTCAGACCTCGGGCCTGCCATTCCTCCAATTCTACAAGTAGAGGGCGCCAGTCTGGGGTCATTGTCTGCGCTCCAATAAGCCTGTCGCGATTTCAACAGATCGCTTAGCACCGTCAAAGCCGTGCCGCATCGCGTCGCGCGGCCCGTCCGTGATGACGCGCATCAGCGCATCAGACAGGCTTTGTCCGTTCAATTCACTGCTGGGCAGAACCTCGATTGCCGGAAGTTGTGCGAGACTTTGCCCCCGCAGGCCTTGCTCGACCTCTTTGCCATCGTCAAACGGTATCAGAACGGACGGAGTGCCGGATTGCAGCAGGTCCATCGCAGTGTTGTAGCCGCACATGCTGACCGATGCCTTGGCCAGCGGCAGCATCTGGCGAAAGTCAGGGCGCACCGGTTCAAGTGTTACAGGTGCATCACCAGCAAGCTGTGCCAGTTCACTTATGCGGGTGGTTGCATCCTGACCGCCGACCAACATGCGCCAGTGCGTGTTTGGCATCTTTCGGGCGGCCTCGATGGCCGCGCGAAAGATCGGTTGTCCGACCGAGCCTCCACCAGCGCTGACGAGAATGTCGTTCGATCCGATGCTTTCGGGATGGGGTGATGGCGCAGAGGGCGCAACGAAACCCGTATAGTGCAGCCGCTCCGCCAGAGCTTCGGATACCGGCCAACTGATGTCCAGTGGCGTGATCCGGGGATCAGAGTGCACGAGAATTCCGTCATAGTACTGGGCCACAACCTCATCTGCACGTTCTGCCTTTGAGGGTTTTGAGGGCGGCGCGAGGATATCGCGGATCGAGCCCAGAATGACGGGGCGTGATGGGAGCTCCTGTGCGGCCTCAAGTGCGGCCTGAAACTCTGCCGCCAGACTGCGGCGTCCGAACGGATAAAGCTCGGTTATCAGAATCTGAGGCTGAAAACTGCCGATAGCCTGCATCAGCGCATTGGCGCGGGCTTCCAGATAGGCTGGCGTGGCGATGTCGCCGGTCTGGGTCAGAAGTCTCGTGAAATCGGTGCCGTCTGATCGCAGGGGCGGCAAACCAAGCAAAGTCACTCCGCTGGTGTCCAGCTGCGGTGCGGGCATCCCGCCGGAGACCACGAACACGTCATGCCCTTGTTCAACGAAGGCACGGCCAAGGGTCAGGGCCCGGCTCAGATGACCGGTTCCCAGCAGATGGGTGACGACGATCATAACCCTCATGCGGACACCTCGCGCGGTGTCAGGCGGACGGGTTCAGGCACCGGGGTCATCGTGTCGAGATCCACGACGAAAAGGCGGTTGCGTTTGATCTTGAACGGGGCGGGACCAGAGAAATCCCAACCCCATGCCTTTGCCAGAATGACTCGCATGATACCGATATGGCACACGGCAATTGCATCGCTCTGCAGTCCCGACACCCATGGCTCTAGACGCGCCCAGAGCTCCGCCGGGCTTTCGCCATTCGGGGGGCGGAAATCCCAGCCCCAGTCTTCGATATGGCGATAGCCGCTGTCCACCTCTTCGATGAGATCGACGCCGCGCTGACCTTCCCAGTCGCCCCAGTTCATCTCGATCAACGCATCTGAGGTCTGCGGATCACGACCAGCCACCAGTTGCGCCGTCTCAAAGGCGCGGCCAAGTGGGCTTGCCCACAGCGAGGCAGTGTTCCACGGGTCTGGCAGCTGGTACCCGGCCAATTCAGCGCGCGCGTGTTCATCAAGTGCAATGTCGCTGCGGCCCTGAATGCGACCCGCGCGGTTCCAGTCGGTGTGGCCATGACGCAGAAGTGCCAGTTTGCTCATGAGTGTTTCTCCAGCAGGGGTCGAACTGTGGCCCAGAATCGTTCTGTTGCAGATGGGATCAAATGGCGTTGGGTAACATAGGCCCGCGCCTGCCGCCCCTCGGATCGACGCAATGCGGGATCGGCCAGCAATGTCTGAATTCGTTTGGCCAGCCCCTTTGCACCCGTTTCAATGGCAGGATGGTCCGCTGACATCAGCACATCGCGGACACCGGGGCGATCCTGCGCCACCACCGGCAGGCCGCTTGCCTGCGCTTCCAGATAGATCATGCCATAGGCCTCATTCACGCCGGGCCAGACAAGCATCGAAGCGGTCTCGTACACGTTCTGTAATGCGGTACGATCGAGCTGGCCCAAAAACTGCACCTTGTCACCAAAGGGTGCCATTAGGGTCTCGACCTCGGCACGGGCGGGGCCGCCGCCTGCGATGTTCAGCTGCCACTCACCTGATAGATGTCCCAGCGTGTCGGCCAGAATTTCATATGAGGCGAATTTGTCGCCGTGGCGCATCATCCCCACCGCCAGCATCGGCCCGTCGCAGGAGGAGGCACCGGGAAGTTCGGAAATAGGCAGAAAGGGCGGCAGCTCGGCCAGGGTTTGATTGCCGTATCGCTCTCGCTTTAGCGTGATCAGGTCGTTGGCGGTGTGATAGAAAATCACCTGTGCCGCATCACAGGCATCGTGCGCAGATTGCGCAAAGCCGGACCATGGCCCGCTCAGTCGGCTGGTCGCACGCGTGCTTTCAAGCTGTACATAGGGAATGCCGCGCGCGTGGGCGACCTTTGGACCCAGCAGGTCAGGCGCTTTGTAGTAGTTGTGGTAGGTCACCCAAAGATCGGTATCCCCGGGCATTTCTGCAATCAGGCGTGTGGCTTCGGCCTCAGCCGCTGTACGCAGCCTGTCTTGAACGGTGCTGTCACCAGTTTTGTCGTAGATCCGCAATTCGGAGACCAGATCGACCCTATCGCCCTGTGCGCCGATCGCGTGCATCAGGTTTCGGGCCATTTCGCGATCACCCGAAGGAACCGGGCTTTGGGGTGACTTCATCGGAGCATAGAAGGCGACCCGGGCCATCAGGCCTCTTCCATGCACAATGCGTTCAGGCGTTCGGACAGGCGTGCGATACCGGGATCCATGCGGAATTCGGCGATCAGGCGATCATGGGCCGCCTTTGCCATCCGTTCAGCTGCGCCGGGATTATTTGCCAGAGTTGTTATTGCCTGAGCCAAAGCAGCGGGATCATCATCGGATAGGATGCCGTGGACACCGGTTTCGATAAATTCGGGGATAGCCGATACGGGTGTGGAGAGGATGGGCAGACGCTGCGAAGCGGCCTCCATCAGCACATTCGGCAAACCGTCGCGGTCACCATCCTCGGCAATGCGGCTGGGCAGAACGAACAAATCGGCCTTGCGCATTTCGGCAATGACTTCGGGCTGATCACACGCGCCTTTCCATGTGATCCGCTCCGACAGACCTGCAGCTGCTGCGCGATCCTGAAGCGCCTTGCCGAGGGTACCGCCACCGATATGGGTCCAGTGCCAATCCAGCGAGGATGGCAGCATGGCAAAGGCATCAATCAGCCGGTCAAAGCCTTTCTTTTCGACCAGCCGGCCCACCGACATCATGTGGAATGGACCATCCGGCAAACGAGGATCCCGCTGCGGCGGATCAGGGAAGCGCGACAGATCAAGCCCGTGGTAGATCAGTTCAACCCGCGCGGGGTCATCGGCCAGCTCGCGCAAATGCCGCGCACCGATTGCGGTGCAGGTCGCCCCGAAGGTGGCGCCATAGGTCGCGGCCTGCAGCTTTTCCTGCTTTTCCCAATCCGGGGATGTCCATATGTCCTTGGCGTGGGCGGCAAAGCTCCACGGTATGTCGCGCATGATGGCAGCGTAGCGCGCGACCGAAGATGGCGTGTGCATGAAATGCGCATACATTGCATGGGTCGAAGCGGGAAGCTCGGCCGCCAGTACACAGGCCTGACCGAAACGACGGATGCGATTGTGGGTCGGATCACGGCGCAGGTCTTGTCGCCAGATTTCGTAGGCCCTTGCGTAGCCGGGCAGGCGTTGTGCAACTTCGCGCGCGGCCCAGACACGTTCGGGTTCATCGTAAAGATATTCAGGCAGGTAGTGCACCTGACCCTTGAACCGGTCATGCAGCGGGTGCCGTTTGGTATCGGTCGGATGGCGCAGTGACCAGATGTCGAACTGATGCCCGGCATCCTGAAGGGCCACCAGTTCCTGTGCAATAAACGTCTCGGACAGGCGCGGCCACCCTTTGACCAGCACCGCCAGTTTGGGTTCGGTTGTGGTCATCCGGTTGCCCGTTCCTGTTCCCCACCCAGAAGGGCGTCAATGCGATGGGTGACGTAGTCCAGCCCATCCAGCAGACCGCTGCTGATTGCCTGCGACGGCAGCGGCTGATGTGGCAGATTGCGGATCGCCTGGATCATCGCATCTGCGCTGAGCCCGTCGCGGGTTTCATCCAGCATCCGAACAAGCCCAAGATCCTCGGCACGCGAGGCGCGGATCCACTGTTCGAGCCGTGGTGTGGTGCGCGGGACGATGACGGCGCGCTTGTCGAAGGACAACACCTCGCAGAAGGTGTTGTAGCCGCCCATGCACACAACGCCTGCAGCACCGGCAAACAGCGTTTCGATCTGAGATTCGAAGCCAACGGCGGTCACACGGCCGTTCAACGCGGCAACACGCGTCTCGAATTCTTCGCGAAGCTCGCCCGACAGGAAGGGGCCATAGACCAGAACGGCGCGTGGTGACAGTTCGGGGTCTTTCTCGTAAGCCGACAGGACCTGATTGACCATCGCCTTACCGTCGCCACCCCCACCGGGAGTGATGAGGATATAAGGTTGTTCAGGCGGTTCACCGACCGGACCAAGATCGCGGCGCAGATACCCGGTCCAGTGGATACGGGATTGCGCGGCGGGGCTGAGCGGCACTCCTTTGGTCGGGTCATAAACCGATTTTAGGCCGTAGACCCATATTTCGTGATAAAAGCGCTCGGTTGCGGCCACGGCTTCTTTACGTGCCCATTCGGCGGCCAGAACCTCGGGTTCATCCAGAACGTCGCGCAAGCCAAGAACCAGCTTTGTGCGGGGTGACCTTTCGAGGCGCTCCAGCGTTGGCAGCAATTCGCCCCGGAACCCGGTTGGTTCCTTATCGACGATCAAAATATCGGGCTCAAACTGTTGCACAGCGGTTTGAATTAGGCCCGAACGCAGCTCGGTCACCTCATCGATGCCCATGCCGATGGTTTGTGCGGCATAGGATCCGTCAGCCCGTTTCGTCACACCGGGCAGGCGAACGTGATCGACGCGGCGGGGAAAGGTGAAACGGCCAGCCACCGGCGAGCCTGTCAGAATCAGTGCCGAGGCAAGCGGATCGGCCTGTGTCATCGCCGCTGCCAGAGCGCGCGAGCGTCGCAGATGCCCAAGTCCGAACGTATCATGGCTGTAGAAAAGTATGCGCGGCGCTCGGCCGGTTTTGTCTTTCGAGATGCCTAGGCTCATGCCCTCGCCCGTTTTCCTGGTTTCGGTGCAATATCCGCGCGTCCGCACCTGATATCGCATATTTTCCGGTTCCGCTTGCCAAAGGATGCCAAACCATGCAGCAAATGCGCCAAGCATTGCGATTTGGCAACAGCATTTTGAGTGTTTTCAGACATGTTAAACCACTGTGCAGCGCCGCTGGCAGATGGTGGACAAAATCAAAACCTTGCCAGCATCCACATACGAAACCGGTCATATTCAATTTTTGCTAACATGAAAATACCCGGCCCGGATCATTGCGCCAAGAACACGGGTCCACACGATGTCAAAAATGTCCGTGGGAGTATTTGAACACCGCCCGGGGGTTCTGTAGTCTGTCGGGCAGCAATCGAGTTGGATGCAAGACCCTATGAAAACGAACTTTCTCGCCGGACTAATTCTGGTCATTTGGACTGCGGCCTTAGCCTTTGCTACGGGTGCGGTGGCGCAAACCTCGTTAATCCCGGGCTATTCCTCGGGTTCAAGTAGCGAAACGGCGACCACGACCGACAGCGATCTGGCCACGGCAATCCGTTCGGCCACCGAGGCCGGAGCCAGTGTGATCGTGATCGACAGCGCGGGTCAGGTCGTTTCGTCGGCGGGTCAGCAGACTGATGCCGCAGCCGAGGCAGCATCTTCCGACCCCATGGGGGACGGATCGCAGCTGATGAAGGCACAGGAGCGGTTTTCCAAGTTCCGCGAGTCGCTTGTATCCCGTCTTCAGGCATTGCCCTATTCGATTTTTGAAGTGCAGTACATTCTGCGCCAAACCAGTCCGGACGGCCGTATTCAGACCTATTTCGAAGTGCTTGGCTGGAACATCCTATTCCTGTTGCTGGGCCGTTGGCTGTCGATCGAGATCTACGGAAAACGCATAGCCAAGCGGCTGGTTGTCGCTCGGATCAAGGAAAATCCACAAGGCTTTCGCGAGAAAATGCCGTTCCTTGTGTTCCGCTTCCTGATGGGGATCGGGGCCACGGTGTTTGCAATGATCATGGCGCTGATCGTTGGATATCTGTTCTTTGGCGAAGCCGAAGATATCTCGATCCAGTTTACGATAACCGCGATTTTCACCGCGTTTTTCCTGTCTCGTACAGTCTCTGATCTGTGGCGTATGGTTCTGTCACCTTTCCTGAGCCAATACCGCTTGCCACCGTTTTCGGACCGTCACGCAAAGCGTCTGTATATCTGGGCCTCAGCATTGGCTACCTATGATATTTCGGTTGTTCTTTTTGCGACCTGGGTGGCGGATTTCGGGCTCAACTACAATGTTTACGCCATGGTTTATGGCGGCCTGACCATGTTTGGCGCGCTGGGCAACATTCTGATGGTTTTGTTCAACGCCCGGGCCATTTCGAACGCAATCCGGGGTGGGCGTTCATCTGAGCAGGTTTCATGGCTCTTGCGCGTCGTTTCGTTCGGTTGGGCGCCCGCACTGATCGTCTATGTCGTGTTCAGCTGGTTCCGCCTGGCAGTTGATCTGGCACTGGAAAACCCGACACCGCTACCGCTGATCGCCAGTTCTTATCTGATTTTCATGTCCGTGGTCATCGCCTATGGCGCGATGAACTATATGCTGGAACGCTACTTCGATCGCTCGCGCAAGATCGAAGAGATGAATGCCGAAGTGGTTGAGGGCGAAGTTGTCGAAATGGCTGAGACCGCCGAGGCTGAGCAGAGAAAACACTATCTGCTAACCTATGAAGATCTGGCCCGGCGGGTCGCAGGTATTCTGGCCTTTGTCATCGGGGCCTATGCGCTTGTCGTGATCTGGTATCCTGAAGCCGACTGGAGTCAGGACCTACCGGTCGAGCGGGCGCTGGATGTAATGGTAATCATCTTCATCGGCTATATCTTGTTCCATTTCTTCCGCATCTGGATCGACAGCAAAATCGCCGAGGAATCCGATGACGGGACCGCAGAAGCTGAGCTGGGCGATGAAGGTGGTGAGGGCGGACAGAGCCGGCTGGCAACTCTGCTGCCATTGTTCCGGGGTGCAATCCTGGCCGTCGTCGTTGTTACCATCGTTCTGATCGTGCTGATGGAACTGGGCATCAATGTCAGTCCGCTGTTCGCCGGTGCTGGTGTTGTCGGACTGGCTGTTGGTTTCGGTTCTCAGACTTTGGTGCGGGATATTTTTTCGGGGGCGTTCTTCCTGTTGGACGACGCTTTCCGGAAGGGCGAGTATATCGACATCGGGGATGTAAAAGGGACGGTCGAGAAAATCTCGGTCCGCTCCATGCAACTGCGTCACCATCTGGGTGCGCTGAACACAATCCCGTTTGGTGAGATCAAGGTTCTGACCAACTATTCCCGTGACTGGGTGATCATGAAGCTGCCGCTGCGGGTCACCTATGACACGGATGTCGAAAAGGTGCGGAAACTGATCAAGAAGCTGGGTCAGCAATTGCTGAGCGACCCGGTGATCGGCGAGAACTTTATCCAGCCGTTGAAATCGCAGGGTGTGATCGAAATGCAGGATTCGGCCATGATCATCCGGGTCAAGTTCATGACCAAGCCGGGGGATCAGTGGCTGGTGCGCAAGAAAGTGTATCAGGAAATCCGAGAGCTGTTTGCCCGCGAAGGTATCCGCTTTGCCCACCGTGAAGTCACTGTCCGGCTGGCGGATGGGAAAGAGGCCGAAGACCTGACCCCCAAACAGCGCGAAGCTGTGACCGGCGCGGTACAGGCCGCCATCGACGAGGATTATCTGGATGATATTGGTCCGGGCGGCGGGGATGATCGGTAAGAGCCTCTCCCGCCCCATTTGATCTGCGTCTCTGACGAGACGCCCGTCAAAAGCATTGGGCTGGGTCGCGAGTTCGACCCAGTGGGTGCTCAGGGTTGCGATGAGGGCCAGGCCGGTTCGGAGGTTCCCGTTTTTGGTGCAGGCAGAGACCAACGCATAGTCGCGTTTCCGACGCTTAATGCGGGTTTCAGCCTGTGGCCTGGTCCCCAGCCTGAGGCTTCGGTGTTTTCGATATAGTCGTCGGCTTTGGCGGCCGTGATGTCTTCGCCCTCGCTGGATTTAGCAAGGCTTGCCAACAGTTCAGCCGTACGGGCGAGGGACAGGCGCGCATCCATCACGGCGTTATGCAAGGCAGCTTCGGCCAGAGCCGAGAGCACGGATGCGGCCATGAAGTACCCGGTCGCATGATCCAGCGCCTGTACCGGCAACGGGGTTGGTTTATCAGCCTTGGCCCATTCGCGCCCGGCATCCGCGATACCCGAGCTCATCTGAACAAGGCTGTCGAACCCTCGCCGCATGGCCCAGGGCCCTTGCCAGCCGTAAGCGTCCAGTGTGACCTCAATTCGGTTGGGGGCCAGTGAATCCCGTTGAGTTTTGTCCAAGCCAAGCGCGTCGAGCGCGCCGGGGCGGTATCCATGCACGAACACATCGGCCTGTGTCAGAAGTTCCTTCAGTCGTTCAAGACCAGCGGGCGACTTCAGATCCAGATACGCGCAGGTTTTGCCAAGGGAGATGTCCGGGATCACCCCGGGTTCGTCCCAGCCGGGTGGATCAAGGCGCAGAACCTCGGCCCCGAAACCGGCCAGAGTACGGGTCGAGACCGGACCGGCCAAAACACGGGTCAGGTCCAATACGCGCAGGCCGGCCAACGGGCGATCAGCCGTTGCCTCAGGGCGTTCGCGCAAAGTGATGCTGCGTGGTGCCTGCCAACCGATCAGGGGATCACGGGCCACGGCCCGTCCCTGAGGGTGATCCAGCCACTCAGTCCGACTGCGCATTGCAGCGGCAACGCCACCCTCGGCCACGATCGCGGTTTCGAGATCGGAAATTGCCCAATCCCTGATCGCCTGACCAACGGTTGAACGATCGGCCTTGGTACCGAGAACCTTCAAAGCGGCGGCACGGTGATGCGGCAGATTGGTGTGTAGCCTGATCCAGCCATCCGAGGCCCTGTAGTCACCAGCCACGGCGTCCCAGAGGCTGGGCATTTCCCAGCCATCGGGTTTGAAGGAGTAGCCGTACCACAGCGAGGCGAGCCGATGATCGACCGCTACCTTGGGTGGTTTATCGGTCAGGTTCTGAGCAACCAGAAAACGCGCCAGTTCCTGGCCCACCGCAGCAAAACTGGCAGTGGCGAGTTCGGACACCGCAAACACGCTGGGCCGCGCGCCTGTGCCCTTTACTTCATAGGTGTCAGTTGAGGGAAGCGACGCGAGCAGTGTCATTGCTGATACGGATCCAGACTGTCGCGAAGGCCATCACCCAGGAAGTTGAACGCCAGAACAACGACGATGATCGGCAACATCGGAATCGCGGTCCATGGATAGATCTCGATCGAGGCGAGGTTCTGCGCGTCATTCAGCATGACGCCCCAACTGACCGCCGGAGCACGCAGGCCGAGGCCGAGGAAGCTGAGCGCTGTTTCGCCAAGGATCATCGCCGGGATCGACAGTGTGGCCGAAGCGATCAGGTGCGACATGAAATTGGGCAGCAGATGCTTGCGGATCACCCGGCCCGAGCTTGCGCCCATCATTTCAGCCGCACGCACATATTCCTCTTCGCGTAGCGACAGGAATTTGGCGCGCACGGATCGGGCGAGGCCGGGCCAGTCAAGAATGCCGAGAATGATCGAGATGATGAAGAAGACCGCAACGGGGCTCCAGTTCGACGGGACCGCGGCAGACAGTGCCAGCCACAACGGCAGTTCCGGCAGAGACCGCAGAATCTCGATGACCCGGTTGATTACCCAGTCGATGCGCCCACCAAAATATCCTGCCATCGACCCGAACAGGATGCCGAGGAAGAAAGAGACCGAGATACCGATCAAGCCAACGGTCAGCGACAGTTGCGCTCCATAAAGAATACGGCTGAACACGTCGCGTCCCAGACGGTCTGATCCCCATAGGAACAGGGTCGCGCCTTCGGGGGCGCAGAACAGGTGGGTGTCCGATTTGATCAGTCCCGCAAGCTTGTATTCCGATCCTTCACAGAAGAACCGGATCGGGCGCGGGTCTTCGGTATCGGGGACGAATTTCCACTGGAAGGTTTCCAGATCGGCCTCGGCAACGATGGGATAGATGTAAGGCCCGATGAACTTGCCATCGTGGAACCAGTTCACCGATTGCGGTGGTGCATAGAGATGTTCGCCATTACGATCATTGGGTCCGTAAGGGGCGATGAAGCCCGCAAATGGCAGCATCAGGTAGCACAGGAGCAGGAAGATGCCCGAAATCAGGCCCAGCTTGTGCGTTTTGAACTTGCGCCAGACCAATACCCAGTTGGGGGCATCTAGATCCTTGCGTTCAAGCTGTTGCAGGGCGGCCTGCGGATCGAATGGGGCGTCGTCAACATAACGACCGTCGGTTTTATGGGTCATGCTTCACGCCCCTCGTACCGGATGCGCGGGTCAAGCATGACCAGCAGGATGTCAGAGATCATGGTGCCAATCAGGGTCAGCAGGGCCACGAACATCAGTATGAAAGCGGACAGGAACTGGTCCTGAGTTTTCAGAGCCGTCAGCAGGGTGGGTCCGATGGTTTGCAGGCCGAGAACAACCGAGACCAGAACCGAGCCTGAAACCATCGACGGCAGCAGGTTGCCGATATCGGCCACAAAAGGGTTGAACGCCACGCGCAGCGGATACTTGGTCAGCATTCGCGACGGGGCCATGCCTTTGGCGATAGCCGTTTCGACATAGGGTTTGCCCAGCTCGTCCAGCATGTTGGCGCGTAGGCGCTGCATCATGGCGGAGGCACCCGAGGTGCCGATGACGAAGGTAGGCACGATCAGGTGTACCAGAATGGACTTGAACTTGTCCCAGCTCATCGGCTGGCCTTCGAAGGATGGGTCCATCAGGCCGCCGATTGGCAAGTTGAAGTAGCGATGGCCATAGTAAAACAGGATCAACGCCAGCAGAAAGTTCGGGGTCGCCAGGCCCAGATAGCCGACGAAGGCCGATGTATAGTCAATCCATGTTCGTGATCTGGCAGCGGCAATGACGCCCAATGGCAGGGCAACGGCATAAACAAACAGGATCGCAGCCAGGTTCACAACGACGGTTAGCCAGAGTGTGTCGCCGACGATCTCACGCACGGGCCGGTCAAATTCGAACGACCAGCCGTAATTGCCTTGCAGTAATCCTTCGAAGCCGTGTGGACCGGGCCAAAATCCGATCCAGATCAGATATTGCTCCCACATGGGGCGATCCAGCGCATATTCCTTGCGCAGGAACTCTGCCTTGGCGACTCCGGCCGATTGGCCCGACGCCTGCAGTTCGGCAATTTGGTTGCTTAGGTAATCGCCGGGCGGCAGGTTAATGATCACGAAGATCAACACCGACACCACCAGCAGCGTCAGCAGCATCGTGAAAAAGCGGTACACCGCGTAGCGCAGCATGATCATTTAGCTGCTCCTGTCAGTCGGCGAAAAAGAACTCGTCAGGGCGGTGGATACCGAAATGCGCCCCCGGTTCCCATGCCCACATCGCCTTTTCAGGCACGTTACGCAGGCGGTTCGAAACGACGATGGGTTGAGGGGCACCGTTCAGAATTCCGATTGCATAGAGCTGATTGGCGTGAATCTTGAGCATCTCGGACCAGACAGCCTCACGCTCTTCGTCGGTTGCGGCAACCTCCCAGTCATGGGCCAGAGCCATCAGGCGTTCCGCGTCGGGCATGTCAGGCGGCTCGCCGGCTTCGCCACCAGTCTGATAGTACTGACCCCATTTGGGCCAGGCCAGAAAGACCTGATCGGTCGGTGCAAGGTAAGCAGGCGAGGTATGGGCCTGTGGAATGCCATCATCCCAGCCGAACCAGACCGAGGCCATGGTGTTGCCGGAAAATACACGGTTGCGCAGGATGTCCCGATCCAGCGGACGCATGACCAGTTTGACACCAATGTCACGCCAATTGTCGGTCACGATCTGCAGGGCGTTCTCAACCTCTTGCCGCTCGCCCGCAGTTTCAATTACTAGCTCCATGGGGCGGCCATCAGGCAGCAGGCGGATGCCGTTGCCGTCGCGCTGATCCAGCCCGGCCTCGTCCAGCAGGGCATTGGCCTGATCGATATCATATTGCGCCCACGCCTGAGCGTTTTCTTCGTCATAGAAGGGGGAAGCTGGCAGCACCGACATCGCACCGGGATGGGCCAGCTTGAAGTAGAGCGCCTGATTGATCGTCTTGCGATCGATGGCAAGCGACAGGGCACGGCGGACGCGTACATCCCTCAGCACTTCACGCCAGCCATCATCGGCAAAATTCAGGTTCGGATAAATCGCTATTTGCGAGGCCACACCGGTTTTCCAAAGCAAAGTCTTGTAGTTGCCTTGTTCCTCGCCCTTTTTCAGGATCGAGGCGTCACGGAACGCCAGCCCGCGTCCTTGCAGATCACTTTCACCCGCATTCGTCTTGGCTGCGACCAGACCCGGAGCCACGATCTCCATCTCGACCACGTCGATATAGGGCAGTTGAACACCGTTTGTATCGACGCGGTGGTAGTATGGATTGCGCACAAAGTTGTGGCGGATTTTCTTGCCCGAGCTTGCATTCAGCCAAGGCTGCAAGGTGGGCAGCTGGTGATTGTCAAACTTGTAGAGATTATCGAGCTTGTTATGCAGCGCAGCCCAACTTTTGACCCGCGCGTCGTCGACCTCAAACGCCAGTTTGTCAGGATCGGCGAATTTTTCGTGATACTGCTTCAGGAACTCGGCCGGACGATAGATGAAGGGTGGGCGGGCCTGGGCAAGCGATTGCAGAAAGTCCGGATTGGGATCTTCCCATTCGTAGACAATGGTTGTTTCATCCGGGAAGGAAACCGTTGGCAGTTTGTCTTCGACAATCAGGAAATCTGGCGGGCCGGAGGGGCTGAGCAGTTCGTTATTGGCGACATCTTCCCACCAATAACGGAAGTCTTCCGAGGAAAAGGGTGTTCCGTCGGACCACTTGTGCCCGTCTCGCAGATGCAGCGTGAATTTTCGGTTACCCTCGTTTTCATAGGATTCCAGCAGATCGGGAACGATTTTGTAGTTCTCGTCAAAACCAACCAGCCGGGCGTAGCCATAGACCACCATCTGCCGGATGTCTTTCGAACGGGTAACCATGGTGCGCAGGGTTCCGCCAGGCGTTCCGAACTCGCGCCCTTTGGCGGACAGATCGACGAACAGGGGTTCTTGTGGGATGCGATCTTGAACCGGAGGAAGGTTTCCGTTTTCGACTTCGGACTTCCAGAATGCGCTTTCCTGAAGATCAGGGATGTTTCCTGCCGTGGCGGGCAGCATCCAGGACACGGCCAGAGATGTGGCCAGAAACAAATTTCGAGTGGTCTTAAACATGGCAACGTACCTTATGGCCGGGCTCCATCTCCACGAGTGAGGGTATCACGGAGTCGGAGAATCTAAAGGCGTCATCCCAACTGTCTGGCGCACCAGCGCCCAATGCAACCAGTTTCAGGTCGATCGGGCGATTGATGTCAGGCTCGGGCTGGGCGGCGATCAACGCCTTGGTGTATGGGTGGCGGGGGTTGTAAAACAGTGTTTCGGGAGGGGCCTGTTCGACGACGAGACCCTGCCGCATGACGGCAACTTCGTCGGCGATGCGCGCGACAACCGCCAGATCGTGAGAGATAAAGAAGTAGGACAGGTTCAGGCTGTCCTGCAGTTCTTCCAAAAGCGTAAGTATCTGTTCCTGAACGGATACATCCAGTGCGGAGGTTGGTTCGTCACAAACGATCAGCGACGGATCCAGCATCATGGCACGGGCGATCGACAGGCGCTGGCGCTGCCCGCCAGAAAAAGCGTGAGGGTAGCGTTTGAGCATATCGGAGTTCAGGCCGACACGTTTGAGCATTTCAGCAGCCTTGTCGCGCTGCTCGGAGGTTGTACCTATGCGATGGATTTCCAACGGTTCGGTCATCGCGTCCTGAATGCGCATTCTGGGGCTAAGCGAACTGTAGGGGTCTTGAAACACCATCTGTGCCTTGCGCTGAAACGCCGTACGTTCTGCGCGAGTCATGCGATGAACTTTGATCGTGTCATCACCGGGGCCGGGCCGAAACAGGACCTCTCCGCCCTCGTCGGGCAGTTCAGCGCCGAGGGCGATCCGGGCTGTGGTGGTCTTGCCAGATCCGCTTTCGCCCACAACGGCCAGCGTTTTGCCGCGGGCCAGCTTCAGATCAACACCGCGACAGGCGAATATCTGTTTATCCGACCGCCAGCCTTTGCTGGACCGCATCGTGTAGGTTTTGCAGACATCCTTCATCTCGAGGATCAGATCTTCCTCAGGCATCGGAATGCCGACGGCATCCTGATCGGGGATTTCTGGTGCTGCGTCAAAGAGTTGGCGTGTGTATGGGTGGGCGGGATCGTTTAGGATCAGCTCGGCCGGTCCAGCCTCCATCACGCGACCCTTGTGCATGACAACGACCTGTTCGGCCATATTCGCAACTACGCCCAGATCGTGGGTCACAAGGATCAGGGCCATGCCCGTTTCCCGCTGCAGTTCCTTGATCAGCCCAAGAACCTGCGCCTGTGTGGTCACATCAAGTGCGGTCGTCGGTTCGTCGGCAATCAGCAGATCCGGTTTCGAGACCATCGCCATGGCAATCATCGCCCGCTGACGCATGCCGCCGGACAACTCGAACGGATAGGAATCGTATGCGCGGGCCGGATCTGGGAAGCCGACCCGCTCGAACTGGGTCAGAACTTCTTTGCGCGCTTGCGCCTCGGACGCGTTGCGGTGCAGCCACAGAACTTCGCTGACCTGATTGCCGATCTTATGAAGCGGGGACAAAGAACGCATGGGTTCCTGAAAAATCATCGAGATTCGGTTGCCGCGGATATCGCGCATTTGCCGCTCGGTGATTTTGGTGAGTTCTGCCGTGCCCTTCGAATCGTTCAGTGTGATTGAGCCGCTGCGAATTTGCGCTGTTCGGGGCAGAATGCGGAGCGCAGCGCGGCAAGAGATGGTTTTTCCAGACCCGGATTCGCCAACCAATGCCAGAGTTTGCCCGGGTTCAACGTCAAAATTTACGTCTTTGACAACGGCTTCACCTGCGCCAAAGCCGATGCTCAGGTCGCGCACAGATAACAAGGCCGTCATGCGGAATCCCCGCCTGGTTGGCCGTGTATTGAGGTCGGCATTACAACTCCCTGTTTTTTTGTCACAGTTTCGCGCGCTTGGGACTCAATAGTCAAACCCCTTCTTGGGCTGAAATGTCGCGGAATTGTGAAACTGAGGGCAATGCACCTACACAAAGTGTTGAGTTTTTGTCATCTAGGGCACGCTCGGCACCATCCTGGCTGCCAACAGGTATCAGAGAGAGATTATAACGTGTCCGACAATCAAAGCCGTCTGGATCTTTTCATCGACCGCATGGTGTCACAGCGTGCGTGTCTGGATTTTGCCATCGATCAGACAGCGGATCAGACAGGTCCTGTGTTCGAGCTTGGGCTGGGGAACGGTCGCACCTACCACCACATGATGCAGCGCATTCAGGGGCGTCCGATCTACGTTTTTGAAAGAGCAGTGGCCTCGCACCCGGATTCCACTCCGTCAGATGACCAGCTTATTCTGGGCGATGTACGTGAAACCCTGCCGGCTTCCGTCGAACGGTTTGGGACCACAGCCAGCCTGATTCATGCGGACCTTGGTGGTCACAACCGGGAAAAGAACGATGTCTTTGCCCGTTTCGTCTCCCCCCTGATTGAACCATTGCTGGCCCCCGGTGGGCTGATGGTATCGAGTGACCGGATGTATTTTGAAGGTCTGTCGGAGCTTCCGCTGCCCGAAGGTGCGGTCGAAGGTCGGTGTTTCATCTATCGTCGCTGAGTACTGGTGCCGCAGGGTCACATCAGGATGTGACTCGATCCGCTATGTGAATGCAGTCTAACCTTCGGGTGTTTGCCCGAGGAAGGACTGCGCCGATGTTATTCTACGATTGCTCAACCGCCCCCAATCCACGCCGCGCCCGGATGTTCATTGCGGAAAAGGGTTTGGAGATCGAGACACGCGAGATTTCGATCGCCAAGGGCGAACAGTTGAGCGAGGCGTTTCGCGCCGTGAATCCGCGCTCAACGATCCCCGCTTTGGTCACCGACGAGGGTAGCGTGTTGACCGAAAACCTTGGGATAGCGGCTTATCTCGAAGCGCGTTTTCCCGAACCGCCACTCATGGGACGAACCCCTGATGAAAAGGGTATGGTCCTGATGTGGAATTCGATTGTCGAGCAGCAGGGCGGTGCGCCTGTGGCCGACGCTTTGCGCAATACGCACCCTGCGTTCAAGGATCGGGCTATTCCGGGGACAGTGAACTACGAGCAGATTCCTGCGCTTGCACAGCGAGGGATTGCTCGGGTGGGGGCCTTCTTTGATGTGCTGGAAGAGCGGCTTCGAGACAGTCCGTTTGTCGCCGGAGAGGCGTTTTCGCTCGCCGATATCTCGACATTCGTGTTTGTCGATTTCGCACGTGTGATCAAAATGCGAATTCCAGAGGGGAATACCGCCACCCTCGGATGGTTTGAAAAGGTTCAGACCCGCCCTAGCGCCAGTCTTTGAAAACTGACCAGCAAATGGCGCAGCCATCATTTGCTTTGGACTGTACAGAAATGTCTAGACAGAAGTGAACAGTGCAACTAGCGTCTGCTGTGAATCATCCAGGGGAGGTCGGGATGAAATCTCAGTATCGCGTAGTAGTCATCGGTGGTGGCGTTGTTGGCGCTTCAGTTCTCTATCATCTGGCCAAGTTTGGCTGGTCGGACGTGGTGATGTTAGAACGCAGGCGTCTGGCATCGGGGTCTTCGTGGCATGCGGCCGGGGGTATTCATGCGCTGAATGCCGATCCGAACATGGCATCGCTGCAGGCCTATACGATTGATCTGTTGAGCGAGATCGAGAAAGAGTCGGGGCAGAACATCGGCTTGCATATGACCGGCGGTCTGACTCTTGCCGGTACGCCTGAGCGCTGGGAATGGCTGCAGGCCAACTATCGTATCTTCCAGTCCATCGGTATCGATGACTGTGAGTTGCTGTCGCCTGAAGAGGCTCAGCGCCGATGCCCGATCATGTCAACAGATGGTGTGCTGGGTGCGATGTGGGCAGATCGTGAGGGGTATATCGATACGACCGGCACGGTTCAGGCCTACGCAACGGCGGCAAAGAAACGTGGCGCGGAGTATTTCGAGGAAACCAAGGTCGAGGAGTTGATCCAGACTGATGATGGCTGGCAGGTCGTGACCGACAAGGGCACGATCACCTGTGAACATGTGGTCAATGCGGCCGGGCTTTGGGCCAAGCAAGTGGGCCGTATGGCAGGCGTCGAACTGCCGGTTTCACCGCTCAAACACCATTACCTTATTACTGACTCGGTCCCCGAAGTGGCTGCTGCTGATTTCGAGATGCCGATGACAGTCGATCTCGAAGGTTTCACCTATATGCGGCAGGACCAGAAGGGTGTTCTGGTCGGGATTTACGAGGTCGATCACGAACACTGGGCCATGGATGGCGCGCCGTGGAACTATGGCGAAGAGTTGTTTCAGGAACAGCTCGACAGGATCGAGAACGAGTTGACGCTGGGTTTTGAACGGTACCCGTCGATCCAGAATGTCGGCATCAAGACTTGGGTGAATGGCGCCTTTACCTTCTCACCAGACGGCAACCCACTGGTCGGTCCTGTGCCGGGCAAGCGGGGCTATTGGTCGGCCTGCGCTGTGATGGCGGGTTTCCTGCAGGGTGGCGGTGTCGGCAAGACATTGGCCGAGTGGATGATCCACGGAGAGCCTGAGGCGGATGCGTGGCCGATGGACGTGGCGCGCTATGGTGATTTTGCCCAGAACAAACGTTACATCCGCGAAACCACGGGTCAGTTCTATTCCCGCCGTTTCGTGATGACCTATCCGAACGAACAGCTTCCAGCAGGGCGCCCGTTGAAAATGGCCCCGGCGCATGATGCGATGGCTGATGCGGGCTGTAAGTGGGGCGTGAGCTGGGATCTAGAAGTACCGCTCTATTTTGCACCGAAGGGGTTCGAGGAAACGCCCACGCTCAAGCGGTCAAACGCGCATGACATCGTAGCCGAAGAGTGCAGAGTAATCCGGGAAGGCGTCGGCCTGATGGATATCTCGGGCTTTTCCCGTTTCGAGGTCTCCGGGCCGAATGCAGAACTCTGGCTGGATAAGGTGATGGCCTCCAAGCTCCCCGCTCCGGGTCGTGCGAAACTGGCTCCGATGCTGAGTGAGAACGGGCGACTGAAGGGTGATCTGACGGTGCTGAACTGGGGTGACGGTACCTGGTGGATCATGGGCAGTTACTACCTGCGTGCCTGGCATATGCGCTGGTTTGACGATCATATGATAGATGGCGTCGAGATCCGGGATCTGGGCGAGGAATACTGCGGCTTTGCTGTTGTTGGGCCGAAATCGCGGGATGTGGTCGAGAAGCTGGCCGAGCAGGACATCTCGGGCCTGAAGTTCATGGGATGTGGCGATTTCGATATCGGCCTTGTGCGGGCCAGAGTCGCGCGCATGTCGGTCACAGGCGAAAAGGGTTATGAGATCAACTGCCGTTACGGCGATCATATCAAGCTGCGCCGGATGCTGCTTGAGGCCGGAGCTGATGAAGGCATTCGTGAATGCGGCTTCAACGCGATGCTGTCAACGCGGCTGGAAAAGAGCTTTGGCATCTGGTCGGCGGAGTTCACGCAACTCTATACCCCCGGGATGACGGGGATGGATCGCTGGATCGACTGGGGCAAGGATTTTATCGGTAAAGATGCCGCCTTGGCAGAGCGTGATGGAAACGGTCCGGCTCAGGTACAGGTGACGTTGGAAGTTGATGCGCTGGATGCGGATGCCAGCGGGTATGAACCCGTCTGGCAAGACGGTGAGCGTGTCGGGTTTGTGACGTCAGGCGGGTATGGGCACTACACGGGTAAGTCGCTGGCCATGGCGCTGGTTGATCATGACAAGGCTGAACCGGGGACAGAGTTGTCGGTTCACGTTGTTGGTGTCGAGAGGCCTGCGCGAGTGATTGCGCCATCCCCGTACGATCCGCAAGGCAAGGCGATGCGCGCATGACACGGCGCGGTCGCAGAGCACGAGCCGAAGCTGCGGAAACACCGCAGCGGCAGGTGGATTATCGCAATCTGCGCAATCCGTTCCCGCCCATGGCGGCTTTCACCGAGGATCGGATCGAAGCACTGCATCAGGCCTCACTGACCGTTCTGGAAGAGATCGGGATCAAGGTC
Source organism: Ruegeria sp. CH6 (assembly GCF_056537005.1). Taxonomy (NCBI): domain Bacteria; kingdom Pseudomonadati; phylum Pseudomonadota; class Alphaproteobacteria; order Rhodobacterales; family Roseobacteraceae; genus Ruegeria; species Ruegeria sp. CH6. The sequence continues at coordinate 109,391 of NZ_JBQFQS010000005.1, read as the reverse complement.
TTGCTGCCTGAGGCGCGCAGGCTGTTTCAGCAGGGCGGCGCGCGCGTCGATGATGAGATGGTCTATATCGGTCGTGAAATGGTCGAGGCTGCGCTGTCAACCGCGCCACGTTCTATCGTCATGAAAGGGGCGGTGCCGGATCGGGACATCACGCTGGAACTGGGGCGACTGGTCTTTCAGCCCGGTGCCGGTGCACCACATGCGACCGATCTTGAACGCGGGCGGCGGCCGGGAACACTGAGCGATTTTCGCGAGATGGTTCAGATCACGCAAGCCTTCGATGTTCTGCACATGGTTCCACCTTTGGTCGAGGCGCAGGACATCCCTATGCACCTGCGCCACTACGCGATGACCGAGGCAGAACTGACGCTGAGCGACAAGGTTCCATTCATCTATTCCCGCGGAACACCTCAGGTGATGGACGGGTTCGAGATGGTGCGCAGTTTTCGCGGACTGACCGACGATGAATTCAACGCACAGCCCTGGTGTTACACGATCATCAACACAAACTCGCCGCGTGTGATTGACATGCCTATGGCGCAAGGTTTGATCGACTTCGCACGCGCAGGTCAAATGTCCATCGTGACACCGTTTACGCTGATGGGGGCGATGGCCCCGATCACCGTAGCCGGGGCTATGACGCTGAGCCACGCCGAGGCGCTGGCGGCGATCACACTGACCCAGCTTGCCAAACCTGGCGCACCGGTTTGCTACGGGACCTTTACCAGCAATGTGGACATGAAATCCGGGGCACCTGCATTTGGGACGCCCGAGCATTTCACCGCTTCACTGGTTGCAGGCCAGCTGGCTCGTCGGGTCGGGCTGCCTTGGCGTTGTGCCGGGGGAAGCGCGGCCAATATCAATGACGCGCAGGCCGCGAACGAGACACAGTTCGGCCTGTGGGGGTGCCTGATGGCCGGCGCCACGGTGGTCATCCATTCTGCAGGTTGGCTGGAAGGCGGGCTGACGGTTTCGTTTGAAAAGATCATCACTGATCTGGAGGTGTTGCAGATGGTGGTTGAGCTGTGTGCGGGTACTCCGGCAACGGATGCCGACATTGCTTTGGACGCATTGCGCGAGGTTCAGCCCTCGGGTCACTTCTTTGGTGCCGGGCACACGATGGAGCGGTATCAGACCCAGTTCTATGAGCCGTTGGTCGGGGACTGGTCCAATTTTGGTACCTGGAGCGAACGCGGCGCGATTGACGCCAATCACCGGGCCACAGGGATCTGGAAGAATATCGTCGAGACCTTTGAAGCCCCGCATCATGACCAGGATCGGTCAGAGGCGTTGCGTACGTTCATTGCCCGTCGTACGGAAGAGGGCGGCGCACCGCCGGAAAGCTGATCAGGTTCAATATTATGACCACAAAACCTGTACTCCACCGTGATGATCCAGATGCCGAACCTCTGGTCGGCAACATCAAGGTGACACGTGACGACTGGCTGAATGTGGCCATGGATGTGCTGATTTCTGACGGGGTCGAGCAGGTCAAGGTTCTGAATCTGGCCGAGCGGATGGCGGTCTCGCGATCATCTTTTTACTGGTACTTCAAATCCCGGCAGGAATTGCTGGACGCATTGCTGGCACGCTGGCAGGCCACGAATACGGCTGCGTTGATTGCGCAGACCGAGGCCCCGGCCCAAACGATCACGGCCGCCGTCTGCAATGTGCATCGCTGTGTCGTCAATACAGCGCTGTTTGACACTGCGCTGGACTTTGCGGTGCGGGATTGGGCCCGCAGGTCTGGCAAGGTGCGCCGAATGCTGGATCAGTCGGACGCAAAACGACTGCAAGCGTTGCACGTGATGTTTGCACGCTTTGGGTATTCAGCGGATGAGGCCGAGACGCGGGCGCGAGTGCTTTACTACATGCAGATCGGTTATGACCTTGCACAGTTGAACGAACCGCTGGCCACGCGGTTGTCGCTGGTTCCACACTATCTTTATGTTTTCACAGGGGTCGAGCCGCGACCGGAAGAGATCGAAGAATTCAGCGCCTATGCGCGACGTTTCTGGGAAGGGGATCCATCATGAGCCAGCCTGATGCAATCATCATCGGCACCGGCGTAATCGGTGCGGCCATCGCGTTCGAGATGTCCAAGGCAGGGTGGAAGACCCTGTCGCTGGATCGGAACACGCAAGTAGGCCACGGCTCAACCGCCGGGTCCTGCGCGATCATAAGAATGCACTATTCCACATTCGACGGGACTGCGTTCGCTTGGGAGGGTTATCACTATTGGCGCGACTGGGCCGAATATCTGGGGCTGCCTGCGGAAACCAATCTGGCGCAGTTTCGCGAAACCGGATGTCTGGTTATGAAGACGGCGGCCAATGAATTTCTGGAGAAGCACAAGAAATACAGCGCTGAACTGGATTGTCCGTTCGAAGAGTGGGGGGCAGAGCAGATCAAAGATCGGCTGCCCGTTTACACATTGGACAGCTTTGCTCCGGCCAAACGCATGGATGATCCCGACTTTGGTCAACCCAACGGAAGGCATATGGAAGGCGCGGTCTATTGGCCTCAGGCAGGTTACGTGACCGACCCGGCACTTTCAGCGCAGAACCTGATGGATGCTGCGAAACTGCAAGGGGCTGGATTGCGAACCGGGGCTGAGGTCGTCGGAATACTGACCGCCGGTGGCCGTGTCTCCGGGGTCAGGCTGGCGTCAGGCGAAGAAATCCACGCAAAGGTAGTTATTAACGTTGCCGGTCCCGGTTCTGCAATCATCAACCGGATGGCAGGTGTACTGGATGACATGACAATCGAAACCCGCCCCCTGCGGCAGGAGGTGGTACATGTTCCGGCCCCGGAAGGGTTCGATTTCGAACAGGATGGCACGATCGTATCTGACAGCGATATCGCCTGCTATTGCCGTCCGGAACATGGCAATCACATTCTGATCGGATCCGAAGACCCGGAATGCGATCCGCACCAGTGGTGCGAGGATGACGTGCACTACAATCACGATTTCACGGATCAGTGGACGACGCAGGCAATGCGTTATGCCCAGCGCGTGCCCAGCCTTGGCATCCCGTCGAAAACTCGCGGGGTGGTTGATCTATACGATGCGTCGACCGATTGGATTCCGATCTACGACAAGTCCAGTCTACCCGGATTTTACATGGCCTGCGGAACCAGCGGCAACCAATACAAGAATGCGCCGATTGCGGGCAAGATGATGACGTCCCTGATCGAATACTGCGAGGGTGGGGCCGATCACGATGCTGATCCTCTGCAATTTGAGCTGCCTTATATCAAGCGCAGCATCAATGTCGGGTTCTATTCGCGGAAACGGCCGATCAACGAAGAAAGCAGTTTTTCCGTTTTGGGCTAGAGAGACGGAAAAAACGGACTAAGTCGCCTGTGGAGTGGAAAGAGGTCCAGCAAGGCATGACTGATGAACGTCCAAAGGTTCTGATACTTGGAAGTGCCCCTTCGGCGATGGCTGCGCGGGACTGGTCGCGTGGGCCGTTCTCGCATGTGCTTGCGATCAACAACGCCTGGCGGATCCGTGATGACTGGGACATTTTGGTTCATCCCGAAGATTTCCCAGTCGAAAACAGACCCAGGAGGACTGAGCGGTCTCAGAGAATTGTCAGCGCAAAAGAGTATGTCCCGGCGCAGAACAAGTATGGCGGCTTTGTCTATGCCGGTGGAACGATGGCGTTCACCGCAGGATACTGGGCTCTGGCTGCATTGAACCCGGCGGTCCTTGCCTATCTTGGATGTGACATGGTGTATCCCAAGTCGGGTAAATCTCATTTTTACGGGCGGGGCACTGCGGACCCCCTGCGCCCCGATGTGACTCTGCGGTCGCTGGAGGCAAAATCAGCGCGGCTTGCCCTTATGGGCGCTGGGCAGGGATGCCACGTGGTCCGGTTGTCGTCTGGGCACAGCCGTTTGGCGTTTCCCAGCGTTTCAAAGGACGATCTGAGTGCCGCAGGTTTGCCCGATGCAACTGGAATGCAACGCGCGTTGAGCGCCGAAGCAAAGATCGATTACTCCGTTCCGTCAGGACGATATTGGGAAGTCGAACAGAGGTTCGACCCCAATGTTGTAGACAGGTTGGATCGGCTATGGCTGTCGACCTACAAGGCCGCTATCCCGGATCAGGCCGACTGTTCCGTCTGATCCTGAACCAGTTGCGAAACATTTTTGCGGGCTGTTTCTGCAGACTTGATCCGAACGGGACCATAGCCACGGATTTCGTCGGCACATGCCAATATCTCCACCCATGTACCCGCATTCGCGTCAGTATAGCTTGTCATGAGTTGGTCCAGCAGATCCTGGTACCACGACAATAGCTCTCGATGCAGGCGCGCCTCTTCATGGTAACCGAAGGGATTGAATACGGTGCCGCGCAGGGGGCGGGCATGGGACAGAACTTTCAGAACGGGTTGTAGCCATGGACCAAAGACCTGTTTGAGTGGGCGACCGCGTTCATCTTTGCCACGGCTCAGAAGAGGGGGCGCCATGTGGAACTTTACCGAAAAGTCACCTTCGAATTTCTCGGATAGCTCCTTGGTGAATTGGCCGTTTGTCATCAGGCGTGCCACTTCGAATTCGTCTTTGTAGGCCATAAAGCGGAACAGGTTTCTGACAACGCTGTGCAGCAAATTCTCATCTGCATTAGGCAGCGCACTTCGAAGCTCAGCAATCCGATCCTTGTACTTTTGGCTGTATCTTTCGTTCTGATAATCGCGCAGAAACTCGGCGCGGCGTTCAATCATCTGATCCAGCGTTTCTTCGTGGGCGGTGGTATCGCCAAACTGGGTCAACTCGTCGGGCCGTGCAGCGATATTGCGACCGATGGCAAAGGCCAGCCGGTTCTTTTCGATCGCGACGCCGTTGAGCAATATGGCCTGACCCAGTGCGCTGTGTGAAACCGGAACAAGCCCTTTTTGCCATGCATATCCCAGCATGATGACATTGGCGAAAACGGCATCGCCCAACATGTTTTCAGCGGCGGCATTGGCGTCAAATCCTGAAAGGTTATCTGCCCCTACGACATGCTCAATGGCCGCCTCCCGCTCTGTCACACCCAGCTGTGCATCGCGGCGCAGAACCAGATCGCCTGTTGGCATTTCAGCTCGGTTCAAGACCACCTGAGTCCCTTTGCGATAATGCGCCGAAGCTTTGGGTGCGGAGCTGACAACAACGTCGCATCCAATCACCGCATCCGCAGTTCCCTGATCGATCCGGACCTGATTGAGCGCGTCAGGAGAGACCCCCAGACGAATATAGCTGAGGACGGTCCCAAACTTCTGCGCAAAGCCTGTGAAATCCAGTACTGATGCACCTTTCCCTTCGAGATGTGCGGCCATGGTGATCAAGGCCCCGACCGTGACAACGCCAGTGCCGCCGACCCCGGTGACCAGCAGATCAAATGGCCGATCCAGTTCAGGCAGGTCGGGGTGCGGCAGGCCGCTTTCGAGCCTGCCCAGATCCAAATCGACCGCTTTCTTGTGCCTTGTTGCACCCTCGACCGTGACAAAGCTGGGGCAGAAGCCGTTCAGGCAGGAAAAGTCCTTGTTGCAGGAGCTCAGATTGATTTTGCGTTTTCTGCCAAGCGGTGTTTCGCGCGGCTCGACGCTCAGACAGTTGGAGGCGACCGAACAATCCCCACAGCCTTCGCAAACCAGATCGTTGATCCAGACAAAGCGTTTGGGATCTTCCATGGTTCCACGCTTGCGTCTGCGGCGCTTTTCGGTGGCGCAGGTCTGTTCGTAGATCAGGACCGTTACACCGGGTATTTCCCGCATCTCGCGCTGCAGGGTATTCAACGCACCTCTGTCATGGAACGTGGTCTGGGGGGGAAAGTCTGTGCCATGAAACTTGGAGATGTCATCCGAGACAATCGCTATTCGTTCGACACCTTCGGCGCGGCAGGTTTGGGCGATAGCGGCAACGCTGACCGGGCCATCGACAGGTTGCCCGCCTGTCATGGCGACGGCATCATTGTAGAGAATCTTGTAGGTGATGTTTGCACCCGCTGCGACGGCTTGTCGGATCGCGAGTGATCCCGAGTGATACCAGGTGCCTTCGCCCAGATTCTGAAAGATATGCTTGCCGCCGTTGAACTTGGAGGCGACCACATGCGGTACACCTTCGCCGCCCATCTGCGCGTAACCCACAGTCTGCCGATCCATCCAGCTGGCCATGACATGACACCCGATCCCGCTGGCCGCGGTTGAGCCTTCGGGCACTTTGGTGGAGGTGTTGTGCGGGCAGCCCGAGCAGAAATAGGGCGTGCGTGTAGCGCCGGGCACATTGATGAGCTGTGGGGGTGTATCGGTTAGGGCTTTGGCTTTGGCGGGCAGGTTTTCTTCGGGGAAGAACCGATCCAGCCGTGCCGCCACAATAGGAGCCAGCATCCGCGGGCTCAGCTCACCCGTCCATGGGATCAGAGGCTCGCCATGACTGTCGTATTTACCGACCATCTTGTGCGGCTTGTCGCCGGGCCAATCATAGAAATACTCCTTGAACTGGCTCTCAATAATGCCGCGCTTTTCCTCGACAACCAGAACCTCGGCTTTTCCCTTCACAAAGCGTAGCGCGTTGCGTCGGGCCAGCGGCCAGACCATGCCGACCTTGTAGATATCGATGCCCAGACGGCGGCAGGCGGCTTCATCCAGGCCCAGCAGGCGCAGCGCCTCCATCAGATCCAGATGGCCTTTGCCGGTAGTGACAAATCCAAAACTGGCCTTGTCGATGTCATAGATGCGGCGATCTATCGGGTTGGCTTCGGCAAAGGCGCGAACAGCGCGCAGTTTTTGCCGAATGCGGGTTTCGATTTCCGGAGAGGGCAAGTCGGCCGAACGTACATGCAACCCGCCTGCGGGCAGATCGATCTCGGGCAGTACAAAGTTCCGGTCAGGTTTCAATTCGACCGAACGCGCGCTTTCGACGGTTTCCGAAATCGCCTTGAACCCGACCCACGTGCCGGAATAGCGGGAGAGCGCCAACCCATATTCGCCGAACTCGAGATATTCATCTACCGAGGCCGGATTCAGGGTCGGCATGAACCACGCCATGAAGGCCACGTCCGACTGATGCGGCATTGAGGAACTGACACAACCGTGGTCGTCCCCGGCCACTACAAGCACACCGCCCTTGGGTGACGATCCATAGGCGTTTCCGTGCTTGAGCGCATCGCCAGACCGGTCCACGCCAGGGCCTTTGCCGTACCACATGGAAAAGATACCTTCGACCTCGCACTGTGGATCGAGGCTGGCTTGCTGTGCGCCCAGAACGGCGGTGGCCCCGAGATCTTCGTTTACTGCGGGCATGAAGGTGATGCGCTCATCCTTCAGCCGCGCTTTCGCGCGCCATAACTCTAGGTCGAGCCCACCTAAAGGTGAGCCGCGATAACCTGAGACAAAGCCTGCTGTGTTCAAGCCAGCATCGCGATCCCGACGGGCCTGGTCCATCATGATTCTGGCCAGAGCTTGAGTGCCGGTGAGGAAGACCCGTCCGGTCGTCAGGTCGTAACGGTCTTCAAGTTGGTATGTTCGGGGGGCGGGGTCGTGATGGCTCATTGCTCAGTTCCATGGGGCTGCCTTTGGAAGTGAGGAAGATTAAACCGGTTCAGGTGAAAATTTATGCCTGATTGGTCGGAGTATTGTGCGTTCGGTGAAAATATTGTTCAATTTTTCCGTGATTTACGGAAGGTGTAGCCAAATCCATGATGCTAGACGAACGCGACCGTCGAATTCTAACGATGTTGCAGAAGGACAGCCGCATCTCGAATGCTGATCTGGCCGAAGCCGTTGGAATGTCGGCATCGGCATTATGGCGCCGGGTTCGCAGCCTGGAAGAGGCAGGGATCATCGAGCGCTATGGTGCTGTCGTGAACCCAACCGCGATGGGGTTGAGCTTTGAAGCTATCGTGCATGTTCACCTGACGCGGCATGACCCCGAGAAGATTGTCGAGTTCATTCGTGCCATCGAAATCAGCCGGGAAGTGCAGGACTGCTACGCGACAACAGGGCAGGCGGACTACCACCTGCGCGTATTGTGCGCTGATCTGGCCGCATACAATTCCTTCCTTGAGGATTTCCTGTTCCGCCTGCCTGCTGTTGCCAGCGCGCAGACCAATGTGGTTTTGCGACCGATTAAGCGGAACAGACCTGTCGAATTCTGAGATCAGGCCACGAATTTCACCCATGCCCAGGCCATGGCGATATAGGTCAGATTGTGCATGCACTGATCCAGCCCGGCCGCACGCCAGAACGCAGCCTGATCAGGCTGCAGCTTTTTCTTGTCTGAATAGCTGGCTTTGAAAAAGTCGATGTTGAAATGAACAATCCACTCTAGTGCGGCGATGATCAGGATGAACTGAAGTGGCGCGCCAATAACCAGAAAAACAAGAACAGACCCAACAACATGCACTGCGGCATGCTGGGCGCGTCCAACGTGAAAATATTCCCCTCGCCCAGAGAGCATCTTGGGCGTCTGCAAGTAAAAGTCGGCAAACATGTGCTTGATCTGCAATAGGCAGAGCAAAAGCAACACCGTGCCAAGAGTAGCAGGCAAAAGTACCTCCCGATATCGTCCTGGATGTAGAGACTAGGCACTAAAATCGTGTCGCGCAAATGAACTAGTTCACACAAGCTCAATAAAAGTGAAAAAATAGGAAACTATTTGCCTAGCCCGATGCCGATGCAGTAAATTCCCAGTGCTAGGTCTGGGTAAAGATCGCCATATTTGGATAACGGTTCAGTTGCAGGGGCAGGTGCCATAGAACGCACAATCTTCCGTTTCATCTGGAAATACTCAAAACGCGATCAGCTGATCCTGCTGGCCGTGACGGCGACGCTGTTTCCGCTGTTGTATCTGACGTTGGAGTTGCCAAAACGCATCATCAACGACGCGATCGGCGCGACCAGTTCGATCGTCAATGTCTGGGGCTACAGTCTTGAGCAAACCACCTTTCTGGTGATTCTGTGTTTTGCCTTTCTTGCTGCTGTTCTTGCGCATGGTCTGATGAAAATGCGGATCAACACCATGAAAGGTGTGCTGAGCGAACGTATGTTGCGCAGGTTCCGCTATCAGCTGATCAGCCGGGCTCTGCGATTCCCGCAGCCGTATTTCGAACGCGTCAGTCAGGGCGAACTGGTCTCGATGGTCACTGCCGAAAGCGAGCCGATGGGCGGCCTGATGGGGGATGCCATCAGTCAGCCGGTTCTGCAGGCCGGGCAGATGCTGACGATCCTGTCCTTTTTGTTTCTTCAAAGCGTTTGGTTCGGGCTTGCCGCAATTGCGCTGATCCCGTTGCAGGCCTGGCTGATCCCGCGCCTGCAGCGCCAGATCAATCTGCTGAACAAGAAACGCATTCAGGAAGTGCGCGTGTTGGCTGCGCAGATTGGCGAAAACGCGGCCGGAGCCTCGACGTTGCGGGCAAATGGTGGCTGGCGCTATCGGCGCGCGATGATCTCGGATCAGCTGGGCCGCCTGTTTGGCATCCGGTTCGAGATTTACCAGAAGAAGTTCTTTATGAAGTTCATAAACAACTTCATCTCGCAGCTGACGCCGTTCATGTTCTATCTGATTGGTGGCCTTCTGGTGCTGCAGGGATCGGTTTCGTTGGGCGCGCTGGTGGCGGCGCTTGCGGCCTATAAGGATCTGAGCTCACCCTGGAAAGAGCTGCTGACATACTACAACCAGACACAGGACATGTCGCTGCGCTGGGAAGTTGTCATCGAACGCTTTGCACCGGATGGCATGCTGGATGAAAAGCTGTTCGAAGGAGAGCCGACTGAGCGGCCAAGACTGAACGGCGACATCGTGCTGGATCACGTTTCGGTTCGCGACATGGACGGAAATCAGGTTCTGGATGATCTGGATCTCACATTCCCCTCGGGCAAAACGATCGGAATCGCGGCACCCAGCGAAGAAGATCGCCGTGCCTTGGCGGAAACGCTGACGCGTGAAATATTGCCAAGTTCCGGCAAGGTAATGATTGGTGGGGTAAATCTGTCTGATCTGCATCAGGGAGTTGTTGCGGCAAGGATCGGGCACGCCACCTCGCGCCCGGTGATGTTTCAGGGAACTGTGGGCGATAACGTCATGATGCCGATGCGGTTCAAGCCGCTTTCGGATCAAGCCAACGATCCAGATTTTCACGAGACATTGCGCGCTGGGAACAGCAGCGATCCTTTCCGGACCGAATGGTTGGATCCGTCACTTGCCGGGTTTGAGAACCCCAATCTGCTGCGCAACTGGTGGCTGCAGTTGATCGACGGCATGGGATCAGGCGCGACCCTGTTCCAGCGCGGCAGTGAACAGGTCTTTGACGCCGCCGAGCATCCTGAACTTGCGGCCAAGCTTGTTGAACTGCGCCCGCTGGTGCAGGAGGCCGTGCGTCGGGAGGGGTTGGAGCAACAGGCTCTGGTCTTTGACCGGGCGACATATAACCCCGCATTGCCAGTGGTCGAAAACCTGCTGTTTGCCACACCACGGGTTCCGGTCACGCAAAAGTTGCTGTCAGAGCAAACGATTTTCCTGGGTCAGTTGCGGGAACTGGGCCTGGATGAAACCCTGATCAGCCTGACGCGTGACGTGATCGAGATGTTGCGCCAGATATTTGGTCTGGATGGCACCGACCATCCGCTTTTCCGCAAGCTGGGGCTTGAGGCTTCGACCTATGAGGCCGCAGTTGAGTTGGTCGAAAAGACACGCAAAGACGGCGCCGTTGGTCTGGATGATGAACAGCTTGCCAGTATGCTGGCTGTGCCTTTTGTCATTTCGGCTGAACAGATCGGTCCTGCCTTCAGTGAAGAACTAAAAAGTCGCATTCTGGAGCTGCGACACAGCCATTCGGAAGAGTTGATGGCGCGGTTGTATGATGTGTTCGTCCCGCTGGATTCATCGGAATTCGCGCCCGGTCTGACGGTCATGGAAAACGCCCTGTTCGGCAAGGTCAGCCAGATCGGCGGCGCGCGTTCGGACGAAGCACGCAAAGTGATTGTGGATGTTCTGGCTGAAAACGGAGCCCGGTCTCTGGTGGTCGAGCTGATTTATGACGTGCCTGTCGCACTGGGTGGGCAGAACCTTCCGGCAGCGTTGGCCGAGCCGCTGGCCTTTACCCGGGCCACGATTAAGAAGCCCGACATTTTGATCCTCGAAAATGCGCTGGCCAGCTATGACATGGACACGCAGATCGCGGTGTACAAAAACCTCCGGGAACTTCTGCCTGAAACCACCGTCATCTATCTGAACGACCAGTTTGAAGAGCCGGATGTCTTCGACATGTTCGTTGAGATCCGACAGGGCCGGGTCGTTTCTGATCAGGGACCGGCAGATGTCGAGGGCGATGGCGCGGCGTCGGCAGACCTAGCGCGCAAACTACGGGCACTGGAGCAGACGCCACTCTTTTCTGGCCTGGATCGTCGGCAGCTACGCCTGCTGGCCTTTGGTGCGCGCTGGTTTGAGGCCAAAGCTGGTGAGGTTGTGTTCCTGAAAGACGACCAGCCAACCGATGGCGCATATATGATCCTTGAGGGCGAGGCGGGCTTGTATCTGCCGCAGGATTCCGACCCGGATCAGTTGATCACGCGCGTGGGCGGCGGAACGCTGGTGGGCGAGCTTGGATTGATCCGCAAAGAACCCCGCGCGCTGAGTATGGTTGCCGAAACGGATCTGGTCTGCCTGCGCATCGGTGAAGAAGAGTTCCTGGCCGTTGTCGAGAATGATGCGGCCACGGCGTTCAAACTGCTGCAGGTTGTTGCGGGATACGTCGCGAGCTAGTTCGACTTAGCCATCCGCCTTGCAGAACTGGGAATAGAGCAGCTCGATGACCTGTGCTGTGTTGCCATCACTCAGCGAGTAATAGATCGTCTTGCCTTCGCGTCGGGTTGTCACAAGGCCCTCCTCACGCAGCCGTGCCAGCATCTGACTGACTGCGGCCTGACGCAGTTCCAGCAACGCCTCCAGCTCTCCGACGGATCGTTCACCCGCACCCAGATGACACAGGATCATCAGGCGACCTTCGTGTGCAAGCGTCTTGAGAAACGCGGCGGCCTTCGCTGCGCTTTCCTTCATGTTTGCCGGTGTTTCGGGCGGCAGGTTTTGCGGTTCGATATCTTGAATTGTCACGGAAGTGCCGGTCTGGGGGTTTGGGGTTGGCGCAATATGCCCCAACCCAAGCTAATTTGTCACCCCTCTGTCGCGGGAGCACCACCCTGAAAGGCGTTGCCGTTAACATAGTCGCAGGGTTCTTCCTGCATCTGCAGGTGCAAGCCATCGCCGGAATAGGGATGCGCGCGGGCTAGTTCTTCGTCCACCTCAATTCCCAGACCCGGCGCTGTCGGCGGAGTGACGAAGCCGTTTTCAACGCGGATCGAGCCTTTGACCAACTGATCGTGGAATGGGGTCTCAATGGTTTCGAGCAGCAGCAGGTTCGGAATCGAAGCCGCCAAATGGATGTTTGCCGCCCATTCCACCGGACCCGCATAGAGGTGCGGTGCCATTTGCGCATTGAATACCTCTGCTATGGCGGCCACCTTCTTCATTTCCCATATCCCGCCTGCACGCCCCAGCGCCGGTTGCAGGATTTCCGCTGCACCTGCACGCAAGACCGCACCAAACTCGGCCTTTGTGGTCATGCGTTCGCCGGTTGCGACCGGAATGCGGACGTTGCGTGCCACACGCGCCATATCCTCGATCATGTCCGGCGGTGTCGGCTCCTCGAACCAGAGTGGAGAGTAGGGTTCCAGTGCTTGTCCAAGACGGATCGCACCCGCAGTGTTGAACTGACCATGGGTGCCGAACAGCAGGTCGGCTCTGTCACCCACGGCTTCTCGGATCGCTTTGCAGAATGCCACGGACATCGAGATGTCGGACATTGCCGGCATATGCCCGCCGCGCATGGTGTAAGGGCCTGCCGGGTCGAACTTGACGGCTGTAAAGCCGCGCCGAACCATTTCAGCGGCGCATTCCCCGGCCTGCTCGGGAGAGGTCCAGAAATCCGTCAGATTATGTTGCGGCAGCGGATAGAGGTAAGTGTAGGCGCGAATGCGTTCATTCATCTTGCCGCCGAGCAGAGCATAGACTGGGCGGTCGCGATCTTTACCCAGGATATCCCAGCACGCGATCTCCAGCCCCGAGAATGCGCCCATGACGGTTAGGTCGGGCCTTTGGGTAAAGCCACTGGAATAGGCGCGCCGGAACATCAGTTCGATGTTTTCGGGGTTTTCGCCTGCCATGTGCCGTTCGAACACGTCCCGAATGACGTGCTCCATTGCCTTTGGCCCGACAGAGGAAGCATAGCATTCCCCCCAGCCCGTGATGCCGGTATCGGTGGTGACTTTCACCAGTATCCAGTATCGGCCACCCCAGCCCGGCGGGGGTGGTGCGGTGACAATGATATCAAGGTCCTGCAGTTTCATCCGGTGTCCTCCCCCTGAATGGCGTTAGCCCCGGTCAAACAGGATCACGTTGCGCTTGGCCGATCCGGTTTTAGTGTCTTCGATCGCGTCGTTGATCTGATCCAGCGACCATCGGCCCGAAATCAGTTCATCCAGCTTCAGTCGCCCCTGTTCGTACAGGTCGATCATCCATGGGATGTCGCGCTGAATGACAACATCACCCATTTTCGAACCGATCAGACCTTGTCCGATGGCGGCTAGAATGACGGGCTCATAACTTGCCTGAGCACCGGAGTGAGGCATGCCGATCATGACCGCCTTGCCGCCGCGCCCCATATAGCGGGGGGCCTGATCATAAGCCGGTATCGCACCGACCGTGATCAAAACCGCATCAGCACCGCGCCCGCCAAGTGCCTTGTAAGACGCTTTCCAGGGTTCCTTGAGTGTTGCTAGAACGCCATGAGTGGCACCGAATTCTTTGGCAATCTCAAGCTTCTCTTCCGTCATATCGACGGCCACGATGCGCCGCGCGCCTGCTAGCCTTGCACCCTGAATGGCGTTCAGGCCGACGCCACCTGCTCCGATCACCACGACATCCTGACCCGGGCGCAAACCGGCGGCGTTGACCGCAGCGCCCACGCCGGTGATCACGCCGCAAGACAATAGGCTAGCCACATCCTTGGGCATGGTTTGCGGGATTTTGACAATTTGTCGGTGACTTACCACAACCTTTTCAGCAAACGCACCACAGGCCATCGCCTGTTCAAGCGGGCCACCATCGGCGGTGCGCAGCGGTCCTTTGACGGTATCGTAAGGTGTTTCGCAAATGGTCGGCTTACCGCTGGCGCACGAGGGGCAAGACCCGCAGGCGCGGATCAGTGTCACAACAACTGAATCCCCAACCTGAAAATCCCCTGCCGCATCTCCGACAGCGGTGATGATCCCTGCCGCTTCGTGCCCGTAAACGGCTGGCAGGAAACCGCCCCACGCGCCGCTGGCATAGGTGATGTCCGAGTGGCAGATGGCTACCGCGTCCAGAGTAACCTCGACCTCGCCCATTCCGGGCGGGGCGATTTGGATTTCCTCAATCACCAGTGGTTCATTAAAGGCGCGGCATACGGCGGCTTTGATGGTTTGCATGGCTTCCCCAAAATTTGCTTTGGGTCACGGTGGCGCGTCGAGCATCAAGCTGCAAGGCGGAAACCGCCATAGATGTGTCGTTGTTACACCTCGGCGGGGCGAGAGCGCAGAAAAAGGACAAATCCGACCAGCATCAAGCCCAGGGCCAGCAGGAACGGTGCCCCGGGGAGGTATATTGGCGCGCTTTCCTTTGCGAATTGCGCGAACACACTGGTCATAACCAGCGGGGACAGGATCATGGACAGCGCATGCAGGGCTGCAAGAACCCCCTGTAACTCGCCTTGCTGAGAATCAGGCGTTGCACGGGACATCATGGCCTGTAGTGCCGGTGTCACGACTGCTCCCAATGCCGTTATCGGGATCAACATCAACGCGATTTTGCCGCTGGTCAAAAACGCCAGCAGCGCAAAGCTGATGATTTCAAAACCCATACCGGCGAATATCGTTACCCTCTCACCGAGATACCGTGTTGCGGGTCGGATCAGACCACCCTGAACTGCCGCCATGCCGATTCCGTAAATTCCCAGCGAGAATCCGATGATCTGTGGGGACCAGCCAAAACGTTCGACTGTGAAATAGGACCAGATTGCCGGATAGACGTAGATCGAGACCGAATAGAGGAAGTATACCCACAGCATCGGTCGAATGCCTGGCAGCGCAGCGATGGCCTTTAAAGAACCGGCTGGATTGGCACGGCGCCAGTTGAAGGCACGCCGGGTTTTGTCCGTCACGGTTTCCGGCATCACGAGGCAGCCCGCGATAAACCCGAGTGCAGATAATCCGGCAGCAGCCCAAAAGGGCGCGCGCGTTCCAAATTCGCTCAACAGCCCGCCAAGCAGGGGGCCGAGAACAAAGCCTACTCCAAATGCTGCACCAAGCAGACCAAAGTTTGCTGCTTTCTCATGTGGCTTGGAGACATCTGCCATGAACGCTGCTGCGGTCGAATGTGTGGCGGCAGTTATCCCACCGACAATACGACCGATCAGCAGCAGCCAGATCGATCCCGCAATTGCCATCACTACGTAATCCAACGCCATCACGAACAGCGAGACCAACAGAACCGTCCTGCGTCCGTATGCGTCTGACAGGTTTCCAAGAACCGGGCCGAACAGGAATTGCATGGTGGCAAAAGCCGTGCTCAGCACGCCGCCCCAGATCGCGGCATTAGCCAGCGATCCGCCCTGAACCTCGACAATCAGCTCGGGCATGATCGGCAGGACAAGTCCGATGCCCATCGCGTCGATCATCACGGTGCAGAGTACAAACAGAAAAGGCAGGCGCATGGGAACCGGGTTCAAGTATCTTTGGGCGGACCCTAGCCCCGGTCGCATCTGGTTAAAAGAGATGCTTTTGGGCAAATCACCTCTGGTTCACCTGACGTTCCGTAAGTCGCGGAGTGTGGTGACCTGAACTTAGAATTTCCGGGTGATCTGATGGATCATTCCCGCCAGCGTCCGGGGGTGAGAAAAGAACGGAGAATGCGACCCATCTATGTTCAAACGCATGTCGGGAGATGCGCAATGGCTCATTTGTTCTTCGTATTCGGTCGGAATGGTGTGGTCATCCAATGCGCGGATATAGCCTTTTGGCACTGAGGCAAAATTCTCGCTGAGCTGTAGCGGCGTATCCTGAGGCAGGATCGCCTGAGGGCACAATCTGGGCAGTGCGTAAGACGTCACTTCGGGCGGGCAATCATGGTAGAAAAGATCATGCACGCGATCCGGCAGAACCGTATAGGACAGTCCATCTGCGGACTTTTCAACCGCGCCTTCGGTCAGCTGTCGTGGTGCGCGTTTGCGCATTTCAATCATCGAAACACCGGATTGCGGGACGTAGGCACAGACATAGATCAATGCGTGCATTGAGCCGGGTGAGGCCTCTGCAGCAGCGCTAATCGGATAGCCGCCCCATGAATGACCGACGACGATGGTTTCCGGGTTGGATGCTTTCAGAACCGCATCCCGGCAACTGTCCAATGTAACTTCAGCGATTGGGGTTGGGTCCGAACCATGACTGGGCAGATCAATCGCACGTGCGGTGTGACCGAGCGCCGTCAGTTCGGGTAGCAGATCGCGCCAGCACCAGGCGCCATGACAGGAACCATGAACCAATAAGAAATCGGCCAAAGAAACTCTCCTTCAAATATGCCCAATATCGACTAAAAATTCCTTGAGTATCTCGGCGTACCTGATCGGCTGCTCAACACAGGGCAGATGCCCGGCTTTGCGCATCAATTCAAATCTTGAGCCGGGGATCAGGTCGATGGTCTCACGAACCAGATCAGGGGGCGTTGATCCGTCATCGCTTCCCGCGATGCCAAGCGTGGGCAGGCGTAAACCGCTGGTGGGGGTGTAGAAATCTGTGCCTGAAATTGCTGAACAGCAACCCAGGTACCCGTCCAGCGGCTGGCGCACCATCATGTTGCGCCAGAGCTCCATCTCTGGCGTTTCGCGGAAGGTTTTGGTGAACCAGCGTTCCATTGTGGCATCGGCAATCGCCTCGATGCCGCTTGTACGGATCGCATCAATGCGATCCTGCCAGATCGATGGGGTCGCAATTTTTGCGGCGGTGTTCGACAGCACCAGCGCCCGGACCTGATCCATACGTTTGACGGCCAGACCCTGCGCGATCATGCCGCCGATGGACAGGCCGACAAAGACGCAATCTCTGACTTGCAAGTGATCCAGCAGGTTCTCGGTATCGCGAACCAAAGCGCCCATCGAGTAAGGCGCGGGCGGCTGCGAGGACAGACCATGGCCCCGCTTGTCATAGCGGATAATTTGAAGGCCTGCGGGCAGCAGCGGCAGGATCGGATCCCATAGGCGCATGTCTGTGCCCAGTGAATTCGCGAACACAATGGGTGCGCCATCGGGATCGCCATCGATCCGATAATGCAGTTTTACGTCCCCGAGATCGGCGATGTTCATAAATCGGCCCTTGTCTGCGCTTTTTCCGGTCGGAATGTGTGGTGCCTGTCCAGATTGCATCGGTTTCCGTCCGTTGTCAGGTCAGGAATTCCAACGCTTTAGCAAAAATTTGCGGATCAACATTTCCACCCGAGGCAACAACAATCACCGCATCCCCCTCGATCTGATCCTTGCGGAACAGGGCCGAGGCCAGCGAGACGGCCCCGCCGGGTTCCAGCACGATTTTCAGGCGCAGGAATGCCAGCGCCATCGCATGCAGCGCTTCCTGCTCGGAAACGGCAAGGCCCGGCCCACAGAGACGGTTCAGGATCGGGAAGGTGATCTGCCCGGGCTGAGGCGTCAGGATCGCATCGCAGATATTGCCGGACGTGGCGTTGTTGTTCTGAATGCTGCCTGACGCAAGCGAGCGTTTGACGTCGTCAAAACCTTCGGGTTCGCAGGGGCGGGGTCGCAGGCCGGGGGCGTGTTTTTCCAACGCCAGCGCGATCCCGGACGTCAGGCCTCCGCCACCGCAGCACACCAGAACATCGGCTTCTGTCACGCCCAGTTCCTGCGACTGGCGGGCGATCTCAAGCCCGGTTGTGCCTTGACCGGCTATGACCTGCGGTTCGTCATAAGGGCGGATCAGGGTCAGCCCGCGCTCGGCAGCCAGTGCTTCGCCAATTTCTTCCCGGCTTTCATTGGCGCGGTCATAGAGGACAACTTCGCCCCCCAGCGCACGGGTATTGTCGATCTTCAGCTGAGGCGCGTCCGACGGCATGATGATCACAGACGCTATCTCGTGTTTTGAGGCCGCCATTGCGACACCCTGAGCGTGATTGCCTGATGAATAAGCGATAACGCCACGCTGACGGGCAGAATCATCAAGGGCTGAAATCGCAGACCACGCACCACGGAATTTGAAGCTGCCTGTATGCTGCAGGCATTCCGGTTTGATCAGTATTTTTCGACCGGCAATCTCATCCAGAAACGGGGAGGTCAGGATCGGCGTCTCCCGAACATGCCCTTTCAGTCGCTCGGCGGCGGCCTCGATCATCTCAATATTGCTCATGCGGCGTCCAATACTTTGCGAATGAGTTCAAGTGACTGTGGTTCATCCAGAAACGGGACGTGACCCCGATCCGGTATTTCAGCTGAAACAAGGTTGGGATGGCGTATGTGCATTGCTGCCAGTGTTGCGGCGCCCAGTACATCGGAGTTTGCCCCGCGGATCACACCAGTTGGTATGCTGCGCAGTGCGTCAAAAAGGTCCCACAGATCCGGCGGCGCACCCGCAGCAGCCTGTTCGATCAGCGCAGTTCGCAAAGCGGGATCATAGCGCAGAGCCAGGCCATCTGTGGTTTCGCGATACTGTGCTTCGGCATGCTTGCGCCAGACAGTCAGCGGAACGCCGGGAAACTGGGGTTCTAGCACTTGTTTCAGAATTTGTGCCGCCTCGTCATAGGTCTTTGAGACGGGTGGTTTGCCAACATATTCCATGATCCGCGCAATCCCGGTGGGCTCGATCACCGGACCAACGTCGTTCAGGATCACGCCAGACAATCGCTCAGGGTGGCTGACGGCAAGCGCCATCGCGATCAGGCCGCCGCGTGAAGTGCCGATGACCAATGCCTTATCCAGTCCCAGGTGATCAAGCAATTCGATTGCGTCCTGGGATTCACGAATGATGTTGTAGTTCATGTAGTCGGGGTCGTAATCCGACTGACCGCGCCCCCGATAATCCATGGTGATCATGCGCAGATCTTTCACATGTGGTGCCAGCGATGCGAAATCCTGCGTGTTGCGCGTCAGCCCGGCCAGGCAGAGAACCGACGTGCCATTGCCGGTATCCTCGAAATAGAGGCGCCTGCCGTCAGACGCAGTGAAAAATGCCATCAAAGCCCAGCCAGTTTCGGGATCGTCGTCAGGTCGGACAGTACATGTGCAGGCGTCCAAGGCAAGCGGTCCATTGGCTCACCGGTACGATTGACCCAGGCGGTCACAAAACCATACCCGCTGGCCCCTGCAGCGTCCCATCCGTTTGAGCTGACGAACAGCACTTCATCCCGGGTGCATCCAAATCGGTCCTGCACCAGATCATAAACCTTTGCATGGGGTTTGAAGACGCCGACACTCTCAACCGACAGGATATCGTCCAACACATCCCCAATCCCGGCAGACTGTACGGCCCCGTCCAGCATTGGCGGTGAACCATTCGACAGAATAGCCGTCTGCATACCACCCGCTTTCAGTGCCTTTAGCATTTCAGGAACTTCGGGATAGGCTTGCAACTCCCAATACAGATCCAATAGCCGCTGGCGCAGGGTCGCGTCGCCCTGCAGGCCCGTCGCCTCAAGCGCCCAGTCCAGACCATCCTGCGTCACGTCCCAGAAATCGGTATGCGCATCGGCAACGGCCCTGAGCCAGGTATATTGCAACTGCTTCAAACGCCAGTGATTGGCCAGTTCCGGCCATTTTTTCTGCAGGGCCTCAAACCCTGGCTCTCCTGCGGCCTGACGTGCAGCCGCTGCAACATCGAACAACGTGCCATAGGCATCAAAAACGCAAGTCGTGATTGCCATCTGCTTCTCCCCTGATCCGGCGCAGGTTGGCACAAGAGTTGAAGGGGTAAAAGAGCCAAGGGTTTACATTGTCGTGTTAGCCCCTAGGCTTGGCCGTTCCTTTCCTTATGAGGCCGGAGGCCAATATGACCGCAATCAAACAGGGCGACACGGTTCGCATCCATTACACCGGAACTTTGCTGGACGGTAACGTCTTTGACAGTTCCGAAGGACGCGATCCGTTGGAATTTGCGGTCGGATCCGGGCAGATCATTCCGGGGCTGGATGCTGCGATTCCGGGAATGGAAGTTGGCGAGAAGAAGCGAGTCGAAATCCCGTGCACCGAGGCATATGGCCCGATCAACCCGGCTATGCGGCAGGATATCCCGCGCGAGGGTATCCCGGATGATATCCCGCTTGAGCCCGGTACGCAGCTGCAGATGCAAACACCAGATGGGCAGGCCCTGCCGGTGACTGTGGTCGAGGCCAACGAGGCGACCGTTACGCTGGACGCAAATCACCCGTTGGCGGGACAGGATCTGATTTTTGATATCGAGATCGTTTCGGTTAACTGATCAGTCTGACCTATAGGCCAGGTAACTGGTTCAGAAACGGCCCAACCGCGTCACGCACCTGCGGTTGGGTGTAGAAGACGAACAGAATCAGCAGTGTGGAGAGGGTCAGCAGCATGATACGCGCGCGGTTGCTGCGCATCCCCGACTTGCGCCGGGATTGAGCTGCACGCGCGTTGCTTGCGATAATCTGGTCAAGTTTGTTCATAATGCCATCCCTGCCGCTGAAAGATGGTTAAATCTTGGCGGCGACAGGGAAAGATATGGTCACATAGAATCGGGCTGAGGCATGCCCAAAACGTGGAAGCCGCCATCGACGCGAATGATTTCGCCCGAGGTGCAGGCACCAGCGTCCGAAGTCAGATAAACGGCGGTGCCACCGACGGCTTCGAGCGTTGCGTTTGAGCGCATCGGAGCGTTCTGATCGCAGAACTTGTAGGTCTTGCGTGCGCCACCGATCGCAGCACCGGCCAATGTCTTCATCGGGCCGGGCGAGATCGCGTTTACGCGGATACCTTCGGGGCCAAGATCGTTGGCCAGATAACGGGTTGCCGATTCCAGTGCCGCTTTGGCGACGCCCATGACGTTGTAGTTCGGGACAACCCGGTTTGACCCCTGATAGGTCAGGGTCAGCAGCGTGCCGCCATTTTCCTTCATCATCGGATAGGCGCGGCGGGCCACTTCGATGAACGAATAAGCCGAAACATCCATGGAATGTTTGAAGTTGGCACGTGTGGTGTTCAGGAACCGTCCGGTTAGTTCGGACTTGTCCGAATAGGCGATGGCGTGCACGACAAAGTCGATGGTTGGCCAGCGCTCGGCCAGTTCACCAAATGCGCGGTCCAGAGATTCGTCGTCAGTGACATCCGCATCAACCATGAAGTCGCTGCCAAGGCTTTGGGCCAGCGGTTCCAGCCGCTTGCCGAATGCCTCGCCCTGATAGGTGAATGCCAGTTCCGCGCCGGCCTCGTGCATGGCCTTGGCGATGCCCCATGCAATTGAGCGGTCATTGGCCACGCCCATGATCAGGCCGCGTTTACCCTTTAGAAGATCCGACATCATTTTCACCCGTTATACTTTGACAGAACCATGGATCCGTTCGTGCCGCCAAAGCCGAAGCTGTTGGTCATGACACTGTCCAAGCCTGCGTTTTCAACTACTTGAGTTGCAATTTCACCGGGCAGGATGCCTTCGGCAAGTGTGTCGACGTTGATCGACGGAGTAATAAAATCGTTGTCCAGCATGAGCAGGCAGAAGATCGCCTCAAGCGCGCCCGCCGCGCCCTGTGCGTGCCCTGTCATTGATTTTGTTGAAGAAATCGGAGGGACATTACCTTCGCCAAAGATGCGGCGAACAGCTTCGACCTCACCCACGTCCCCGACTGGTGTCGAAGTGCCGTGTGCGTTGATGTAGCCAACCTTGCGTCCTTCGGGAACGGTTGAGAGCGCCAGACGCATCGCGCGTTCGCCACCTTCACCGGACGGGGCCACCATGTCATGGCCATCCGAAGTGGCGGCATAGCCGGTGACTTCGGCATAGATTTTTGCGCCGCGTGCCAACGCGTGATCCAGATCTTCCAGAACGACGATGCCGCCGCCGCCAGAGATGACAAAGCCATCGCGGTTCTGGTCGAACGCGCGGGACGCCTTATCAGGAGTGTCGTTGTATTTCGAAGACATCGCGCCCATGGCGTCGAACAGGCAGGACAGTGTCCAGTCCAGCTCCTCACCGCCGCCCGCGAACATGACGTCCTGTTTGCCCAGCATGATCTGCTCGGCGGCGTTGCCGATGCAATGCAGCGAAGTCGAGCAGGCCGATGTGATCGAGTAGTTGATACCCTTGATCTTGAACGCGGTCGCCAGGTTGGCGGAAATGGTCGAGCACATGCATTTCGGCACGGCAAAGGGGCCGATGCGCTTGGTTGCGCCGTTTTTCAGAACCGTCTGGTGCGCGGTCAGCATTGCGCTCGTCGAAGGTCCACCCGAACCGGCGACTAGCCCGGTGCGCGGGTTCACAACCTGATCTTCGGTCAAACCAGCGTCAGCAATCGCCTGGCTCATGGCGATATGGGCATAGGCTGCACCGGGGCCCATGAAACGCAAGGTGCGCTTGTCCACATGTTCCGTGACGTCGATCTTGAGCGAGCCGGCGATCTGGCTGCGGAAGCCATGTTCAACCATCTGCTCATTGGCCTCGATGCCGGATTTACCTGCTTTGAGCGAGGCGAGGACCTCTTCGGCATTGTTCCCGATGGAGGAGACGACCCCCAGACCGGTGACGACGACGCGACGCATAAGCGTACTCCTGTGTTCCGTTCCCTGTTGCTTGTCCGTCAGTTGGGGTCAGCTCTCGGACAATGCAACCTTCATGTCTTTGACCTGATAGATCACTTCACCATCGGCTTCGACCCGACCATCCGCCACACCCATGGTCAGGCGGCGTGTCTGCACGGCCTTTGTGAAATCTACATAATAGGTCAGCATCTTGCGGTCAGGGCGCACCATTCCGGTCAGTTTGACCTCGCCTACACCCAGTGCGTACCCACGCCCCTGCCAGCCGCGCCAACCCAGGTTAAAGCCTGTCAGCTGCCACAAGCCATCCAGACCAAGGCATCCGGGCATGATCGGGTTGCCGGGGAAGTGGCAGTCAAAGAACCACAGGTCAGGTGTGATGTCGAACTCGGCCACAACATGGCCTTTGCCATGCGCGCCGCCATCACCCGAGATATCGGTGATCCGGTCCATCATCAGCATCGGCGGGGCAGGCAATTGTGCGTTGCCGGGGCCGAATAATTCGCCACGGGCGCATTTCAGCAGATCGTCCTTGTCAAAGCTGCTCGGGAATTGGGCCATTCTGCCGCCTCTCCTGCCAGGGGTCCGTTTATTCAATCTGGCCTCGTCTAGCACCCGTATGCAAGGTCCTGCAAGAGCAGCGGACAACATCGTGTCGCACGTAGTGCATTCTTTGCGAATGAATTTCATTTGAAATTCCCATCAGACCGCACTTATATATATGGTCAGCAAAAACGGGTATCGGATTCATGACGCCTCAGAGCCGGAACATCGCTACAAATTGGTTGGTTGATGCAGGATTGCGTCCCACACGTCAGAGGGTTGCCCTGGCGGAGTTGCTGGTTGGCGACGGACGTCATCGCCATGTAACCGCAGAAAGCCTGTTCGAGTCGGCCAAGAAAAACGGCGACGCGGTATCGCTGGCGACTGTTTACAATACACTGCGCGCTTTCTGTGACGCCGGAGTGTTGCAGGAAATCACCGTTGATGGATCAAAAAGCTATTTTGATACCAACACTCATGATCACCCGCATTTCTTCTGGGAAGACGAAAGCCGCCTGAGCGATGCACCGTCTGATCAACTGGTCATCCAGCGTTTGCCCGAAGCGCCCGAAGGGGTCGAGATTGCCTCGGTTGATGTGGTGATCCGCCTGCGCAAAAAGCCGTAACTACTCAGTTCGCAAACATTCGATAAGCGACCGCTCGGCTGCTGCAATAAGCGAGTCGGTGGGCCCGGTGCCGTGGCGGGCCAGAACGACGGCTTCGGTCGCATCTGGGTCGGCAATGGGCAGGCTGACCAAGGGCATGTGATCATAACTGAACTCACTATCCGGGCTGGCATAGCTGATGCCGATCCCTTCGCCGTGAGCGGCCAGACTGCGTTGAATTTCAAGCGATTCTGCCCGGTGAGAAACGGTGGGGTTGAGGCCGCGGCTCCGGAACAGCCCAAGTACGTGCTGGGCGGACAATCCTTCTTTGGACAGGATCAGCGGATATGCTTCGAGTTCTGTGAGCGATGTCTGGTGGGACGCTGCCAGAGGATGATCTGGTGCCACAAGTGCGCGCGGACCGCTACTGAACAGTCTTTGACGTGTAAAACCGGCATCCATTCCCAGATCATATGTGACCGCCAAATCAAACTGACCGTCGGTGAGGCCCGTAATCAGGCCTTCGAAACTCTCGACGCCATGGGTCACCACAACATCAGGGAGCGTGTCCCGAAGTGTGTGGAGGGCTTTGGCCAACAGAAATGGCGCCAGATCCACGAAACATCCAAGTCGCAATCTGCTGGCACCTGTCACAGGTTGCTTCGAATCCTCCAGCAACGCGGCGCTGTTCAACAGGGCTTCGGCCTCTTCAATAAATTTTCGTCCCTGTGGTGTCAGCGCCATCGCCGCCCCACGCCTGCGTGAGAACAATGGATACCCTAGATGTGATTCGACACGGGTGAGCGCATTGGACAGCGCAGGTTGTGACACGTTCAGGTGTTGCGCCGCTGAAGACAGGCTGCCGTGGCGGCCAATGGCGCAAACATATTCGTATTGCCGCAGTGAGATATATAACATGAAGTTAATAGTTAGTTTGGAAGATATGATTTGAACAGTGGTCACAAACATGCGCAGATCGGGTCGAGCTATCCAAGGAGACCATCATGATCCACCCCCTTGTTTCCCAAGAGATGATCGACACCTACCAGACAGACGGCGTTGTCTTGGTCAAAGGCCTGTTCGCTGATCATGTTGAAGCATTGCGTGACGGCGTCGCCGCCAACATGGCCGAGCCCGGGCCTTATGCATCTGAAAACAAGAAAGAGGGTGAGACCGGTCGTTTCTTTGATGATTACTGCAACTGGTCGCGAATTCCGCAATTCAAAGAGGTCATTGAAACCTCGCCGGCTGCCGAAGTGGCTGCAGACCTGATGAAGTCGCAGTCCGTCCAGATGTTCCATGACCATGTGCTGGTCAAGGAACCCGGGACGTCGATGGCCACGCCGTGGCATCAGGACGGCCCTTACTACTTTGTCGAAGGGCAGCAAACGATCAGCTTCTGGTCTCCGCTTGATGCTGTAAGAAAGGCCACCCTGCGTTGCGTCGCGGGCTCACATCGCTGGGAGAAGGAAGTTCTGCCGACGCGGTGGGTGTCTGAGGAAGGGTTCTTTGCTGATGAAGGTCAGTACATTCCTGTTCCGGATCCTGACGCCGAAGGTATGAAAGTCGTGGAGTTCGAGATGGAACCCGGCGATGCGGTAGCCTTCAACTACAAGACATTGCATGGCGCGCGCGGCAATCAGTCTGACAGCCGACGCAGAGCGTTCTCGCTGCGACTTGTTGGTGATGATGCGCGATACGTGGAACGTCCGGGCCGTACATCGCCCCCATATCCGGGCCATGACATGCAGCCGGGCCAGCGTCTGCGCGAAGACTGGTTCCCGATTTTGTTGCAGCGCTGAGGCTGCTCAGAACCACTGGCCGGGTTCGATCAGACCCAAATCCATCAGCTGGCGCGAATTCCACTGGAACGGAACGGAATTGCGCCAGCGGAAACTAGGGATATCAAAGGTCGATCCCGCATTGCTTTTCAGCGCCTTGGCTGCGCGGAACGAGCAAATCGCTGCGGTCAGGTTATGGTGCCAGGGGCAGGAATAGGTGTTGTATTCCGGTTCATTGAACGTGTGATCCGGTAGCAGGGTGAGGCCCTTCTTTGCCTTGAACAATGCGATCCGATCGATGCGGCGCCGCTCATAAGGAATGTGATCCTCGAACCGCCAGCGCAGGCCGCCTGACATGTCCAGCTGGCGCTCCATCGGTTGCCCTGTCGCATCATGCCGGGTGTGGGCATAGTAGCCGGTGCCGTCCAGCATCGCGTGATCGACATCCACACCGTTGGGGTGCGTCGTGAGGTCGTCAGCATAAAGATCGATGACGTGGCTGAGCATCGCATTGCGGCGTTCTTCGGTGTGAAAGGCCAGCATCTCGCCGATGCTGCGTGTCTCGCAGAAGGGAAAGTAGAGATACTCGGCGTTATAGCAGTAGTACATCCAGACACCGGGAGCGGCCTGAATGATCTGGTTGATGATCTCGAAGACGACTGATCTGGGCGCGCAAGTCAGTGTGACCCGGTGAATTTGCTCTGTCACTTCCTCGGACAGTTTGAAATCCAAAGGCATGAAGGTGATCACTGATTTGAAACCGAGATCGATGTGATGTCGTAGCGAATTGTCCAGTTCTACGTCGTCCTCGACAAACACCAGTGCGATTGGCCCCTTGGCCAAGGCGCTTTGGCCGGTTTTCAGAAAGTGATCGAGGGATTCGTACTGCATCGCTTGTATTGTGTTTGGACCTTGCTGGAATTTCTGGCCAAATTCGGGTAATTGCGCCAGCATTGCAAGCGGCGTTCGAAGGGTATAGACGACGCCGACCCAGCGAATGCAAAGGCCCGTTCCATGTCCGAACCGAAAAAGCTGTTTATCAAGACCTATGGCTGTCAGATGAATGTCTATGACAGCGAGCGTATGGCCGAAGCGCTGGGCGGTCAGGGTTATGTCGAGACCAAAAGTCCTGACGACGCGGACATGATCCTGCTGAACACCTGCCATATTCGCGAAAAAGCTGCCGAGAAAATCTATTCTGAGCTGGGGCGCTTTAAGGGGCTGAAAGCTGAAAATCCTGATCTGAAGATCGGTGTCGCTGGCTGTGTTGCGCAGGCAGAAGGCCAGGAAATCATGCGCCGTCAGCCGATGGTTGATCTGGTTGTCGGACCGCAAAGCTATCACCGCCTGCCCGAGATGGAAGCGAAGACGCGCGCGGGTGAAAAGGCACTGGATACGGACTTTCCCGAAGAGGACAAGTTCGAGAAACTCAAGGGCCGCCCCAAGGCCAAGCGCGGCCCCACCGCATTTCTGACGGTTCAGGAAGGTTGCGACAAGTTCTGCGCATTCTGTGTGGTGCCCTATACCCGTGGTGCCGAAGTCAGCCGTCCGGCGGACCGTATCCTGCGCGAAGCAAATGAACTGGTTGAACGTGGCGTGCGGGAAATCACGCTGCTGGGGCAGAATGTGAACGCCTATCACGGCGCAGGTCCAAACGGGGATATGACCCTTGCCGGACTGATCTGGGAACTGAACAAAGTTGATGGGCTCGAGCGCATCCGCTTTACCACTTCGCATCCCAATGACATGGCCGATGATCTGATTGAGGCGCACGCGACCTGCGATAAGCTCATGCCTTACCTGCATCTGCCGGTGCAGTCGGGATCAGACAAGATTCTGAAGCGCATGAACCGCAGCCACACCGCCGAAAGCTATCTGCGATTGATTGAGCGCATTCGCGAAGCGCGTCCGGATATCCTGATGTCAGGTGATTTCATTGTCGGCTTCCCGGAGGAAACCGAAGAAGACTTTCAGGCGACCTTGGATCTCGTGGAAGAGGTCAGATACGGTTATGCCTATTCTTTCAAGTACTCTACCCGCCCGGGAACGCCTGCGGCAGAACGGCCACAGGTGGACCAAGAAGCGGCAGATGACCGTCTGCAGCGGCTTCAGGCAATGATTACGCGCCACCAGCGTGAGATTCAGGATTCCATGGTTGGCAAGAAAGTCAGTGTTCTGTTTGAAAAGCCGGGCCGCTTACCTGGCCAGATGGTCGGGAAATCCGAATATCTTCATGCGGTTCACGTCTCGGGCGGGGAAATTGCCAAGGGCGAGTTGAGGGATGTCATGATCACGGCATCCGGTGCCAATTCCCTTGCTGGAGAGCTGCTGTAAGCTTGTAGTTATTCTCGCTTTAGACACCATACATGGTGTTTGTTTCCAATTTTTACCCTTGATTTGTTGCTTGGAACCATGTTCCGAGAATAGTTAACTTTTTTCCGGGGCGGCGTCAGCGCACAATGCGGGCGGGCCGTCGTGACCGGGTGTTTGTTTGTGATGGAGGGTACGAGTGGCAATCTTTGCGAAGGCTTTGAGGCCGAAGGGCAAGCAAGTTTTGTTCGGGGCGGCCTTGACCGTCTCGTTTGCTGGCGCGACGGTTGCCGGTGATTTGACAACTCCTGTCTCGGATCCGGTGGTTGTTGGCCCTGAACGATATTCTGATGATGTCAGTGCGTTTTATCTTGGGCTGAATGCGGGTTACGGATTTGGTGGAACTGACCGGTTCGGGTTGAGAACCGGCGGCGGTACCTTCGATATCGGAAACCTCAAGCCTTCCGGGGCCTACGGTGGCATTCGCGGAGGATGGCGCGGTGTCGTACCAGCAACGGGCGGTCGCGACTATGTCTACGGTTTTGAGCTTGGATATGATTTTGGCTCATTGGAAGATACGGTTTCAAGACAAATCGGCACTACGACGGTCACGGGCGGGTCCGAGATATCTGATGTGCTGTCGCTCAAATTTCGGAATGGCCTGACAAACAAGAGTGGAAGCGTTTTGTACTTCGTGTCATTTGGTCTGGTGCAGGGTGAGGTCGCGACGACCAACAGTACCACCAGCGGTGGGACAACCCGGGCCTTTGAGGAAAAAGGGCGCCGCAACGGATTGTCTGCCAGTATTGGAGCCGAACACCAGCTGAATGACAACTGGTCGATCACCGGTGAGTACGAGTATGTCCAGTTCGAGTCGAAAGATGTGGTTTTCGGTTCGGGATTCTCAACCAAGTCTACACCAAAATACAGCGGCCTGCGGGTTGGTCTGAACTACAAGTTTTAGTCCACCACGAGGTTCTTCGACCTTAAATCGCCTTGTTCCAAGGCGGATTTTCGCGTGCCATTGGCGGTTTTATCATAAGGTGTAAATTTTTAGAAACTGCGGCTTGCGCCGACCCGGTTTTGTTGTCACGCTTGAGGTGAAACGCCAAGACAGGAGAACGGATTGGCCATCGGTGCCCTTACCCCACCGCAAGATGAGATGCCCCAACGCGAGGCGCTTGTAGAATTTCCTGACAATCGGTTGCTGATAGATCTGTGCGGCGAGTATGACCGCAATCTGACTGATATTGAGCAGAAGCTTTCGGTTCAGATCGTGAGACGTGGCAATCAGCTTGTCATCATGGGCGAAGAGGATGCCCAGAAACAGGCTATTGAGGTGTTGCAGGCGCTTTACACACGGCTGGAAGGGGGTCGCGACGTTGAGGCCGCCGATGTCGACCGGGAATTGCGGATGGGCAATTCCGAGGTTGGAACAGGTTCGCGTGATGGTGACCAGCTTGAGATGTTCAAGGGCGGCACAGTCGAGATCAAGACCCGCAAAAAGCTGGTTGAGCCGCGTACGGACGCTCAAAAGGCTTATGTTCAGTCTCTGTTCAACAATGAACTGGCCTTTGGCATTGGACCAGCGGGCACCGGTAAGACCTATCTGGCAGTCGCTGTTGGTGTGTCGATGTTCATCGGGGGTCATGTTGACCGGATCATCCTCAGCCGTCCGGCGGTCGAGGCCGGAGAAAAGCTGGGCTATCTTCCGGGTGACATGAAGGACAAAGTCGATCCGTATATGCAGCCGTTGTACGATGCACTGAACGATTTCCTGCCGGGCAAACAGCTTGCCAAGCTGATCGAAGAGAAGCGAATCGAAATCGCGCCGCTGGCCTTCATGCGGGGACGGACGCTGGCAAATGCCTTTGTCGTGCTGGACGAAGCGCAGAACGCTACCACGATGCAAATGAAGATGTTCCTGACCCGTCTGGGCGAGGGGAGTCGGATGGTCATTACAGGCGACCGGTCTCAGGTGGATCTGCCTCGTGGGGTTCAATCCGGCCTGGCCGATGCCGAGAGGTTGCTTAAAACGATCCCGAATATCAGCTTCAACTATTTCACCTCCAAGGATGTGGTGCGTCATCCGCTTGTCGCTGCGATCATCGAGGCGTATGAGGCCGATGCGGTCCGCGAAACAGGTTAGAATGCCGGGCCTCTGATAAGCTGGGGCTTCAAGGAATATAGTGGCATGAACCTGGAAATATCCTTTGAGGACGCACGCTGGACCGACCTGGAGCTTTTGTCCGGGCGGGCGATCGCTGCTGTGTTGGCTCGGTTCGGGATCGATTCCGACGTTTGCGAAATCAGCCTGCTGGGGTGTGATGATACCAGAATTTCTGAGTTGAACGCTGAATTCCGTGAAAAGCCGTCGGCGACAAATGTGTTGAGCTGGCCTGCAGAAGATCTGGCCGCAGAGGAAGCGGGGCAGCATCCGTCTCTGCCGAGCCCTGATTTTACAGGGGAAATTGCTTTGGGTGACATCGCAATTTCGTATGATACATGTGCCCGCGAGGCGGAGGCCGCCGGAAAATCCATGGATGATCACGTGACCCATTTGATCATTCACGCAATGTTGCATTTGCTTGGTTACGATCACATTCGTGACCGCGACGCCACTTTGATGGAAAGCATCGAGGTCGAGATACTTGGCAAAATGGGTATTGATGACCCATATAATGGGTAATGTGGGCAATTCTGCCTGAATAGTTGGAACAGGATAATGGGCGATACAGACGGCAGTTCTAGGGCGGCGCAAAGCGCGCTTCCAGAGAACGGCAACAATGACACCGAAGAGAAAAGCGGATTTTTTACTCGAATAATTGATGCCTTCTCCTCGCATGGTGAGGAAGAGGCCGGGTTGATAAACGGCCACGAAAGCGTGAGTTCTCAGCCTCGGGGTATGATCAACCTGCGCCGGATGCGGGTTGAAGATGTTGCGATCCCGACGGCGGAAATCGTGTCAGTTCCCTCGACAATCGCCAAGGATGAGCTTGCGCAGGTGTTCCGCGACAGCGGCCTTTCCCGGATACCTGTGTATGATGGTACCTTGGATACGCCTTTGGGATTTGTGCACCTCAAGGATTTTGCCCTGACGCACGGATTCAATGGCGGGTCGTCCGAGTTCGATTTGCGATCAATGCTCAGAACGCTTCTGTTTGTGCCACCGTCCATGCCCATCGGGGTTCTGCTGACTAAGATGCAGACCGAGCGCCGCCATATGGCACTGGTGATCGATGAATACGGTGGTGTCGATGGTCTGTTGACGATCGAAGACCTGATTGAGCAGGTCGTTGGCGAAATCGCGGATGAGCACGACGCGGACGAAGATCAGCTGTGGATCCAGGAAAAACCGGGCTGCTATGTGGTTCAGGCCCGGGTCCCGCTTGAGGATTTTGAGGCCGAGATTGGCCGCTCGTTGACCAGCCACGAAGATGTGGATGAAGAAGAGATCGACACTCTGGGCGGACTGGTCTTCATGTTGTCGGGTCGTGTACCTGCGCGGGGCGAGGTTGTGTTGCATCCTGAAGGACCCGAATTTGAGGTGATCGATGCCGATCCACGCCGCATCAAGCGTCTGCGTGTCATGTTACCGGATATCGCTGCATGAACCCTGCCACAGGCTGGCCCTTTTGGCTGAGACTTGCGTTAGCAGCCTTGCTAGGCGCAGTTGGTGCTTATGGGTTGGCCCCATTCGGCTATTGGGGCGCGACACTGATTGCACTGGTGTTGATTGCCCCACTGTTTCTGGCCAGTGAAACCCGGGCCAGAGCAGCCTGGATTGGATGGTTCTTCGCAACCGGTTATTTTGTCCATGCGTTGAACTGGATCATCGAACCCTTTCAGGTCGATGCGGACCGCCATGCCTGGATGGCACCTTTCGCCCTTGTTTTCATGGCGGGAGGGTTGGCCCTGTTCTGGGCACCTGCCTTTTGGATATCGCGAAGGCCAGCGTTTTCAGCTGTGCGACAGGGTGTATTGCTTGCTGTAGCTTTATCCATCACTGAATTCGCGCGAGGTTACGTGCTGACCGGATTTCCGTGGGCAGGTGTCTCGCAGGTTTGGGTGAACACGCCGGTCGCGCAGCTGTTATCCCTGATCGGTCCCTACGGATTGGCTGCACTGACCTTTGCCGCGACTCTGCCGTTGGGGGCTGCCTTGTCTGCACCCAAGGGGTCACGAGCAGTGGTTCTTCCTTTGGCTCTGAGTGTAGGCTTTGCTGTGCTGGCGCTGGGCTACGCATCGATCCGCCCGGCAGTAGTTGAAACCGAAAATACTGTGCGTCTGGTGCAACCCAATGCGCCGCAACATCAGAAATGGGATCCGGATTACGCGCCACTGTTTTTCGCGCGACAGATTGAGTTCACCGCAGCAGAGCCACGTCCAGATCTGATCGTCTGGCCGGAAACATCTGTTCCCGCCTGGTTGGCAACTGCTCAGCCTTATCTCAGCGCTATTGCACATGCGGCTGACGGAACGCCGGTCTTTCTGGGCATACAGCGCGGTGATGGTCCGCGTATCTACAACTCGATGATCTATCTTGATGAGAACGGGCGACAAGCGGGTCTTTACGACAAGCATCATCTTGCGCCGTTCGGTGAATATGTGCCCTTCGGTGATCTCATGGCGCGGTTTGGGATTTTCGGCCTTGCCGCGACCACCGGCAATGGCTTCAGTGCAGGACCCGGTGCTGCGCTGATGGATGCGGGTAAGCTTGGTAAAGCGTTGCCATTGATCTGCTATGAGGCGGTCTTTACGCAGGATGTACTGGCGGCCCCGGACAGGGCAGACTTTCTGTTGCAAATCACCAACGATGCCTGGTTTGGAACGCGGTCAGGGCCGTTTCAACATCTGGCACAGGCACAGATGCGCGCGATTGAGCAGGGCCTGCCGATGATGCGTTCGGCCAATACAGGCGTATCTGCGATGATTGATCCGCTTGGGCGGGTGACACACTCCCTGGCACTTGGTCAGGCTGGGTATGTGGACGCGACATTGCCCCAGCCACTGAAACCCACGATTTATGCCAGAATTGGCGATTTTCCGGTATTTCTGATGTTATCCGCCCTGTTTCTGCTGCTTGTGCGCAACGTCCGGAAGGATTGAGGCTAATTTCCGATTGACCCTTTGTTTTTCTGGGCGTATCCCGTCGGGCGCCTGTCACAACGGCTTCCTGACGTGGCAGGGAAATCTCAATGGAGCACTTTCATGTCCAGACAGAACTACACATTTACTTCGGAATCCGTATCCGAAGGGCACCCGGATAAGGTCTGTGACCGTATTTCCGATGCAGTACTCGACGCATTTCTGAATGAAGAACCCGAAGCACGCGTGGCGTGCGAAACCTTTGCTACGACCAACCGGGTCGTCATCGGTGGAGAAGTAGGTCTGTCTGATCAGGAAAAGCTGCATGACTACATGGGCCGTATCGAAGAAATCGCGCGCGCCTGTGTCAAAGACATCGGTTACGAGCAGGATAAATTCCACCACGAAACTGTTGAAGTAACAAACCTGTTGCACGAGCAGTCTGCGCATATTGCCCAGGGCGTTGATGCATCCAGCGACAAAGACGAAGGCGCTGGTGACCAGGGTATCATGTTCGGTTACGCGACGACCGAAACACCCGCACTCATGCCTGCACCGATCCAGTACTCGCACGCGATCCTGCGCCGTCTGGCCGAAGTGCGTAAGAATGGTACCGAGCCTGCGCTGGGCCCGGACGCGAAATCGCAGCTGTCGGTAATCTATCGTGATGGCAAGCCGGTCGGCGTAAGCTCGATCGTTCTGTCGACGCAGCATCTGGATGAATCCCTGACTTCGGACGATATCCGCAAGATTGTTGAGCCCTACATCACTGAATCCCTGCCCGAAGGCTGGCTGAGCGACGAGACCGAGTGGCACGTGAACCCGACGGGTAAATTCGTAATTGGCGGCCCTGATGGTGATGCCGGATTGACCGGCCGTAAGATCATTGTGGATACCTATGGTGGTGCCGCACCTCATGGTGGTGGCGCCTTCTCGGGTAAAGACCCGACCAAGGTTGACCGTTCGGCGGCTTACGCTGCGCGGTATCTGGCCAAGAACGTTGTGGCTGCCGGCATGGCCGAGCGCTGCACCATCCAGCTGAGCTATGCGATTGGTGTTTCCAAGCCGCTGTCGATCTACGCGGACGCACATGGCACAGGTCAGATCGCGAATGCTGAGATCGAAAAGGCAGTTAGCGAAGCCATGGACCTGACGCCGCGTGGCATTCGTGAGCATCTGCAGCTGAACAAGCCGATCTATCAGCGCACGGCAGCTTATGGCCACTTTGGCCGCGAACCGGATGCAGATGGTGGCTTTAGCTGGGAGCGCACCGATCTGGTCGACACCCTGAAAAAAGCAGTCTGATCTGCAAACATTACAAAGCGCGCCCTCCGGGGCGCGTTTTTCGTTGCGGGAGCGTCATGGTTCACCTGACCTCGCCTCTTGCAACGGTATCGGTCTCAAAGTAAGGCCACCGCCATGAGCACCGAGACCCCAAAACGCCCCCGCAGGAACTTTTATGGCCGCTTCAAAGGTAAAACCCTGAAGCCCAGCCAAAAGATCTATCTGTCCGAGGATCTGTCCGATCTTTCGCCGGGTGCAGTGGATTGGGAGACCAACCCCGAACGGACACCGATCGATCTGGATGCACGGTTCGGCGGCAAACCCGTCTGGCTGGAAATTGGCTTTGGTGGGGGCGAACATCTGGTGCATCAGGCACAGCAGAACCCGGACATCGGAATCATTGGCGCTGAACCTTTCATCAACGGTGTGGCCATGCTGTTAGGCAAAATCCGCAAGGCGGGTGTCGAAAATCTGGCGGTGCATCCCGGCGATGCGCGTGATCTGTTCGATGTGCTGCCAGATGCCAGCATTTCGCGCGCGTTTCTGCTGTATCCCGACCCATGGCCTAAAAAGCGGCACCACCG
This sequence comes from Ruegeria sp. CH6, assembly GCF_056537005.1. Classification (NCBI taxonomy): domain Bacteria; kingdom Pseudomonadati; phylum Pseudomonadota; class Alphaproteobacteria; order Rhodobacterales; family Roseobacteraceae; genus Ruegeria; species Ruegeria sp. CH6. The sequence continues at coordinate 74,356 of NZ_JBQFQS010000005.1, read as the reverse complement.
CCGCCGCTTTGTCACGCCCGAGCACCTTGAGCCGCTGGCCCGAGTGCTGAAGCCCGGATCGATTTTTCGGGTTGCAACGGATATTCCCGACTACGTTCGCCAGACCCTCGAAGAGGTTCCGCGCGCAGGCTTTGAATGGCTGGCTGAACGACCGTCCGACTGGCGCGAGCCTTGGGATGACTGGATCTCGACACGTTATGAGCAAAAGGCGCTGCGCGAAGGGCGGACACCTCATTATCTGACCTTCCGCCGGACCGAGAACTGATCCCTTTCAGATTTCTGTAATCCTGATCGCTATGCTAGGCTGGGAACGCCACGCGCGTTTCTTTCGCACAAGTATTTTTCAGGAATTGCCATGTCTGATATTCAGATCACAAATTGCCATACCCACTTATTCCACGGGCGGCATGTGCCCGAGGATTATCCTTATCCGGCGCTCAAGCCCTTCAAGAAAATGCCATGGCTTCTAAAGCTGCTGGCATTTGGGACCCGTCTGATCGGACAACATCCCGTTGCGGAAAAGTTGGATCGGCTATCGCGTTTCCAACAGGAAACTGCAGAAGACAGCCAACGGGATATTCTCGACAACATGCGGCGACACTATCCGGGCAACACCCGATTTGTCGTTCTGCCGATGGAGCTGTCTGCATTTGGGTACGGCGCACCAGAGGTTCCGCTTAAGGCCCAGCATGACGAGTTGGCCAAGCTCGCTGGTGACCCTGAGGTCGGTGGGTCTGTTATCCCATTTGCAACCATTGACCCACGTGCTGATCCGCAGGCAAAGGAGGTGTGGCGCGCAATTGACGGTCTGAAATTTCGTGGCCTCAAGCTATACCCCCGGCTGGGGTTTGCCCCGGATGACCCGGTATTGATGCAACATGTCTATCCTCGTCTGGAAGAAATGAACCTGCCGGTCATGTCTCACTGCTCGCGCGGTGGAGTACAGGGACGCTATCTGTCCGATTACTGGGCAGACCGGTACACAGAGCCCGAAGCGTTTATTCCGGTTATGAGGGCACATCCCAAGCTTAGGATTTGTCTTGCGCATTTCGGTGGGCAACGCGACTGGGAAGCCTATGCCAACCCGGATCGGGAGGATCCTCTGGACGATGCATTCAGCCAGAACTGGCAGGTGGAGATCCGGCGTATGATCGGCAGCGGAGATTATCCGGGCCTCTGGACTGACATCTCGTACACGCTGTTTCAGTTCGAGGACTATGCGCCTTTCCTGAGAATGTTCTTGACCGGCGATGATAAGGAAAGCGAGAGATTGCGCTCTCGGGTTTTGTTCGGGTCGGATTATTACATGACCCGTCAGGAAAAGCTGTCGGAGAAGGCAGTATGCATTCGTTTGCGGAATGCGCTGGGGGAAGAAGTGTTCCGGCAGATCGCCGAAGTGAATCCTGCAAAATGGCTGGGAGAGGCCTGACAAACGGCGTTGCGGTCAATGTGCATATCATTGCCGCTGGACCAAGCGGCCCCAATTCGCTAATCGGCCTAGGACTGATAGCGCAAAAGGAGCCCCCATGTCCGGACACGGCACGCCCATCCCGATGACCTCGCATCCCTGCGGCCCGCTGACCGGTACAGCTGAGGTGCCCGGAGACAAGTCGATCTCGCACCGTTCGCTGATCCTTGGCGCCATGGCTGTGGGTGAGACGAAAATCTCGGGCCTGCTTGAGGGCGAGGATGTTCTGGATACAGCCAAGGCGATGCGCGCCTTTGGGGCTGAAGTCACAGATCATGGCGGCGGAGAGTGGACCGTGCATGGTGTGGGTGTCGGCGGCTTTGCCGAGCCTGATCAGGTGATCGATTGCGGCAACTCGGGCACCGGTGTTCGACTAATCATGGGCGCGATGGCGACTTGTCCGATCACTGCAACCTTCACGGGCGACGCCAGCCTGAACAAACGTCCCATGGCGCGCGTCACCGATCCGTTGGCATTGTTCGGAACGCAAGCGGTCGGCCGTTCGGGTGGCCGTCTGCCGATGACCATCGTTGGTGCTGCTGACCCGACCCCGGTACGGTATGAGGTTCCGGTGCCGTCGGCTCAGGTGAAATCGGCGGTGCTGCTGGCGGGTCTGAACGCTCCCGGCCAGACCGTAGTGATTGAGAAAGAGGCCACGCGCGACCATTCCGAGCGTATGCTGGCCGGTTTCGGCGCAGAGATCACAATTGAAGACACGGATGAGGGGAGAGTGATCACCCTGACTGGTCGCCCCGAACTCAAACCGCAGGTCATCGCGGTTCCGCGTGACCCTTCCAGCGCGGCGTTCCCGGTCTGCGCGGCGCTTATCACGCCGGGATCGGATGTTCTGGTGCCGGGGATCGGTCTGAACCCGACCCGCGCGGGCCTGTTCACCACCCTTCGTGAGATGGGCGCCGATCTGACCTATGAGAATGAGCGTGAAGAAGGTGGCGAGCCTGTCGCCGATCTGCGCGCGCGCTATTCGCCAGACATGAAGGGCATCAATGTTCCGGCGGAACGAGCGGCCTCGATGATTGATGAGTACCCGGTTCTGTCCGTTATCGCGGCGAATGCCACCGGAACCACGATGATGGGCGGTGTCAAGGAACTGCGTGTCAAGGAAAGCGACCGGATCGACGCAATGGCGCGTGGTTTGCGCGCGAATGGCGTGACAGTCGAAGAGGGTGACGATTGGTGGTCGGTCGAAGGGCTGGGTATCGGCGGAGTGCCCGGTAACGGCACCTGCGAGAGCTTTCTGGATCACCGAATTGCCATGTCCTTCATGATTCTGGGGATGGGTGCAAAACAGGGCGTTACGGTTGATGATGCAGGCCCTATTGCCACATCTTTCCCGATATTTGAGCCTTTGATGGCAAGTCTTGGCGCTCAGCTGCGCCGGAACAACCGATAAATCTGATGCCGACAGCCAGCTTCACAGTCGCGATCGATGGGCCGGCAGCTGCCGGGAAGGGTACCATTTCCAAAGGTGTGGCGGCCCGGTTCGGGTTGGCACATCTGGATACCGGATTGTTGTACCGCGCCGTTGGGCGACGCACGCTGGATGGTGTTGACCCGGTTACCGCAGCGCAATCGCTAACTGCCGAGGAGCTGGAGCAGGGTGATCTGCGTACGGCCGATATCGCTCAGGCTGCATCGAAAGTTGCGGTTATTCCCGAGGTTCGGTCTGCGCTGGTCGACTTTCAGCGCGCCTTTGCCCGCAGGGCAGGCGGTGCTGTGCTGGATGGTCGGGACATCGGGACCGTGATCTGCCCGCATGCCGAAGTAAAGCTGTTCGTAACGGCGAGCCCTGAGGTCCGGGCTGAGCGTCGCTATCTGGAGCTGAACGCCAAAGGCGCAGATGTGACGCGGGAACAAGTATTGGTCGATGTGCGGGAGCGTGATTCCCGCGATGCCGCGCGAAGCGCGGCCCCTATGAAAGCGGCAGATGACGCCGTTCTTCTGGATACTTCAGATTTGAGCATTGATGACGCTTTGGCAAAGGCAATTGCGGTTGTGCAAAAGAAGCTGCCCGTAGCGGATTAACGCCACGGGCAGAGAGCAGGCGAAATTTAAAGTTCGCCCACAGCGATGCTCTTGATCTTAGACCACTGATCATCTGCAGTTTTTGCCGTGGCGGTTACGTCCTCCAGGAAGCTGGCGCGGGTTGCAGCGTTCAAGAACAGATAGAGCTTGCCATCGGCAACAAGATACTGATCCGGATCCCCGTCGAACTTTTTGCCAACAGATACCCCAAACGAGCAAAAGCCACCGTGCTGCGGAAGATAGGCTGCAGGGTTAGCCTCGAATGCCTCGCGGTTCTCGGATGAGGTGAAGTAGTAGGATGCACCGTCATACGTGGCCGAGTGGTTGGCAAATCCTTCGACCGGATTGCCGTCCTGAACCAGAGCAACCAGATCGACACCATGTGCCGCCAGCGGTGCACCACCCGCCGAGATACCATTCGAGACGTTGATTTCGTCTGCAGCAAAGGCGGGCGCGGCAATCAGGGGCAGAGTTGCGATAAGCGTGGTCAAAACAAGGGACTTCATTCTGTTTTCCTTTCAATTTGGGTTTGGGTCAGATGCGTTTCCGACCGGTATTGCGAAAGTAGGGACAGATGGCTGAACGTGTTATCGCAGGAAGGACAGCAAACATTGCAGAACGTTCAGAGTTTGGGATTATCCGAATATCCCGCTCACCAAGCTTTGTTTGGCCAGTGTGGAACCAGCTGCCTATTGTCGAGGTATAATTTGCAGGAGTGACCCAATGATCCGACTAGTCCTGATAATGATGTTTCTGGCCACAGGGCTTGCCGCACAAGAGGCTGAGCCACCGATGACTTATGAGCGGCTGGGTAAGATCATCTTTGCCCTTGATCCGGATGCGCAGCCGCAAGGTCCAGGGTTTGAGTTTACGGTGTCGGATGTGCCTGTGTTGGTCATTACCGATACAAATGCGGATCGAATGCGGGCCATGGTTGCGATCCGCAGCGCCGAAGAATTATCGAACCAGGACCTTCAGCGCATGATGCAGGCCAATTTCGATAGTACGCTCGATGCGCGTTATGCGATCGCAAACGGAACTCTGTGGGCTACGTATATTCATCCGTTGTCATCGCTGGAAAAGGACCAACTGATCTCAGGGTTGGCACAAACCGTAAATATCGCAAATACTTACGGCACCTTGTATTCTGGCGGCGCCGCGGAGTTTGGCGGGGGTGACAGCCATGATCTTCAGCGGGAGCTGATTGAAGACCTCTTGAAGAAAGGCGAGGAAATTTGAGGATCGTGTGGATTTCGCATCTGTTCTGATGGTGCGGAAACCGTTGCGTCACAGGCCCTAGCTGGATGCAGGAAAGCTGCTATAGTCTCTCATAAGCTAAAAGGGAAAGCTGCTCTACAAGCCCAAAAATAAAAAGGGCAAGCGGCTACAAAATCCCTCAAGCCAACAGGGACAAAAAAATATGAATAATCGTTTGCGCAAGATCACCATCGTTGGTGGTGGCACAGCGGGATGGATGACCGCGCTAATCTTGGACATGGTGTTTTCTCGCACCTCAGCAGAAAAGGATCGTCCGCGTATCTGCCTGATCGAAAGCCCCAATATCTCTACAGTGGGTGTCGGCGAGGCTACGGTGCCGCGAATGCCGGTCACTATCCGTCAGGCGGGCATTTCAGAGCGAGACTTTTTCCGCGAGACCAACGCGTCTTTCAAGCTGGGTGTGAAATTTTGCAACTGGAACAAGGACCCCAAGGGTAATCGCATCGACTATGTGAACCCCTTTGCCCACGGCCAGATGGTCGAGGGATTGGAGGCCGCCGAGTATTTCCTGCGCTTTGGCAACGGGGACCGGGATTTTACACAATCAATCTCGCCGCACGATCATCTGGGCCGCATGTGCAAAGGCGCACGCCAGCTTGGCCAGCCTGAGTTTGAGCAGCGGTTTGGATATGCCTATCATCTGGACGCTGTTAAATTTGCGGGCATGCTCACCAAGGTCTGCACCAAACGCGGTGTGGAGCATATTCAGGATGAAGTGCAGGCGGTTGAGCTGGATGAGCAGGGCAATGTCAGCCATCTGATGTTAGAGCGCAAAGGTCGTCACGACATCGAGATGGTCGTGGATTGCACCGGGTTCCGCGGGCTGATTATCAATCAGGCCCTTGGCGAGCCGTTCATGGACTACTCGGATTATCTGCCCAACGATCGCGCCATGGCGTTGCAGATCGAGCATCCTGATCCAGATAAGATCGAAAGCCTCACGCGTTCTACCGCGCTAGGCGCAGGCTGGACATGGCGGGTGCCGCTCTACAACCGTGTAGGCACGGGCTACGTGTTCTCATCCGCGCATCGAACGGATGATCAGGCGGCAGATGAATACCTTGAATGGCTGGGCGACAGTGGAAAGGGTGCGACGCCGCGCGTGATTCCGATGCGCGTCGGGCGTGTGCGCAATGCTTGGGTCAAGAACTGTGTGGCGGTCGGTCTGTCCGGTGGGTTTATCGAGCCGCTGGAGAGCACCGCGATCCATATGATCGATCACGCGGTGCGCTGGTTTGCCGAGCACCTGCCAACCCGGGATATCGAGCCGTCGCTGCGGGACAGATATAACCGGCAGATGGACAAGCTGTATAATGAGGTTCTGGAGTTTATCTGCCTGCATTATCGATTGGGCAACCGCACCGATGACCAATACTGGATCGACGCGCGCACCGAGATGAAACTGCCAGACCGGTTGGCCGAGAACCTGGAACTGTGGCAACACCGTTTGCCCATGGACCACGATATCGAGTTTGCCACGCTCTTCGACAGCCGCGTTTATCAGACGGTTCTTCTGGGCAAACAGGTCTATGATACGGGCTATGGTCCCGGTATCCGGGACCGTCTGCGGCCGTTGAAGAAACCGATTTGGTATCAGGGCATGAAGACTGCGAAAGCGGACCTTGCTCAGATACTCAAAATGATGCCTGACCACAAAACGCTGCTGCGCGATATACGCGGAGAGCTAGAGCAACCAGCCTTTGGTATGGCGGCCGCAATGCAGCCGACAGTGGCGATGCCGGGCGCAGCACCAGCACCTGTTGCGATCCAGAACATGCCCAACTTTGCAGAAATTCAAAGTGGCGAAAAGGATCTGCAATTGTTCTAGTGATTCTTTGCGATCCACTTGTTTAGCGGCGGTGACAGGAGTGGCCTGCACCGCGTGCTGATCAAGGGACCGCACAGAAGAGGCTGAAAGAGCTGAGCTAGAGCGCGGGGCCTTCGCGCAGCTTGTCCTGTTCGGACGGAGTTGGGGTGTGATTAAATACGAAGGCAGTGCGGCAGGCTTCTTCGCCGCCCAGTTCCTCGATCTTCTTGCGCTGATCAGCAAAGGCGCGGGCGTTGACTTCTTCAGGATCGCAGATTTCGCGTAAGCGCCGTCCGCCTTCAATCAATGCCGCCTTTACCTGTGGATCATTCACCCGATCCAGCGCGCGATTGACTTGTTCATGCGGATCAGATGCCAGATCGAACAACTGCGGCGGGTGACCCACGTAATATACGTATTTCCAACTGCCCCATCGCACCATGAAGCTGCCGGTTTTTGATCCGCCATCATGATATTCGCTGAACCCGGTTCGGTCAGCATCGTCCGGCGCGTTGGCCAATCCAACCAGAGAGGCGCCGGGTTGGTTGGCGTTTCCATCGTCATCTTCTACGCCGCAAACATCGCGGGCGGTGGCGGCTATGTCCGTCAGGTTGGTGCATGTCGTAACGCGTCGCCCCGCCGGGATGCCCGGGCCAGCCGCAATCATCGGAACGCCGGCGCTGGCCTCGTACAAGACCTGTTTGGTCCAGAAACCCTGATCGCCCATCATGTCACCATGATCTGACACATAGACCACAACGGTATTGTCTGCCTGACCACTATCGGAAAGGGCTTTTAGGATGCGCCCAACGCAATCATCCATCAGGGAGGTCAGGCCGTAGTAGGCTGCCTTTGCCTCTCGCATCTTCTGCTCATCAAAGTAGTCGTCGTAGTTGAAGAACGATGCGATGTTGCGCAGCTCCTCATGATTGGGCAGCCCTTCACCGTAGCCGACTGGCAGATCCATTTTGGCGGGATCATAGAGATCGTACCATTCCTTGGGGCAAGTCAGGGGATAGTGCGGACTGACCAGTGACACGAACGCGGCCCATGGCTGATCCTGACGCGCTGAGTCTGCGAGCCACGCCTCGGATGCCGCAGTGATATCCAGATCATAGTCGGTGTATGTGCTGGAGCCTACGCCCACGTCGCCCGCCAGTTCTGCCGCCGAATCGTATTCAGGTGGGTTTTCACGAAGCAGACCGACCGCCCAGCCGACACCGCCAACTACGTGCATCGGCAGGATTTCCTGCGAGAAGCCGTTGTCGTCCTCGGCGGACCGGAAGTGCAGCTTTCCGATCGAAACTACCTCTCGTCCGGCGTCCCTCAGCTGGCGCATCCAGCTCCGCGGCTGTCCGGTATAGGGCGTTGCGCTGTCCCAGTTTCCTGTCTTGTGAACCCAGTCACCCGTCGCGAGTGCCGCCCGCGTGGGGACGCACATGGGCGAGGGCGTGTAGGCGGATTCGAACATCGTGCCCCGTGCGGCCAGTGCGTCCAGATTTGGTGTTTTGACAATCGGATGGCCGGCGCAGCCCATGGCGTCTTTACGGTGTTCGTCTGAAATGATCACAAGAAAGTTGGGTTGCTGGCTCATAAGGTCCTCCGCTTTTGGCAAAGATGCGCTTTGCAGCTACTTTGTGCTTTTCGAAACGCGACATTCCTCACCGGAAACGGCCGGTTTGGACAGTCTGCCTGAGCGCGATCGCGCAATCCGTGTTTCTGCGGGATGCGCGAGTTTGGGATCCGAAGGGGTGATCAGGCTGATCGGCAGGATCGCGCCAAAGGTGCCCCGGGCCTTGCATAACAGGGCTTTGCTCTTGCACCTGCCGGGGAATCCGCCTATACGCGCGCTGTCGATACAAGGGCGGTCAACGTCCGGATGACGTTTCTGAGCAGGGCCGGGTAACCTCGGCCCTTTGTGTTTGTTTGCTCAGCGGCGCACCGGATCACGCCTGAAGACATCATGAAACAAGACCGGCGGAGACAACCGCTCGGCCAGCAAAAACGTACTGTAAAGGAAAATGACGCCACATGGCTAACGCATCCATGGAGGAATTCGAAGCCCTCCTGAATGAAAGCTTCGAAATGGACACACCCGAAGAGGGTTCTGTTGTCAAAGGCAAGGTTCTGGCGATCGAAGCCGGCCAAGCCATCATCGACGTAGGCTACAAAATGGAAGGCCGCGTTGATCTGAAAGAATTCGCAAATCCCGGCGAAGCTCCTGAAATCGCTGTTGGTGACGAGGTAGAAGTTTACCTGCGTGCCGCAGAAAACGCCCGTGGCGAAGCCGTCATCTCGCGCGAGATGGCCCGCCGTGAAGAGGCATGGGACCGTCTGGAAAAAGCATACGCCGACGACCAGCGCGTCGAAGGTGCAATCTTTGGTCGCGTCAAAGGTGGCTTCACCGTCGATCTGGGTGGCGCAGTTGCGTTCCTGCCCGGCTCGCAGGTTGACGTTCGCCCCGTGCGCGACGCTGGCCCGCTGATGGGTCTGAAGCAGCCGTTCCAGATTCTGAAAATGGACCGCCGCCGTGGCAACATCGTTGTTTCGCGTCGCGCAATCCTGGAAGAATCGCGTGCCGAACAGCGCGCCGAAGTCATCGGCAACCTGTCCGAAGGTCAGACCGTCGAGGGTGTTGTCAAGAACATCACCGAATACGGTGCATTTGTTGACCTGGGCGGCGTTGACGGCCTGCTGCACGTCACCGACATGGCATGGCGCCGTGTGAACCACCCCTCCGAGATCCTGACGATCGGCGAAACCATCAAGGTTCAGGTCATCAAGATCAACAAAGAGACCCACCGCATCAGCCTGGGCATGAAGCAGCTGCAAGAAGATCCGTGGGATCTGGTTGCTGCCAAGTACCCGCTGGGCTCGGTCCATCAGGGTCGCGTCACCAACATCACCGACTATGGCGCGTTCGTCGAGCTGGAAGCTGGTGTCGAAGGTCTGGTGCACGTGTCCGAGATGTCCTGGACCAAGAAAAACGTCCACCCCGGCAAGATCGTTTCGACCAGCCAGGAAGTCGACGTCATGGTTCTGGAAATCGACGGCGCCAAGCGTCGCGTGTCTCTGGGCCTGAAGCAGACTCAGCGCAACCCATGGGAAGTGTTTGCAGAAACACACCCCGAGGGCACCGAGGTCGAAGGCGAAGTCAAGAACATCACCGAATTCGGTCTGTTCATTGGCCTCGAAGGCGACATCGACGGCATGGTTCACCTGTCGGACCTGTCCTGGGACGAGCGTGGCGAAGATGCGATCCAGAACTACCGCAAAGGCGACATGGTTTCGGCCGTTGTCTCGGAAGTTGACGTGGAAAAAGAGCGTATCTCGCTGTCGATCAAAGCCCTGGGCGGTGACAAGTTCGCCGAAGCCGTGGGCGGCGTGAAGCGTGGCTCGGTTATCACCGTTGAAGTGACCGCGATCGAAGATGGTGGCATCGAGGTCGAGTACGAAGGCATGAAGTCGTTCATCCGTCGTTCGGACCTGTCGCGTGACCGTGCCGAACAGCGCCCCGAGCGTTTCTCGGTCGGTGACAAGGTCGACGTCCGCGTCACCAATGTCGACAGCAAGACCCGTCGTCTGGGCCTGTCGATCAAGGCACGCGAGATCGCCGAAGAGAAAGAGGCCGTGGAACAGTACGGTTCTTCCGACTCGGGTGCGTCGCTGGGCGATATCCTGGGTGCAGCGCTGAAATCCGGCGACTAATCCGGGGCACATCCCAAAGTGAATTTACGGCCTCGCACCATGGTGCGGGGCCGTTTTTGTTGCGAATCAATGTGTTCCAAATTCCAGCGTTTAATTTGAATATGTACACGCATTAAGTGTCCAAACCGGGGTTCAACCCCAAAAATTATCGAAGTTTCCTAAAAAAGGGGACCCGGACACACAGAGTTTACGTTCCCCCCCACGGCGTTTTTTCCTATACTGACCAGACCAGTAGACGACGTAACACGGTGACCTGGGAGGGTAGCACGCATGATCCGTTCAGAACTGATTCAGAAAATCGCCGACGAGAACCCGCATCTTTATCAGCGCGATGTCGAGCGGATCGTGAATACCGTTTTCGAGGAAGTAACTGATGCAATGGCACGCGGTGATCGGGTTGAACTGCGCGGCTTTGGCGCATTTTCAGTGAAAAAGCGGGACGCCCGGGTGGGCCGCAACCCAAGAACCGGCGAAACTGTGCAGGTCGAGGAAAAATGTGTGCCGTTTTTCAAAACAGGTAAGTTGCTACGGGACCGTTTGAACGGTAAAGCGTGATCTCATGATGCGCTACATTCGCTATGCTTTTCTTGCGATCCTCGGGATCGTTCTGGTTTCAGTTTCACTGGCCAATCGCCAGATAGTTGAACTGAAACTGATGCCCGACGCTTTGTCCGAGCTATTAGGCTTTAACCCATCCACCTCTCTGCCGCTGTTTTTAGTGGTCCTAGGGGGCGTGGTTGCCGGATTGGTGATCGGATTTCTTTGGGAATGGCTGCGCGAACATAAGCATCGTCGCGACGCCACCGCCAAAACCAGCGAAGTGCGCAAGCTTGAGCGTGAGGTCAAGAAGCTCAAGAAAAAGCAGAATCAGGGACAGGATGATGTTCTCGCCCTGCTGGACGAGGCAAGCTGAGGCCCTCTGATGTCGGACAATGTGAGCGTAAAGATCTGCGGATTGACCGCAACGGAACACGTGCGCGCTGCAGCTGATGCTGGTGCACGTTATGTTGGGTTTGTGTTCTTTCCCAAGTCTCCCCGACATTTGGAGATTTCCAAAGCGGCAGAACTTGCACATCTGGTTCCGGCCGGGGTTGCAAAAGTCGCGCTCACCGTAAACGCGACAGATGAGGACTTGGACCAGATTTTGGCGACCGTTCCGCTGGACATGCTGCAATTGCATGGCAAGGAAAGCCCGGATCGCGTTTCCGAAGTCCGGGACCGATTTGGTCTGCCGGTGATGAAAGCTGTAGGTGTGGCCGAGGCAGAGGATCTGGCTGCCATAGACCTTTATTCCGAGGTCGCGGATCAATTGTTGATCGACGCCAAACCACCGAGGCATTCAGAGTTGCCGGGTGGCAATGGGCTGGCTTTTGACTGGCGGTTGCTGGCCGGACGAAAGTACTGGAGACGACCCTGGATGCTTGCTGGTGGTCTGACGTCCGATAACGTGGCCGAGGCGATCCGCATGACCGGGGCGCGACAGATTGATGTCTCTTCAGGTGTTGAAAGTGAACCGGGGATCAAGGATCCGATCCGTATCAGAGACTTCATCGACGCGGCAAAGTGATCTGACCAATACCATGCTGCGTATCACTGGTCGGGGAGGATTAGTGATGCTGGCTGCGATTGGTGGAGTTTCCTTAAAACATTGGTACAACGCGCCCGAGTTCTTTTGGCGCGCGGGACGTGCGTTACAGCAGGCAAGGGGCGATGCGCTTTGCCTTCATGCTTCGGTCTTCCCCCATAACGGGCTCTATTTTTCTTACAGTGTCTGGCAGGATATCGAGGCCATGTTGACCTTTTCACAGTCTGGTCCCCATCGCCGGGTGCTGCAGGTGACAACGCGTCTGGCCAGCACTTACAGGTTTTGTCATTTCTCCTGTATCGCCGTGCCGTCCCAAGAGCAGGCCTTGCGTATCTGGAGTGAACGGGGTCTAGCCGCGAAATGATGCGTTTTGCCATGGCAAATCCTGCCGCCACCTCCTATGAACAACGGGCACGACGATGGAGACACCCATGGCCAATGATCTTTTCAACTCCTTCATGTCCGGTCCAGATGAGCAGGGCCGTTTTGGCATCTTCGGCGGACGGTTTGTCAGCGAAACGCTGATGCCACTGATCCTGTCGCTGGAAGAAGAATACGAGAAAGCCAAGGATGATCCGACATTCTGGGCCGAGATGGATGATCTCTGGGCGAATTACGTCGGTCGCCCGTCGCCCCTGTATTACGCTGAACGCCTGACCGAGCATCTCGGCGGCGCCAAAGTCTATATGAAGCGGGATGAGCTGAACCACACCGGTGCTCACAAGATCAACAACGTACTGGGCCAGATCATTCTGGCGCGCCGTATGGGTAAGACCCGGATTATTGCAGAGACCGGTGCGGGCCAGCACGGCGTGGCAACAGCCACCGTCTGTGCCAAGTTTGGTCTGAAATGCGTGGTCTATATGGGTGCACATGACGTTCAACGTCAGGCCCCGAACGTGTTCCGTATGCGTCTGCTGGGGGCCGAAGTCGTGCCGGTGACATCTGGTCGAGGTACGCTGAAAGATGCGATGAATGACGCGTTGCGCGACTGGGTAACCAATGTTCGTGACACGTTTTATTGCATCGGCACCGTGGCTGGCCCGCATCCCTATCCCGCGATGGTTCGCGATTTTCAGTCGATCATCGGTAAGGAGGCCAAGCAACAGATGCAGAAGGCCGAAGGCCGTCTGCCCGACACCATCATTGCCGCGATTGGTGGTGGTTCGAACGCGATGGGCCTGTTCTTCCCGTTCCTCGACGACAAAGAGGTCAACATCATCGGCGTCGAGGCAGGTGGTCGCGGTGTGAACGAAAAGATGGAGCATTGTGCGTCGCTGACAGGCGGCCGCCCGGGCGTTCTGCATGGCAATCGCACCTATTTGCTGCAGGATGATGATGGTCAGATCCTAGAGGGCTATTCGATTTCAGCAGGCCTGGACTATCCGGGTATCGGCCCGGAGCATTCGTGGCTGCATGAAGTGGGTCGTGCGCAGTATGTATCGATCACCGACAAAGAGGCGCTTGAGGCCTTCCAGCTGTGCTGCGCGACCGAAGGTATCATTCCGGCGCTCGAACCCAGCCACGCTTTGGCCCATGTGATGAAGATTGCACCTGATCTGCCCAAGGATCACATCATCTGCATGAACATGTGTGGCCGGGGTGACAAAGACATCTTCACCGTCGCCAAGCATCTGGGCTTTGACATGTCCGATACCGAAGGGCGCGACGCGGACTGAGTTTGCGCGAAGACTGTTCGCCCTAACTGAATTGTGTCAGGTTGCGCTTATGCGCAACCTGTCCTCACCAATCAGTACAAAGCAGCTCGATCAAAAATACGACGCTGCCGCCCCTGGCTGGGCGGACAAGATGCGTTTGCTTGGCTACTTTGATGCCTATCTGGGGTTTCTTTCAGTGGATCCATCCATGGAAATGGGTGGCAATGCGCTGGATGTCGGATGCGGAACCGGAGCGTTTGCCGAAGCGCGCGCAGTCGTGCAGCCCAAGGGGCGCATCACACTGCTGGAGCCGTCGGTGAAGATGCTGCAGCAAGCCAAACATGCATTGTCCGCCCGTGGTATTGACGCCGACACATCGCATTCCAGACTAGAGGATTTTCAGGCAAGCAGGCCTTTTGACTGTGTCATGGCGGCACATGTTCTGGAGCATTGCACTGACCCCGTGGCTGCACTGCGACAGATGCGAAATCTGGCAGAGCCGGGCGCCACACTGTGGCTGGTGGTCAGCAAACCTCATTGGTGCAATGCCATCATCTGGTTTCAGTGGCGGCATCGGTCTTACCGACCAGAAGCGGTGGCGGAAATGTTGGAGAAGGCGGGATGGCAGCTGACGGCTGAACACTGTTTTCCAACCGGTCCTCCATCGCGTACATCGCGTGGATATAGGGCTCATGCGGTCTGACCCCAGACGGTGTATGTGGCGCGTTTCGGAAGGCTGCAGATCGCATGGCTGCTTGCCAGTTCATTGGCAATAGGGGCAGCGATGAAGTGATGCTGCCCGCTATAACTCATGCGGCTGGGTGCTAACCCTCTTGCAGGACGGTTTCAAACCCTTCGAACTGCGGCGGCCCCATCAACGCAGACTGGGTGTTGCTGTTCCCTGCATTCCTGTGGGCATCGCGAAATTGCTCAGACTTGGTCCAGGCTTCGAAATCCTCGCGCCGATCCCAGATCACATGGCTTGAATACAGGCGATATCCATCCCCTTCCGGCCCTTTCAGCAGCCGAAATTCCCGAAAGCCGGGCAGCTCGTTCAGCCGACTCTGACGTGATTTCCAGACTGCTACGAAATCTGTTTCACTACCCAGCCGGACTTTGAACCGGTTCATGGCGATAAAGCTCATGGCTTACCTCATTCGTTTGTGGTGCAGCGCTGGCTTAACGGTGGTCTGGCTCGCCTTTTGATAGGGGTGGAGTAATACGTCGTGATCAACCCGTCTGCACGGCATGTTGCCGCAGAATATTCAGGGGTACGATCTCCAGAGCCCTCTGGTGGGTCGCCTCCAGATGGACCTTTGGGGCGCATCCTTCGTCATGGGCCTGGAGGAATCGGCCGGCGCACAGGCACCAGCTGTCACCGGGTTTGAGGCCGGAAAAGTCGAACTCGGGCCGAGGAGTGCTCAGGTCATTACCGACATACTTGGAATAGGCCAGAAACTCGGCTGTCATAACAGCGCAAACCGTGTGGCTGCCCTGATCCTCGGGGCAGGTATTGCAGGCGCCATCACGAAAGAACCCGGTCAGTGGGTCGCGTGAACAGGGGGCCAGTACGCCCCCCAGTACATTGATGCTGTCTTGCTTTTGCATGCGAGCACCTTACAGGCTTTGAGCTATCTTGCGGAACATTTCGATATTTTGCTCGTTGATGCCGGGCTCACGGAATTTTCGATCCGCACCAGTCGACACTATCAGGGCGCCGCGCGGCTGATCGAAGTAGATATATTGGCCATAGACACCACGCGCTAGAAACTCACCTTCATGCGCGCCAAGCGGGATCCACCATTGGTAACCATATCCGATTTTCCCCTGAGCAGTCGGTGCACTGGGCTGGGTGGATTCCGCGATCCAATCAGCAGGCACCAGTTGCTGACCATCATGCACCCCATTTTGCAGGATCATCTGGCCAAAACGCGCGAAATCACGGGTGGTGAAATTCAGCCCCCCCAGGACAAAGGCAACGCCGGCCCCGTCAGTGATGTAATATCCATCGCGTTCCAGCCCCAAAGGCTGCACGATTTTCTCTGTCATCAATTCGGATACGCTGCGGCCTGTGGCCCCGCGGATCACCATGCCAATCACATGGGTGTCGATTGAGACGTATTGCCAAGTCTCTCCGGGTGTCGTGAAGCTTTCTTCCAGCGAAGCTGCGAAATCATCCAGCTCTCCACCAAGGGCAACGACACGGCCCATCCGGTTGATGTCTGAGTTGTAGTCCAGATAGTCTTCATCGAAGGTCACACCGCTGGCCATGTTCAGGACATTTCGGATCGTTGCGTCCTGATAGGCACTGCCTTCCAGCTTGGGCGCATACTTGGTCACCGGGTCATCCAGCGAAGCGATGGCGCCTTCTTCCATCAGAATGCCAAACAACGCCGACAGATAGCTTTTGGCTACCGACCACGAAATCCTTCGGTCATCAGCCCCAGTCCCAAGGTAATACTCTTCGAACCGGATCTGACCGTCCTGCATCACCAGCAACGAGGTAACCGCGCGATCTTCGATCCACTGGTCCGTTCCCTCGGGCAGGTCGAATCCGCTTCCGTAAGAGAGTTCCGAGGTCGGTCCATCCCCGCGGGGCAGATCGATTGTCAGAAAGGCCTCGTTCATATGCGAAAAGTTGTGAACGATCTTGTCCTCGGAGAACAAAGAGTTCACGGCCATCAGCCGCTGAATCTCTTCACGTTTCCAGATCCCTACAACAACTGCCGCCAGTACAAAGACCAATATAATACGCAGCAGCCACTTGAAAAATGTTCGCATCTGTCGCCTCCCTATGTGGGTGGCATTGGAACGTGACGTGACCCGTTCCGCAATTAATACGTTACGGAAACCTGCGGTCAGATTATTTAAACTTGTCCAACAGCTTTTGCATTGCCGAGCGATTATCAGGTTCTGGTTCCGGCTCTGCCACGGCTTTTGCCGCTGGCTGAGGTTTGGCTGGTGACTTTGAAGAACGTGCGGGGGCTGTTCGCAAGGCAACCGCGTTCATGAATTTACCGCCTTCACCATCGGCCAGCTGGCCCGCGCCATCCGAAACGCCGCGCAAGACGTCGTCCAGCCAGTCCGCCTCAGATTTGGCAAAATCGCTCAGGACATAGGGTGAGACCATTTCCTTGCGCCCCGGGTGCCCGATGCCCAAACGGACCCGATCATAAGCGGCACCGATGTGATCATGGATCGAGCGCAGCCCATTGTGGCCCGCATGGCCACCACCGGCTTTAACGCGCACCTTGCCCGGTGCCAGATCGAGCTCGTCGTGAAAAACAGTCACATCGGTCGAGTCGAGTTTGTAGAACCTCATCGCTTCGCCCACGGACTGGCCAGATCGGTTCATGAAGGTTTGCGGTTTGATAAGCAGCACTTTCTCAGTGCCCAACCGACCCTCGGAAATTTCGGCCTGAAACTTGGATTTCCACGGGCCGAACCCATGATCGTCAGCAATCCTGTCCAGAGCCATGAAGCCGATATTGTGTCGGTTCCGGGCATACTTCTGACCCGGATTTCCCAGTCCGACAAACAGTTTCATGGCTCTGCTCCGCACTTCCTTGTTCGCTTTGCGCTCTCATGCCCCGAATTGGATCGGAAATCCAGCCCGGGCAGGGTGCAAAGGACGGGTCTCAACCTTCGGGCGTGTACCAGATTGGCGAAGTATAGGCGCGTTCGGTCGTCGTCATCGGTACGTTGGAATCCATCTGAACGTTGAACCGTTTGGCCTCGTACGCTGTCCAGCGCGGTGTCGGTATTTCGATGACGCGGACGTAGTAGAACGCCCGTTGTGACGGATCGAAGTCGGGGTCCTGCCAATACGTGATCAGTTCTGGTGCACCTATTGTGTTGGTCCAAGTGGCGTTTTCCACGTCAACGGTGTTGCCGACCGAGGGCAGCTTGCCGTCTGCTCCGGGTGCGCGATCACCGCCCCACGCCACGTTATAGACCTTTTCGCCGCGCGTCCCGTCGGCGTTCAACCAGCCTTTGATGACCTGAACGCGGTCAAGGTTTCCGCTGTAGGGGTCTTTCAGCGCTGCAATCAGGAAGTTTGGCGCACCGTCACTTGGGTTGTTTGGCAGGTCCGATCCCATCGGAACACCCTTGGCATAGCCGATATCGGCCGGCAGTCGGGACAGCGCATCCTCTTCCGCAAAGTCCCAACCTCCGAAGAACCGTACAAGGATACGAGAGCCAGTAGTGCCGTAGACTTCGCGCCGCTCCAGCGCATCAAAGATAGCTTCACGCGTGTTTTCGACGGCCCAAACTGCCGCGTAGCCGCCTGAGGCCTGTTTCCATCCATAAATCGAAAACTCGGGGTCCGGCGCCTCGATAACCAGATGCTCCCACCGGTTTGGTTCAGGTTCAACGCCGGAATGCTTGCCAAAGAAGTTTTCTTCTTCCACAGCCGCCATACCCGTATGTGCATCGGTCGAGCCAATCTGACCGACCTTATAGGGATTGATGCCCAGTTGCTCTTCCAGCATCAGCCCGGTTTTGTAGGCCTCGCGCGAGTATTCGTACTGCAGCATGTCCTGAGTTTTGGCCTCGGTACCGTTCAGGTTCGACGCATCCCAGGTGTCGAAATCAGCAAACTCGTCGTCTGGGCTCAGGAATGGATGCGCCTCACTGTCACCTTTGATCTGGGTTGTTTCGATGACCGGTTCGAACCGGGCACGCAAACGCGCGTTTTCTTCTGTCAGCGGGGTGCCGTCGAAATTCGACACAGAAAACAGCCGTCCATTGGAGAGGTTGCCGTTATGCGGAATCGCCAAAACGTCGCCACCGGTTCGATCTTCGTAGTCAGCCAGATGTGCCCAGAGATCTTCGGGGTTTTTGCTGTCGAATTGCGAGAACGGCAGCACCTGATTGGCCATGGCCGCGCCATCCCTGAAGATCACGTTGCGGTGGATGTTGTCTCCACCTTCAGACGTCCATTCGTACCCGATCAGCGCTGTAAATACGCCCGGCTCGTTATAGTGATCTGCGAGCGCCGTATAGTTTTGCCAGGCATCCTTGATCGCTCTGGGGTTATCTATCGGCGGTTCATCACCTGACAGTGAGGCGACAATTTCCATTGCGGTCGCAAAGACCAGATCGGAATCGTTGCTGGTCAGCGCATCGTACCAGGCTTTGCCCTGTGGCGTGGACAGGACATTCTGATCGCCCCCAAGCAACTGAGGCATCAGCCCATACATCTCTGCATGGTCCGAGATAACAAGCCAATCAAGTGGTCGAGACAGTTTCGCCTGAAGCCCGTGCGTCGTGGTGACCTCGTGACCACGCGCGAAGCGGAAGGCATCTTCCTGACTTAGCCGGGTCATCGTTCCAGCGTCTACAGATACTTCAGTGTGGAGATGGGTATCACCCCACAGAGGCTGCGTCGGGAAATTTCGGCCCGCATAGGGTGAGAAATGATCCGAAGTGAACCGTTCGGCGACATCGTCCTTGCTGGGCAAAGTGTCCTGTACCTGCGCATACGCAGCGCAGCTGCAAGCAATTCCGCCAATCGTTGAAATCAAGGTTGCTGATAATCTGTAACGCTTGGTCATCATTGCAGGCTCCGTTGAACTGATCGCTGGCAAGTGACCCTGAACTGAGGTCACTGGCGACGAGCCTAGCATAGTTTGCGTTCAAATTCTAAAATTCGCATTTTGTAAAACGAAAACGGGGCTCCGATGGAACCCCGTTTCAAAATCAGAACAGTCGAAACTGAACTTATTCTTCAGCTTCCTGACCGACGACTTCAACTTCGTCTGCGGCCACTTCTGCTTCATCACCTTCTTCGTCGTCGCTGGTCGACAGGCCGGTCGGTGCCGAAACGTTCGCGATCACGAAGTCACGGTCGATGGTCGGCTTGGTGCCTGCGGGCAGGTCAACCGACGAAATGGTGACAACGTCGTTGATGTTCATTCCGGTTACATCGACAACGATCTTCTCAGGAATGTCACCTGCGGTGCACATCAGTTCGACTTCCGGGCGGACAACGGTCAGAACGCCGCCCTTTTTGATGCCGGGAGCTGCATCTTCGTTGATGAACTCAACGGGGATGAACAGTGCGATCTTTGTGGTCCGACGCAGGCGCATCAGGTCCAAGTGGGTCGGCAGGTCTTTGACAACGTCACGCTGAACGTCGCGGCAGATGACGCGAACATCTTCGTGGCCTTCGACCTTCAGGTTCCACAGGGTCGACTTGAACCGGCCTGCTTTCAGGCGCTTGAATAGGACGTTGAATGGGATCTGGATCGGCAGCGGCTCTTTGTCACCACCAAAAACAATGCCCGGAACCATGCCGTCGCGGCGTGCTTGACGAGCGGCGCCCTTGCCTGTCCCCGTCCGTTCCAGAGCTACGAGATCAGGAATCTCTCCAGCCATGATAATTCTCCAATGTTAGGGCGGGCATCCTCCAAGGCTGTATGCCCGCGTGAAGGCTGCCGTTTAAACCGGATTGACGAGGTTGAAAAGGCCTAAAATGCTATGGTTTTGGCTGGACGAGCGCAATTGGCTGTGTCAGCGGTAGCGTATGCGAATTAAGGACGATCTGTACGCGTCACGACGGGCGCTGGCCGGTTTTGTCGTGATTGGGTTGGGCTGGGCAAGTTTCTCGGCCCAGATGCCTGTGATCAAGGCGCAGGTGGACGTAAGCGATGGGTTCTGGGGTGCCCTGGTTCTAATGGGGTCGACAGGGGCCTTGATGGCGATGTGGCTGGCTCCTCTGGTCTATCGGGTGTTGGGGGCATGGGCGATGATCGCCGGTGCCTTCGTGATGGCAAGTGGCTTTGTGTTGGTCGGAATGGCACAGGGGCCGTTCGTCCTGGGCCTGGCGCTGTTCCTTGCCGCGGGTGGGTCAGGTGTGGCGGACGTGTTGGCCAATGCCGAGGTCAGCGAAGCTGAGGCTGAGACAGGTCGGAGCCTGATGAACCTGAACCACGGGTGTTTTTCGTTGTTCTACGCCTTCGCCGCTGTTTGCGTAGGTGCAGCGCGAGGCGCTGGATTAGGGCCGGTGATGATATTCACTGGGACCGCGATGGCGATCGCAATCCTCGCGATCTGGATGAAACTGCCAGATCGTCAAGAGCATGATGATGACCCTGCCCAAGCGAAAGGTATGCCCTACGGGCTTGTTTGGGTCGGTGGCTTGGTCGTGCTGTCCGCATTTCTGGGTGAGGCCGCTTCGGAAGGTTGGTCGGCCCTGCATGTCGAGCGCACATTGGGCGGTGGTCCTGCCGAGGGTGCGATGGGCCCGGCGCTTCTGGCCGCAGGTATGGCCGTTGGTCGGCTTGGTGGACACGTGATCGGGGCAGGCTGGCCGCCAATACGAACGATGATAATCGCCTCGTGTATTGCTGGGTCTGGATTGGCGCTGTCAGGGATCGCGCCAGATATTCCAGTCGCCTATGCGGGTTTCTTGCTGGGCGGGCTGGGAGTTTCTGTAGTAGGCCCCTTGGCCCTGGGCCTTGTCGGTCAGGCAGTGCCGGGGCATTTGCGATTGGCTGCGATTTCGCAAGCCGCAGCACTTGGCTATGCGGCGTTTTTCCTAGGGCCAGTTTTGATGGGCTATGTGGCAGAAGGTTTCGGACTGCGGGTTTCGTTTTATGTAATCGCCGCGGTGATGTTTATTGTCGCTGCAGTGCTTGTCCCATTGTGGGCGCGACTGTTGGCAGGGCAGCGCGCAGGTCGGCACATCCGTTCCTGAAACTGACGCGTGCCGACCAAGAGTGGGCAGGATTATTCCTGCCAGCGACCTTCAAAATCTTCGGGGACAAGCAGATTGTGACGTCCCAGATCGCTGACATTCCGCTCTCCGCAGAGCGCCATGGTGGTGTCCAGCTCTTTCTGGATAACCTCCAGTGCTGTGGTCACGCCCTTTTGCCCCATCGCGCCAAGCCCATAGACAAAGGCACGCCCGATATAGGTGCCCTTGGCCCCCAGAGCGAGAGCCTTGAGGACGTCCTGTCCAGAACGTATGCCGCTGTCGAGATGTACTTCAACGTCATCGCCCACAGCGTCCATGATCTGGGGCAGCATGCGGATCGAACTCAGCGCGCCGTCCAACTGCCGACCGCCATGGTTAGAGACGACAATCGCATCTGCGCCAAGTTTGGCCGCCATTTTGGCATCTTCGGCATCCAGAATACCTTTGAGGATGACCTTGCCACCCCATTGCTCCATCAGCTTTTCGATCTTGTTCCAATCGAGGCTTGGATCAAACTGTTCAGCAGTCCAGGCGCCCAGCGAAGATGCGTCTGAAATGCCTTCGACATGACCGACGATATTGCCGAATTCACGTCGCTTGGCCCCCAGCATCTCGATACCCCATGCCCATTTGGTCATCAGGTTGGCAATGGTCTTCGCAGTCAGCTTTGGTGGAGCGGACAATCCGTTTTTAAGGTCTTTGTGGCGTTGGCCAAGAATCTGCAGATCCAGCGTAATTACCAGCGCAGAACATTTTGCATCCTTGGCGCGCTGGATCAGGCGGCTGACATAATCCTCGTCTTTCATTGTGTAGAGCTGGAACCAGAACGGTGCGCTGGTGTGTTCCGCCACATCTTCGATCGAGTTGATCGACATTGTGGACAAGGTGAATGGAACGCCGAACTCCTCGGCTGCTTTTGCGGCTTTCATTTCCCCATCAGCATGCTGCATGCCGGTCAGGCCCACAGGTGCCAGGGCCACGGGCATCGATACATCCTGACCAATCATTTGCGAGGCTGTTGATCGGCCTGCCATGTCGACGGCGACCCGCTGGCGCAGGCGGATATCTTCGAAATCCGAGCTGTTCTCACGAAATGTCTGTTCGGTCCAGCTGCCGCTTTCAGCGTAGTCGTAGAACATGCGAGGCACACGGCGTTCGTAGATACGCTTCAGGTCTTCGATGTTGGTTATAACGGGCATAAAATCAGACCTCGGGGATTTTTGGTTAGGTTTTCTTACCAATTCAGGGGTGCGATCGCAATGATCTAGCTTGTCGCAGGATTCAATCACCGCAATTCAACAAAAAAAACCGCCGCAGAATTGGGTTCTGCGGCGGTTAGTCGATTTGCTCTCTTAAGCTCTGTATCAGGCGCTGTGTGCACCATCCGAAAGCGATTTTACAAACTCAAGCACTTCGCCAACGGGTTTGCCCGCGCCGATCTGGCTGACGATTGCAGAGCCTACGACTGCGCCGTCAGATACACTTGCGATATTGCGGGACTTCTCTGGTGTGTTGATCCCGAACCCGACAATTACTGGCAGATCGGTTGCTGCTTTGATACGTGCGACTTCCGGTCCGACATCAGTTGCCTGCGCTTCGGCTGCGCCTGTGATCCCGGTGATCGATACGTAATATACAAAGCCCGAGGTGTTCTGAAGAACGCGCGGCAAGCGCTTGTCATCGGTGGTCGGGGTGGCCAGACGGATAAAGTTCAGGCCTGCAGCCTGAGCAGGCAGGCACAGCTCCTCATCTTCTTCGGGCGGCAGATCCACAACGATCAGCCCGTCGATGCCTGCATCTTTTGCGTCGACCAGAAACTTATCGACGCCACGGCTGTAGATCGGGTTGTAATACCCCATAAGAACAATCGGCGTGGTGTCATCGGTTGCCCGAAACGCCTTTGCCAGATCCAGCGTACGCTGCAGGGTCATGCCGCTGTCCAGCGCCCGCTGTCCGGCAGCCTGAATTGTCGGTCCGTCCGCCATCGGGTCGGTGAAGGGCAGACCCAACTCAATTACATCCACACCCGCGCCGGGAAGACCTTTGACCACCTCAAGAGAGGTTTCATAGTCGGGATCCCCTGCCATGACATAGGCGACAAAGGCTTTTTTCCCTTCGGCTTTCAGGGCGGCAAACTTGGCGTCGATACGGGTCATCGGATGTCCTTGCGATCAGGTTTCGACCTGATGTGCAGAAACTTTGCCCGAAAATCAATCCCGCTCCTGACAGGATAAGTCAGAAGCCGTAGTGATACCGAACCAGAAGTGAGTTGACGCCCGGGTTATCATCCTGCGTGCTGGCGTTGGATTTGTGGGTAATAGCCATCGAAATCTTGTTGCCGCTGTTCAGTGTGTAACCGACGCCGAACAGGCTGCGGATCTGAAAGCTGCCACCCAGATCATTCAGAGCGTTTGACTCATCATAGTAACCGGGCATGACGCTGCCCTCGAGGAACCAGCGGTCAGCAAAGGTGTAGATCCCGATCAGGCCAACACCGACATGTGTATCGCCGTCCTTGTCGACCGAAAGCGCACCGCCCCATGTGGCGCTGAAACGGGTGGCTTCGTGAAAGGGCCTGTGCTGATATTCAAGCGAGAAAATCGCCTGATCAACTGATTGGCTGTCGGAGTAGTCCGCATATCCGGCGCCAAAGATTAACGACTGGGCCTGCGCCGCTGATGCAGCGGCCAAAATCGCAACAGAAACGAGTAAAGATCTCATGATGGGGCTTCGCTAATTGTTTGTTCGCAAATCGTTAGGTGGTCATCCTAGGGATCAAATTTCAATGTGCGCAACTGCGCAGGGCGACAACAATTTTGTGATGTTGCCAATTGATCCTAGTTCTGCAGGTCGTTTGTCTGGCTTGCGCATCGACGCTGACCTGCATAGAAGCAGCCGTCGAATGGCTTCAGGAGACCGTCATGGGCTTTAAAATGGGAATCGTGGGTTTGCCGAATGTAGGCAAGTCGACCCTCTTCAATGCGTTGACCAAAACCGCAGCCGCACAGGCGGCGAACTTCCCGTTCTGCACCATCGAACCCAATGTGGGCGATGTGGCTGTACCTGATGATCGTCTGGACAAACTGGCGGCTATTGCCAGCTCAAAACAGATCATCCCGACCCGGATGACATTCGTGGATATTGCGGGCCTTGTGAAGGGTGCGTCCAAGGGCGAGGGGCTGGGCAACCAGTTTCTGGCTAACATCCGCGAAACCGACGCCATTGCCCACGTGTTGCGTTGCTTCGAAGACGGCGACGTAACCCACGTGGACGGCCGCGTCGATCCCGTGGCCGATGCTGACACGATCGAGACCGAACTGATGCTGGCGGATCTGGAAAGCATCGAAAAGCGTCGCGCCAATCTGGTGCGTAAGCTAAAGGGCAATGACAAAGAGGCCCAGCAACAGGACCGTCTGCTGGCCGAAGCGCAAGCGATGCTGGAAAACGGCAAGCCCGCGCGACTGGTCGAAGTATCGGACGAAGACGCCAAGGCCTGGAAGATGCTGCAACTGCTGACCACCAAGCCAGTCCTCTACGTCTGCAACGTTTCCGAAGAGGAAGCGGCAGACGGTAACGAGTATTCTGCCAAGGTTGCCGAGATGGCTGCGGCACAAGGCAACTCTCACGTCATCATCAGCGCCAAGATCGAAGAAGAGATCAGCCTGCTGGAGGATGATGAGGCGCAGATGTTCCTTGAGGAAATGGGACTGGAAGAGCCCGGTCTCGACCGTCTGATCCGCGCCGGCTATGACCTGCTGAAATTGGAAACCTATTTCACCGTTGGCCCCAAAGAGGCCCGCGCCTGGACCATCCGCACCGGTACCGCTGCACCTCAGGCGGCGGGTGTGATCCACGGTGACTTCGAAAAGGGTTTCATCCGCGCCGAGACCATCGCCTATGACGACTACATCGCCGCAAACGGTGAGCAGGGCGCTAAAGAGGCTGGCAAGATGCGCGCCGAAGGTAAGGGCTACATCGTCAAGGATGGCGATGTGATGCACTTCCTGTTTAACACCTGATTAGTGCTGAATTGCCCGGCCTACTGGCAGGCCGGGCGCACTGTATTCGCGGCTCTTAGTTTTCCAAACCAAGCTGTTGTCGCTGCGTGAAGAAATCCCACACAACCCAGCTTTCTGCTATTTGGCCATTAGAAAACCGGTCGATCTGAATGCCGGTCCAGTCAACCGACCGCCCAGTAGCGGGCAGCCCGAGATAAGTGCCATTCTGGGTTCCGTAAAAGCGCCAGTGGGTGGATACACGGTCGCCTTCGGCGGTTTGCCCCAAAATCTCAACCTTCAGGTCTGGAAAGGCCTTATGGTTCTCTTGGACAATGCTGACCCAGGTGGTCAGGTCGATGCTGCCGGTCCCTCCCGTAGCCAAGGGGGCCTGATGGTTCTGATAGCCATCAGTGAAAATCGTTTCATCAATCGTGGAATCTGCGGCCCACATTTCGAGGACCTGTCGGGACAGGTTTTTTGCTGTTGAAATGTCGTTCTCCTGTGCCATGGCACCTCCTACTGCCGTAAAAGCAAGCAATACTGTCAGTATCCATACATGCGCGACCAAGCCGATATGCTGTCTGACCATTGAAACCTCCGCCTGTCATCTCGACTCTGTTTCAAGATAGCGCGCTGTTCGTGAAAGAAGAAAGCGCGTTTCACAGCTCAACTTCATAGTCGGACTACAACTATAGCTTTCACCGCGACGCAAACGCGTTACTGTGCATCTGGTCAGATTTGGGACAACGCTGAATGATCGAAATCCGCGATTTGCAATTGCTCAGCGCTTTGGCGCGGCATCGACACTTTGCCAAGGCAGCGGAGGAATGTGGGATTTCTCAGCCTGCCTTTTCCATGCGCATCCGCAACCTTGAGGATCGTCTGGGAGTCTCCATCGTCCGTCGCGCCAATCGGTTTCAGGGTCTGACTGAGGAAGGCGAGATGATCGTCCAGCGGGCACGTCGTATACTGGATGATACCAAGGCACTCGAACAGCAGGTGCTGGCGGCCAAAGGTGAGATCACGGGTACTCTCATCCTTGGTGTGATCCCAACTGCAATTGCATTTACCGGGCGGCTCACCAAGCGATTGCGGCAGGCGCACCCGCGTATTGTGACGCGCATCGAGACGATGTCCGCTTCCGCCATCCAGCATCGGTTGGACGAGGGGAGTCTGGATGCAGGCGTGACCTATGGCGACAGTATTGGGACTGATCTTCGTCAGGTACAGCCGCTCTACGAGGAAACGTACGTATTGCTTGTTCCGACGCATATGACAGACGAAACCGGGCCGGTTCCCTGGGCGCGAGTGGCCGAGTTTCCTTTGAGCTTGCTGGAGCCTCAGATGCAGAACCGGCGCATTCTCGACCGAATCTTTGCTGATCAGGGGCTGCATCCCGATGTTGTTGCCGAAACCAGCGGATTTACAGCGTCCATGGTCATGGCACGCGAAGGATTGGCGGCAACTGTTGTACCCCGTGTACTGGTTCGTGCGCTGGGCGATCTGAAGGGGACGAAAGTTCTGCCCCTGGTCGATCCTGTTGTAAGTAAACCAATTTGTCTGGCCACACTGACGCGGGATCCGGAATTGCCAACTGTCGAGGCTTTACGCGCTGTTGTGACGTCTTTACGGTGATAACCTGTCGTTATCGTGCGATTGAGATTTGCGATTTGACGATATGCTACTCTGATGAGAGACGGATGTCTCATACGGAGGAAAGCATGGCACCACTGGATACCAAGCCATCCGACGCAAAGGGCGTTTGGAAGTCAGGTAAAGGCAAGGGGCGGCACACGCCCAAAGGCCGACAGTTTACGGATGAAGCACAGGCCGAAATTGCGCGCCTGTTGGGCGATCGCCCGCGCCGCCGCGACCTGCTGATCGAGTTCCTGCATTTGATTCAGGATGAGCATGGCCATATCAGCGCCGATCACATCGCCGCTCTGGCCGTCGAGATGCGGATCGGGCAGGCCGAGGTTTACGAAACTGCGACCTTCTATGCCCATTTCGATGTGGTCAAAGAGGATGAAACGCCCCCTCCGGCGTTGACGATCCGTGTCTGCGATTCCCTGTCCTGCGAAATGGCTGGTGCTCAGCAGTTGCAGAAGGCGCTGGAAGATGGGCTTGATCCTTCCGAAGTTCGTGTGCTGCGCGCGCCGTGTATGGGCCGTTGTGACACCGCTCCAGTGCTCGAGATCGGTCACAACCACATCGACCACGCGACACCGGAAAAAGTGAAGGCTGCCATTGCTGCCGATGATACCCATGCTCACCTACCCGACTACGAAACCTTTGCGGCCTATGAGGCTGATGGCGGCTATGCCAAGCTGAAAGAACTGCGCGACGGTGGCGACTGGGAAAAGGTACAGGAAGATGTCCTGTCCTCGGGCTTGCGCGGTTTGGGCGGTGCTGGTTTCCCGTCCGGCAAGAAATGGGGCTTTGTTCGAATGAACGAAGGTCCGCGCTATCTTGCCGTGAACGGCGATGAGGGCGAGCCCGGTACATTCAAGGATCGCTACTATCTGGAGCGTACGCCGCATGTCTTTCTTGAGGGCATGCTGATCGCTGCCTGGGCGGTCGAGGCTGAGACCTGCTTCATCTACATGCGCGACGAATATCCGGCCGTTTTGGAAATTCTTCGCCGCGAAATCACCGCGCTGGAAGAGGCAGGAATCGTTGAGCCAGGCTACATCGACCTGCGCCGCGGTGCTGGTGCTTACATCTGCGGTGAAGAATCCGCGATGATCGAGTCGATTGAGGGCAAAAAGGGCCTGCCGCGTCACCGTCCTCCGTTCGTGGCGCAGGTTGGGGTGTTTAACCGTCCAACGCTCGTGCACAATGTTGAGACACTCTATTGGGTCTCGAAGATCTGCCGCGAAGGGCCGCAGATCCTGAATTCTGTTGAAAAGAATGGCCGCAAAGGTCTGCGCAGCTACTCGGTTTCGGGCCGTGTGGCGAAGCCTGGTGTTTACCTGCTGCCAGCAGGGTCGACCATTCTTGACGTGATTGATGCCGCCGGCGGCATGGCCGAAGGTCATGTATTCAAGGCGTATCAACCGGGCGGGCCGTCGTCAGGTCTTCTCCCCTCCAGCATCGACGACGTCCCGCTCGACTTTGACACACTGCAGCCGCTGGGCACCTTCATCGGTTCTGCCGCGGTTGTGGTTCTGTCTGATCAGGACACGGCCCGCGATGCGGCGCTGAACATGCTGCGGTTCTTTGAAGATGAAAGCTGCGGCCAGTGTACGCCCTGCCGGGCGGGTTGCGAAAAGGCGGTAAAGCTGATGCAGGCCGACAAGTGGGATCAGGACCTGTTGGAAGACCTGTGCCAGGTCATGGGCGACGCGTCTATCTGCGGTCTGGGGCAGGCCGCTCCGAACCCGATCCGCCTTGTCATGAAACATTTCGCTGACGAAATCTGAGGGAGACAGAGCCATGCTTGATGCAAGCCCAACCAAGACCGTCACCTTCAACCTGAACGGCGAAGACGTTACCGTCCCCGAGGGCTGGACCATCTGGGAAGCCGCCAAGGGGCAGGGGTTCACTATCCCCCACCTGTGCCACAAGCCACAGCCGGGCTATCGCCCCGACGGCAACTGCCGCGCCTGTATGGTCGAGGTGGAAGGCGAGCGCACTCTGGTCGCCTCGTGTATCCGTCCTGCAGCCGAGGGAATGGTCGTCAAGACCGACAGCGACCGCGCCGAGAAATCACGGGCCATGGTCATGGAACTGCTGGTTGCCGACCAGCCCGAGGAAGCGCATGACAAATCGAGCCACTTCTGGGATATGGCCAAGCTGAACGATGTCAGCGACAGCCGTTTCCCGGCAAAAGAGGCCGACAAAATCCCGCTGCTGGACGACAGCCACGTTGCAATGCGCGTCAACCTGGACGCCTGTATCAACTGCAACCTCTGCGTGCGTGCATGCCGTGAAGTGCAGGTCAATGACGTGATCGGCATGGCTGGTCGTGGCCACACCTCACAGGTTGTGTTTGACCAGAACGACCCGATGGGCGCATCAACCTGTGTGGCGTGTGGCGAATGCGTTCAGGCCTGCCCAACCGGTGCGCTGATGCCTGCAACTGTCTTGGACGACAAGCAGCAGGGCGACAGCAAGGACTATGATTCCGAGACCGAAAGCGTCTGCCCATTCTGCGGTGTGGGCTGCAAGGTCTCGCTGAAAGTCAAAGACGGCAAGGTCAAGTATGTCGAGGGCATCAACGGCCCTGCGAACGAAGGTCGCCTGTGTGTCAAAGGTCGCTTTGGCTTTGACTATATCCACCACCCGCACCGCCTGACCAAGCCGCTGATCCGGCGTGAGGATGCGCCTGAGAAGGGCCTGAACGTAGATCCGGGCAATCTGTCGACCCACTTCCGCGAAGCAACGTGGGAAGAGGCGATGGATTTGGCCGCCACTAAACTGAAAGCTCTACGCGCCGAAGATCCGCGTTCAGTTGCAGGTTTTGGTTCGGCCAAATGCACGAACGAAGAAGCTTATCTGTTCCAGAAGTTCATTCGTCAGGGCTTCAAGCACAACAACGTCGACCACTGCACCCGTCTGTGTCACGCCTCTTCCGTGGCGGCGTTGATCGAAAACGTTGGTTCAGGAGCGGTGACCGCGACCTTCAATGAGGTCGAAAATTCGGACGTGGTGATCATCATCGGGGCTAACCCGATCGAGAACCACCCGGTTGCGGCGACTTACTTCAAGCAGTTCACCAAACGTGGCGGCAAGCTGATCGTGATGGACCCGCGCGGCGTTGGCATGCGCAAGTTCGCAGACGAGATGCTGCAGTTCCGTCCGGGTGCTGATGTCTCGATGCTCAATGCGATCATGAACGTGATCGTCGAAGAGGAACTGTACGACAGCCAGTACATCCACCGCTGGACCGAAAACTGGGAAGCCGAGAAAGAGCACCTGCGTCAGTTCACGCCCGAGGCGATGGCGCCGATTTGTGGCATCGAACCGGATCAGTTGCGCCGTGTCGCGCGCACCTTTGCGCAGGCCAAGGCCGGCCTGATCTTCTGGGGTATGGGGGTTAGCCAGCACATCCACGGAACGGACAACTCGCGCTGCTTGATCAGTCTCGCGTTGATGACCGGCAATGTCGGTAAGCCCGGTGCCGGTCTGCACCCGCTGCGTGGTCAGAACAACGTGCAGGGCGCGTCTGATGCAGGCCTGATCCCGATGTTCCTGCCGGACTATCAGTCGGTCACCGATGACAGTATCCGCGCGAAGTTCAATAACGTGTGGGACTCGGACGATTTCTCGAACGAGAAGGGCCTGACAGTCACCGAGATTATCGACCAAGCCTATGCGGGCAACATCAAGGGTATGTACATTCAGGGTGAAAACCCGGCCATGTCAGACCCGGATGTTAGCCACGCGCGTGATGCGCTGGCCAAGCTGGAGCTGATGATCGTGCAGGATATCTTCCTGACCGAGACCGCGAACTATGCGGACATCATCTTGCCCGCCTCTGCGCTTTATGAAAAGAACGGAACCGTGTCGAACACCAACCGTCAGGTGCAGCGGGTGCGTCCGGCCGTGGCACCTCCGGGTGAGGCACGCGAGGACTGGAAGATCACAGTCGAACTGGCACAGCGGATCGGTCTGAACTGGGATTACACCGATGTGTCTCAGGTCTTTGACGAGATGAAGCTGACGATGAACTCGCTCGACAACATCACTTGGGATCGTCTGAAAACCGAAACGATCACCTACCCCTCGCTCAGCGAGACTGACCCTGGGCAGGCGATTGTGTTTGGTGATGGCTTCCCGCGTGCTGACGGCAAGGCCAGGTTCACTCCGGCCAGCGTCATCCCACCGGATGAGGCACCGGATGAGGAATATCCGATGATCGCCACCACGGGTCGTCAGCTGGAGCATTGGCATACGGGTTCGATGACCCGCCGGTCGAATGTTCTGGACGCTGTTGAGCCGGAAGCGAACTGTTCGATGAACCCGCGAACGCTGAAACTGATGGGGATCGAGCCGGGTGAAATGATCCGTCTGACGACTCGCCGTGGCTCAATCGAGATCATGGTGCGGGCTGACCGAGCCATTGCCGAGGATATGGTGTTCATCCCGTTTGCCTATGTTGAAGCAGCGGCGAACATCCTGACCAACTCGGCCATAGACCCCTATGGTAAAATCCCCGAGTTCAAGTTCTCGGCGATCCGGGTCGAGAAGATCAAAGACGCCATCGCGGCGGAGTAATACCACTACCACTCACGAAGCAGGATCAGGCGGCCCGAAAGGGTCGCCTTTTTCACTTCTTGACAGTCGCTTACGCGCAGCCAACCCTTAGGTGGAGTGCAGCCGGGGAGGAATTCATGCCGCGCCGTTTTGTCGATCTGTCCGTACCTTTGGAAACCGGTATCGTATCGGACCCGCCGATCATGTTGCCGGATATTGAGTACATGAGCCATGACCAGACTGCAGAGCAGGTCATGTCATTCTTTCCAGGATTGAAAAAAGAAGACCTGCCCGGTGGGGAAGGTTGGGCCATTGAGCGGCTTCAGATCGCGACACATAACGGAACCCATCTGGATGCGCCGTATCACCATCATTCGACCATGAACAAAGGCGAGCGTGCGATCACAATCGACGAAGTCCCATTAGAATGGTGCATGAACCCCGGCGTAAAACTGGATTTCCGCCATTTCGATGATGGCTACGTCGCCACCGCAGCCGATATCGAAGCCGAACTGAAACGCATCGGTCACGAGTTGCAGCCGCTTGATATCGTTGTGGTCAATACTGCTGCTGGGACGCGCTATGGCGAGGCTGACTATCTGATGAAAGGCTGCGGGATCGGGCGCGGGGCGACGCTTTATCTAACAGAACGTGGGGTACGTGTAACCGGTACCGATGCCTGGAGCTGGGATGCCCCATTTCCTTTGACCGCGCAGGAATATGCAGAAACGCATGACCCCTCGATCATCTGGGAGGGACACCGCGCCTCGATGGATATCGGGTATTGCCACATTGAAAAGCTGACCAATCTGGAAGACCTGCCACCAACAGGGTTCGAGATTTCCTGTTTCCCTTTCAAGATCAAAGGTGCTTCTGCCGGGTTTGTACGGGCCGTGGCTATTTTTGAGGAATAGGTCTCTTTTCATGTGATTAGGTGTCTGATGCGTCCAATCTGGTCAGCGTACCGAATAACGCTGCGGCCCGGGTAGCGATACAGGTTTTCGCGGCGGGCGCTCTGCTGCATCATGAGTGCATGAACACACGGAGGAAGACGTACGTGTCATCAGCTGAAACGACAGGAGCGGGATACGACGGGCCCTATCCCGCGCCGATCGAAGTTCACGGTTTTACCGCAAAACCAGAGTGGATCGACTACAATGGCCATATGAACGTCGGCTACTACGGGGTCGCCTTTGACAACGCGCTCGAGCTATTCATGGTTGACCATCTGGGTCTCGGTGAAGTGCAGGTGGCTCAGTCCGGGCAGGGCCCATACATCATCCAGTCGCATCTGCATTTTGTGCGAGAGGTCTTGGAAGGTGAGGCGTTTTATATCCGAGTTCGCCTGCTGGATGCCGATCACAAGCGCGGGCACTACTTCGCTGAGATGTTGACTGAGTCCGATCACAGCCTGTGTGCAACGCAGGAAGCGTTGTTTATGAATGTCTGCCACGAAACGGGGCGCTCCATACCCTATCCCGGCTGGGCCGCCGCTCGACTTGCGCAAATGGTGCAGGATCACAGCGGACTGGAGCCGGTATCTCAGATCGGCCAACCAATCGGAATTCGCCGGAAGTAGGTGGGTTTAGCGCCCAATCGCATAGGCCTGCATCAGGCGCGGAGTCGCTGCGGCATGCAGCAGGCCGTCAGGCTGTCGGCGCGCCGCCGTCAATCTGCCCACAGTCCAGGGCTCTGCCTGTTCGATTTTGTGGCCGCGGGCCTGAAGGTTAGCGATGGCTTCGGGCCCAAATCCCGGCTCGATCATCAAATGCCCGGGCCTTGTTTCGCGAGGATAGAACGAACTTTGGAAGTGAGCTGTATGGAACAGCGGTGCATCAATAGCTTCCTGAAGATTCATGCCATGATGAACCAGTCTTAGCAGATAGATGAGCTGCCACTGATCCTGTTGGTCGCCACCGGGTGTGCCAAAGGCAAGTTCGCTGCCATCAGGTGCACGTGCCATGCTGGGCGACAGGGTCGTGCGCGGGCGTCGGCCTGGAGCTAGTGAGGTTGGCAATCCCTCCTCAAGCCAGAACATCTGAGCGCGCGTGTTGAGCGGCATTCCAAGCCCGGGAACAACCGGAGAAGACTGCAGCCACCCGCCCGAAGGTGTGGCGGACACCATGTTGCCCCAGCGGTCGATTACGTCCAGATGTACCGTGTCGCCGCGCTTTTCAGTCAGATGCGCCATGGTAGGCTCACCCGCGCCGATCTGATCTGCTGGCTGATAGGCTTCGGCCGCATGGGTAAGCGTCGCATCGACCCAATGCTCATATCCGGGAAGACGACCCGGTCTTTGATCGGTTGATGCAGAAGCACTGATCAAAGCGCGGCGCGCATCTGCATATTCTGCTGACAGAAGTGTATCGATGGGAATGTCTATCTGTGTCGGGTCCCCGTAGTAAGCCTCACGGTCGGCGAAGCTCAACTTCATTGCTTCAGCCACGAGATGGACAAACTCGACATCATCTGCGGCGTTCAAATCGAACCCAGCCAGCAGATTGAGCGATTGCAACAGCGTGGGTCCTTGGGTCCAGGTGCCACCCTTCCAGACAGTCCAGTCGTGATAGGTGGTTGAAACTGGGGGCTCATAACCGGCCTGCCATTCGGCCATGTCCTGCCCAGTCAGAACGCCCTTGTGCCGTTGGCCCGACGCATCCATAACGCAGGCTTCGCGTAGAAAATGGTCGATGGTCTCGGCAATGAACCCGCGATAGAAAACCTGTCGCGCCTTTTCGATTTGTGCGGTTCTATCGCCAACCGTTTCCGCTTCGTTCAGCAGCCGCTGCCAGGTTGCAGCAAGCTGCGCATTTCGCATCAACGCCCCAGCGTGCGGAGCCGATCCGCCCGGTACCCACGTATCATAGGAAGTTGGCCATTCATCGCGAAAAAACTCAGCCAAACCGGCAATCGTATTGGCAACACGGGGCAGGGCCGGATGTCCAAACTCGGCATAGTGGATGGCTGGTTCCAGTATGTCGCGCAGAGGCAGTGAACCATGATCACGCAGCGTGATCATCCACGCATCAAAGGCGCCGGGAATAACGGTGGCCAAAAGCCCCGTGCCAGGTATGCGCTGTAAACCCTGATCCCGGTAATGCGCGATCGTGGCCCCGGCAGGCGCGGTACCCTGACCGCAGACCATGGTTGGTGTTTCCGAGCC
Source organism: Ruegeria sp. CH6 (assembly GCF_056537005.1). Taxonomy (NCBI): domain Bacteria; kingdom Pseudomonadati; phylum Pseudomonadota; class Alphaproteobacteria; order Rhodobacterales; family Roseobacteraceae; genus Ruegeria; species Ruegeria sp. CH6. Next base: position 39,748 of record NZ_JBQFQS010000005.1, on the reverse strand, counting down.
TGCAGGTTTGATCAGCATTGGCATATCGCCAAGCGGGCCGTTCAGATGTGGCTCGACCACATGCAGGACAAACCCCATGGCAGCGGCGGCATCAAAGGCGTTGCCGCCTTGTTCAAGGATCTTCATGCCGACGGCAGATGCAATCCAGTGCGTGCTTGTCGCGACACCGAATGTACCGGCGATTTCGGGGCGTGTGGTAAAGGTCATAATGGCTCGGCTGCTGTTTCAAGCCGATCCTGCATGCCCCTGACAGAGGGTCAAGTCACCGCTTCGAGAGGCATTTAATAGTCGCGTTCAAAAAAGATACCAATGCCGGTTTCTCCACGTCCGTCTACCGTGCCACGTACCGTGAAACTGTCTGTGACATCGAGGTTCAGGTTCACCTCAGTGTCGCCCTCAGTATTCACAGTGAAATCGGTGTAGAGATTGTCACTGAGATATGCGCCGGCGCCCAGACGGCCAGCGCCGCCTTCGGTTGCGCCAATATCGATCGTATCGACACCGGTTGCGTCCCTCAGACCTTTGGTCGCGTCCCCGCCTGCGCCGCTCAGCTGCGCCAGAGAAGCTGCCATCTGGGCGATGACGAATGGGGAGAGCTCTGAGAAACGATTACCGAACAACAGCATCGCCAGCGCTTCTTCTGCCGGGCGTTCCGGGTCTGAGAAGACATCAACTTCGGGTGAATCCAGCGGACCGGCGATTTCGATTGTGGCAGTGCCATCAGACGTACTGGTCGAAGATTCGAACTCGATATAGGGCGTCAGGTCGCCTTGCAGCGTGACGATGCCTTTGGTCAGGGCCAGTCGGCGCCCGAGAATGTCGATGTTACCCCGGATCAGTTCGATCTGCCCTGATGGAACGACAGCGGCCGTTGTCCCTCCGATCTGGATGCGGCCGCCGAGTTCAGCGTTTACACCGCGACCGCGTACAAAGACTGCTTTGGGTGCCGATAGGCCAATGTCCAGAGAGATGCGCGAGTTACTTTTTTTGGCGCCTTCCACTTCGACCAGTCCGGCCCGTTCCCGGGTGACATAGCTGGCGTTGCTTTCGTTCAGGTGTTCGATCTCGGGGATCGGTGCCGCGCCGACGGCACCGGTAGCCGCGGCAAGATTGATATTGGTTTCGCCAAAGTTGATCTGCCCGGCGAGCGAGCTGTTCCCCGCCAGTGCCCCCGTCAACGCAATTTGGCCGTTCAGGATCGTTTCGTACAGCAACTGATCTGTCAGCACGAGATTATTGAGCGCTGTCGTGATCTGCGCATTGAAAGGTGGTTTGAGATCTACTGGGCCACTGACAGTAAAGGTCCCTCCGGCACGGACCCCACCCTGCAGAGAGACCGTGGCCCGGCTTTGCGCCAGATCGACCGATCCTCCGATGCCGGTAAAGGTCAGGCCGACATCCGGGATTGCCATCGAGGTGCCCGAAGTGGTGACCGACCCGCTCAGCGCATCCAGCGACGGTTTACCTTTCAACGCCAGATTAAACTGAGCGGTTCCGTCGATCTTGTTGGGGGTGATAAAGATATTTGCGATACCGATATTCACGCTGCCCTGAGCGGTCAGGTCGGCCTCGGTTGTTGCCTCGTCAAAGGTGCCGGCCACTTTTCCATTGATGCCTGCCGGGCCTTCTGCGCTCGCATCGATCGTCCATTCACCGTTGTCGCTCTTGGCGCTGCCTTTGGCTGCAAGGCTGCCCGGGAATTCTGGTGCAAAACGTTCGATACGATTGAATTTCGCATCGAAGTCCAGATCGGCTGCGCCGTTGGTGTCGACAGTTCCCACGAGATTGGCGTAGGAGCTGTCAGGCCCCTGAAGCCGTGCAGTGCCCTCAATCCCGGTGTCTGTCGGGGCCACGTTGCCATCCAATTTCAGCGGTCCAGACAAAGTGGCCGACAGACGGCTGAGATCATCCAATGCAGCAGAGAAATTCAGTCCGCCAGCGTCCCGGTCCAGTTGACCTGACGCGTTGGCGGACAAGGCCGTTCCGCTGAGGCGGAAGTTTCGGATATTCAGCCCCTGATCGTCATTCAATGCGTCTACCGTGAGTGTGGTGCGCCCCTGGATAAGAGAATCGACTGTATCGATGCCGGTTTTGATGTCGTTGGCATCCACACTGCCCTGAATATCGAAGGTCTTGCTGCCCTTTGCACCTTTGCCTTTTGCATTCGCTTTGACCGATCCAGCCAGATCACGACCGGCAAGACCAGAGAATAAAGACAGATCAGGTGCGTTGACCTGCGCCTGCCCATCGACGGACAGGTTGCCAGTAAGGTCATCGATTGTAGCCGCAACACGCGCGGTCAGCGCTTTGCCATTGACGGTGGCATTTCGGATTACCACCTGATCGCCGGATTTGGCGCCGTCAAATTTGATGGTTGTACGTCCGGTCAGCAGCGGGTCAAACTCTGTCATGCCGGTTTGGATGTCATCACCGGTTACGCTGGCCGTGCCGTCAAACTCGAGTGTCTGAACCGTTCCCTTGCCGTCGAGCTGCGCTTGCAATGCACCTGACAGATCTCGCTGCGCGAGGCCTGAGAAGATCGACAAATCGGTGGCGTTTACACTGGCTTGCCCGTCAATGGTCAGGTTCCCATCCGGGGTGGTGACATCGCCATTCGCCTGTGCATTGAGGGTTTCACCAGTGATGGTGAACTCCCGAATGGTCACACCGTCAGATCCGCGTTTGCCATCCAGTACGATGTCGGTTTCTCCGGCAATTACCGGATCAATGTCATCGCGACCGGTGGAAAGGTCGCGCCCGCTGACAACCAGTTTACCGTCAAAACTGCCTTCCAGCGGCGATCCGTTGCCTTCAACCCGAGCCGAAGCGGATCCGCCAAAGTCGAGTTTGGCGAGTTCGGAAAAGCGCGACAGATCGGTCGCCTGTAACGAAGCTGAGCCATCGATCTGCAGACCGGTTGCGAGCCCACTGATCAGCGCATCGGCCCCAAGTTCATAGTCGCTGCCGACCAGTTCAAAGCCCGACAGCCTAAGCGACTGATCGCTTCCATAGTCGAACTGACCATCTAGAGTGATGCGGTCACCAATGGCGGTATTGAGCGCGGGATCGGCCATATCAATCCCGTCGAGCGCCGCCTGCAGGTCACCATCGACGCTCAGGCCGCTGGTCTGGTCCAGGGTCCCCTGACCGGTAATACGCGCGTGGTTCAGACTGATCTGACGCGCGTTGACGTCGTCTGCCGTAACGCTCAAGTCCCAGAGATTACCGTTCTTTGCGTCGAACAGTGCCGAAATCTGGGCTGCACCAATCGAAGTGTCACCACCGCTGACCGGCAAAACTACCTTGTCTCCATCAGGCGGCGTGATGCGGCCCTGCAATGCAGCCAATTGCAATTTGCCACCTGCTGCAAGACTGAGTTGGCTTTCCAGTTTCAGCGCCTGCGAGGTGATTTCGATATCCGAAATATCCAGCGCGCCATCGGAATGGGTTTGCCCATCGACGAACAAGCGTGTGTCTGTGCCAAAGAACGTATCCATGTTCTCAGCCAGAAACGGGGTCAGGTCGCCATTCAGATCGGCAGTGAAGGCGATGCCATCGGTGGATGTCTCATTTGTCTGGTCTGCACTGCGCAATCGAACCTGACCGGAGACCCGATCAACATTGTCGCTGCTCAATCCGATGTCGGCAGTAAAATCGGTGACCGGACCTGATCCCTTGGCCGTCAACCCGATTGGCGGACTGTCGGGAATACCCAGCGCAGTCGAGATCAGGCCGCCAGACGCTTCGGCCACAGTCAGATCCAGATCGATCTGCCGCGTTTCATTCTGGAACCCGGCGGCTAGATTGATTGAATCTCCGGATCGATCCAACCGGTTGATGGCTAGATTTGTATCAAGCGCGCCATCCGCGAGCGATAGATTGCCGTTCACCGCAAGGTCAGCGGCCACGCCGATCAACGGTTCGCCCAGCGAGACTTCGTCAATACGTATCTCGCCAATTTCGATGGATACGGGGAGCTCGGGAAGCTGAAAGGGCTGGGTCTCTGCCGAGGTGGGTTCTGCCTCTTTTGTTGTCGTACCGGGTGCCCGGGCGACATCAATTTCTTCTGCGGTCAAAGCGTTTACCGAAAACCGGCCGCGTATAAGTGCCAGCCGGTTCCAGTCCAGTACCGCGTTTTTAACCGTTAGCCAGACGCCTTCGTCATCCGCGACCGTAATCTCTTCGATAGTTGCACGAGAACTCAGCGCGCCCTGCAGCCCGATAACCTTGATGTTCCGGTCTTCCCCGGACAGCGTGTCCTGCAGGAAATTTTCGAGCATGCTGCCGCCGCCATCCTCCTGCGCCTGCACTGCAACAGGCGCTGCGACCATCATGGTTGTAAAGACCAGAGGATATGAAACGCGTCGCATCAAAAGGCTTGTCCGATCCCAAGATAGAATTGCAACCCATCGCCGGTATCGCCCTGAACGGGGTAGGCCAGATCAAACCGAAGCGGCCCGAAGCCGCCCAGATCATACCTGACGCCGATCCCCGCACCTGAATGGAATTCTGCGTCTGCGGTTACGAAGGACGAAGTATCGACCATACCGTAGTCGTAAAACCCAACCAGCGACAACTTTTCTGATACTTTGCCGCGCACTTCACCCGAGAAGCCAAGGAAAGACTTACCGCCCGCAACCCCTGTGCCAACAGGAATGCCCAGACTCTCATAGGGTTGACCGCGAACCGTTCCGGCCCCGCCCGAGAAGAACAGAAAGTCAGGTGTCACCCCATCTGCCGGAGGTCCGATTACAGACCCAAGCTGTATGCGACCGGCCAGTACCAGCCGACCAGAAGTGCGAAGATCCGTGTAGGCGCGACCGTCAAAGAATAGCCGCAGACCTGATTTGGTTCCTGAAACGCCAACGAATGGCATGGCCTGGCTATCCAGATAAAAGCCGCGCGTAGCACTTACCTTGCTGTCGCGTTCATCCCATTCAGAACGGAACGGAACGATGAAGTATCGAAACTTGCGGCCATCACCATATGCGTCATCTGCGTTCGATACCGAGAAGCCAACGGCTGCTTCGGCATAAAGCCTGTCAGAGAATGTGCGACGTGCACCATAGGCCAACGAGGCAACGCTCACATTGTAATTCTCTGTGTTTCTGCGCTCCAGCAACGCGCTCCAGAAAGTGTTGTCATCCGGCCCCAGACGATCGGGTTGATCAAGACGCAGGCCGATGCGACCATCAATATCTTCGGCCCCGCCTATGTTTCGGATGGCAGCTTCAAAGCGTAGCCGCTCGGCCCGTTTAAAAACGTTACGGTGGGTCCAGGTTGCTGTGATGTCGAGACCATCCCGGGATGCAAGCTCGACACCGAACGTCAGTCGACGTTTGGGCAGATCTTCGAATGTTGCATCAAAATCCAGCGTACCATCGGGATTGGGTGTATCGCGCTCCTGAATCGAAACGACACTGAATGTTCCGGTGCGGCGCAACCGGGTGCCGACCTTTTGAATCTGTTGCGGTGAATAGACCTCGCCCGTCGGAAAACCGGCGATCTTTTCAATTGAACGGGTGCGGACATCCGTGTCGCCATGGATGAACATCTTGCCGAATGTCAGCCGACGTCCGGGATCAAGATCAATCTGAGCATCCAGACGTGCCTGAGCGTGACGTGCGATGACCTTTTGATCGGCCACATCGGCCTTCGCGTGACCTGCATCCCGCCAGCCCTGAACTCCGGCCGAAGCGGCCTGTTGAATCGCACCGGTGGTTGCTCGTTTTCCGGTGGCAAAATCAGCAGGCAGTTCGGTTTCGGGGGCCAGTGGTTGCACCACCGCGGTTCCGAAGTTGTATGGAGGCCCGGGATCAACAGTGATCGTGGCGCGGTTGATTTGCGCAGGCACGGTCAGAGAGCTGATGGTCGCGGCCTCTTGCCCATCCAGTTTGATGCTGACAACCGGGGCGAAATACCCCTCGTCATACATGATCTGAACGATCGTGCGGTAATCGGACAGGGCGGCAGACAAAATCTCCAGAGGCGTATCGAGCCCACGCGCTTCGGCAGTTGTGACCGAGGAGGTTTCCTTAAGACGCTCAACCAGTTCCTTGGGGGCGCCGGGGGCCGTCAGTGTGGTTTCAAGTGCGAACAGAGCGGTTGGCGCCAAAGCCGTCAGAGTGCCCAAAAGCCAGCACCCCAGAATGCCTCGCGGCCTGCTTCTCTGCATCAGATGGCTCCAACTGCCCCTAGTCGAAATCACTCGCGCCGCATTGTATCGTGCTGCAGCTCGTTAAATTCATGTTAGAGCATTTGAACCCGTTCAGGGAAAGAGGTTTAGTGCGCTGGCCGGTATTTTGACCTGAACTGTGGTCGCTTTACAGGCCCGCGTTTCTGAACCAGCGAATGATGGCTTCGCGATCTTCGGGTTCCATATAGGTCACGTTGGCAGGGGGCATAGCATGTGTAACGCCCGCCTGCAGATAGATTTGCTGCGCATTCCGCGCGATGTCACCTTCGGTTTCCAGCAGAACACCTTTGGGAGCCCATAGAATGCCTTCCCAAACCGGTTCGCGGGCGTGGCACATGGAACAGCGACCCAGCACGATATCGTGCGCCTCTTCAAACCCGTCCGCGGCCGCGAATTTCTGTTCATAAGGCGTCAACGGCTGTGCTTCGGCCTCTTCCAGCGGTTTGTACATGGGGGCAGTGGACAGCCACATGATCGCGATGAACAGCAGTGCGGTGACCAACCACGTCCATGTCGGGTCACCTGCACGTGCGTGCCGGGTGTTGAAGTAGTGCCGGATTGTGACGCCCATCAGGAACACCAGCGCCGCAATGATCCAGTTGTATTCGGTCGCGAAGGCCAGCGGGTAATGGTTCGACAGCATCAGGAACACGACCGGCAATGTCAGGTAGTTGTTGTGCGTCGACCGAAGCTTGGCGATCTTGCCGTATTTCGGGTCGGGCGTGCGGCCGTTTTTCAGGTCGTCCACCACAATCCGCTGGTTCGGCATGATAATGAAGAACACGTTTGCAGTCATGATCGTGGCGGTGAAGGCACCAAGGTGCAGCATCATCGCGCGGCCGGTGAAGATCTGGTTGTATCCCCAACCCATCGCCACCAGCAGAACGAACAGCAGCACCATCAACAGGGTCGGACGCTCTCCCAGACCGGATTTGCAGAGGAAATCATAGACCAGCCAACCCACAGTCAACGACGCAGCCGAGATCAGGATGCCCTGCCATAGGGCCAGATCGGCTTTCTGCGCGTCAATCAGATAAAGCTCTCCGCCCACCCAATAGATGATCATCAGCAATCCGGCCCCGCTGAGCCAGGTTGCATAGCTTTCCCATTTGAACCAGGTCAGGTGGTCCGGCATCCGTTCGGGTGCCACAAGGTATTTCTGGATGTGATAGAACCCACCACCGTGTACCTGCCATTCCTCCCCATCAGCGGGTCCGGGAATATCCCGGTTCAGGCCAAGATCCAGCGCGATGAAATAAAAGGACGATCCGATCCACGCGATGGCGGTAATCACGTGCAGCCAGCGCACAGCGAATGCCATCCAGTCCCAGAACACGGCGAAGTCGTACATGCAGATGTCTCCGATTGCTTGCGGCCACACTAGGCAAGCGGGCTTTTCTTCGGTATTCCCGTATATTGTCAAACTGTATCAAAAAAAACGAGAAGATGTCCTACCTCGATAACATCCGAACCTTTGTCAGGGTCTACGATCTGGGCAGCATGTCTGCAGCCGGTCGCGATTTGCGTATCTCGCCTGCGGTAACTTCGGCGCGGATTTCGCAGTTGGAGGACCATTTGGGTGTGCGTCTGTTCCAGCGAACCACCCGGAACCTGACGCCGACCGAACAGGGGCGGGCCTTCTATCCCGGTGCTGTTGGGGTTCTGGATGCCGTAGACGAGGCCGAAGCGCAGGTCGTGCATCTGACCGAAGCGCCGCGGGGGTCATTGTTTGTCGCTGCACCTCTGGGGGTGGGGCGTCGATTACTTGCGCCGCATGTCCCTGACTTTCTTTCAGAATATCGTGAAATCGATGTCCGGCTGCGACTGACGGACCGATCAGTTGATTTGACGACCGAGGGTCTGGATCTGGCGTTTTTCATCGGACAGCCCGAGGACAGCACGTTGCGTATCCGCAAGATTGCGGACTGTCAGCGCGTGCTGTGCGCGGCACCAGACTATATTGAACGTCGGGGTATGCCGGAAACAGGGGCGGACCTGATCTCGGATGGGCATGAGTGTCTGAACCTGCGTTTCCCCGGGGCTACCGAGTTTCAATGGCTGCTTGAAACGCCCGAAGGGCCAAAGCGGTTCGCGGTGTCGGGTCGTTTTGAATGCGATGATGGTGATGTGCTGACCGATTGGGCGCTGTCGGGGCAGGGCATCGCGATGAAGCCGGTTTTTGAGGTGGCTGATCATCTCAAAGCCGGACGCCTGGTGAAGGTAGCTGCACAAACGCCTCCGGTTCCGGTGCAAATGGCGTGTTTGTACACCCATCGCCGCCATCAGGACCCGAAGGCGCGTCTGTTCATGGACTTTATGATTTCGCACATCGCGAAAGTGGTTAAGAGTGCAGAAACCTGAGCGATCAGCTGCCGCGATAGGTTGAATACCCAAAGGGCGACAACAAAAGAGGCACGTGATAATGAGCCTCTTCGTCTGACATGCCAAAACGGATTGGGACCTGATCCAGGAACAGAGGATCCTCTGCCGCCTGACCTGTCGCACGCAGGTAATCACCGGCGAAAAAGATCAACTCGTAGGTGCCAGGCTTGAATTTCTCCTTTGGCAGGATCGGGCTATCTGTCCGGCCATCGGCGTTGGTTTCCATTTCGACCAGTTTCTTGTGCGAGTTGCCGGATACCCGATAAAGCGCGATCTTCAGGCCTTCTGCCGGGCAGCCGCGGGCCGTGTCCAATACATGGGTTGTCAGATAGCCTGCCACGGTCATCTCCTGTTATCCTGTCGGTATTCCCGTCTGCCGCATGTCGCCAACCTTGGCAAACAGGTTTGGTTTGACACAATCTCAATTGAATTCACAGACTTTGGGAACGCAGAAAGAAATGGAAACAGCGTTCGGATTGATTTGATAATCGTCTGCCGTTTTCTGCGCTATTGATTGAATATTGCAACAAGACGAAGACGGAACACAGCATGCAGCCCCCTCGTTACCCCCGTGATCTGATCGGATACGGAGCCAACCCGCCTGATGCGCAATGGCCTGGTGGTGCAAAGCTCGCTGTACAGATTGTACTGAACTACGAGGAAGGTGGTGAAAACTGCGTTCTGCATGGGGATGCCGCGTCCGAGGCGTTTCTGTCTGAGATCGTGGGCGCGGCGCAATGGCCGGGTCAGCGCCACTGGAACATGGAATCCATCTATGAATACGGCGCGCGTGCAGGGTTCTGGCGATTGCACCGGTTGATGAAGGACTTGCCAATCACTGTCTATGGCGTGGCGACTGCACTGGCGCGCTCACCCGATCAGGTTGCCGCGATGCAAGATGCAGGCTGGGAAATTGCCAGCCATGGGCTGAAATGGGTCGAACACAAGGACATGCCCGAAGACGAAGAGCGTGCACAGATTGTCGAGGCGATCCGTCTGCACACCGAAGTCGTGGGGGAACGCCCGCGTGGCTGGTACACAGGCCGCTGTTCAGAAAACACCGTTCGGCTGGTCGGTGAAGAAGGCGGGTTTGCCTATGTCGCGGATACCTATGCTGATGATCTGCCTTATTGGACGCAGTCAGATGGGCACGATCAGTTGATCGTGCCTTATACGCTGGATTGCAACGATATGCGATTTGCAACGCCGCAGGGGTTCAATTCGGGCGATCAGTTCTATTCCTATCTCAAGGACAGCTTTGATGCGCTGTACGAAGAGGGCGAGGCGGGTGCACCCAAGATGTTGTCGATCGGCCTGCATTGCCGCCTGATCGGTCGTCCCGGGCGTGTCATGGCCCTCAAGCGGTTCCTGGATTATGCGCGCGGCTTTTCTGATGTGTGGTTTGCCACGCGGTTGCAGATTGCCGAACATTGGGCCGAGGCCCATCCGCCACAGCATCATCCAAAACCCTCGCAGATGGAGCGAGAAGAGTTTGTGCAGACCTATGGTGGGATTTTCGAACATTCGGCATGGATTGCCGAGCGCGCCTATGACCTTGAACTTGGCCCTGCACATGACACGGCCGGAGGATTGCACAGCGCCCTGACCCGCATGTTCCGCTCAGCCTCCGAAGCGGAGCGGTTGGGGGTACTGACGGCGCACCCGGATCTGGCGGGTAAGCTGGCACAAGCCAAGCGCCTGACCCAAGAAAGCACGTCTGAGCAGGCCTCTGCCGGTTTGGATGCGCTGACCGATGAGGAACGAACCACGTTCACCGAGCTGAACAGCCAGTATACGGAAAAATTCGGTTTTCCTTTCATCATTGCTGTACGGGATCACGATAAGGCGTCGATCCTGCAGGCTTTCCACCGGCGGATCGACCACGATCGTTCAACCGAATTTGCCGAAGCCTGCCGGCAGGTTGAACGGATCGCCGAATTCCGTCTGCGGGATGTGCTGCCGTCATGAGCCGCCAGATCGTAATTGAGCCGATCTCGGCAGAGGCATTCGCCCCGTTTGGCGATGTTATCGACACATCCGGAACGCCCGATAAGATCATCAATCAGGGGCAATGTGGTCGATATCATGACCGGGCCGCACTTGATTTCTCGGACGGGCGCGCCGGTATCAGTCTATTCGACGCCAGCCCACGGGAACTGCCCTATCAGTTGGAGATGGTTGAACGGCACCCCGATGGAAGTCAGGCGTTCATTCCGATGACGCACCAACCCTTCTTGGTCATCGTTGCGCTGGACGAAGGTGGCAAGCCGGGTCAGCCAAAGGCGTTTTCAACGCTGCCCGGGCAGGCGGTGAACTATCATCGCGGTACATGGCATGGTGTTCTGACGCCATTGCACGGACCCGGTCTGTTTGCTGTGGTCGACAGGATCGGCGCAGGAAGCAATCTCGAAGAATACTGGTTCGACACGCCCTATGAGGTCGTGCCGTAACCCAATGAAGCCGCGGGATAAGCGGCAATAACCCCGTGAAATCTGAACTGGGAGGACAGTACTCATGGCCGAAACTTCAATAGGAACACCCGAACAGCTTCGGGATCCAAACTATACACCGGCACTGCACAAGGCGATCCCGTTGGGTATCCAGCATGTGCTGGCGATGTTCGTCTCGAATGTTACGCCTGCCATTATCGTTGCAGGGGCGGCAGGCTTCGGGTTCGGATCGAATTCGCCCGATTTCCCTGAACTTTTGTATCTGATCCAGATGTCGATGCTGTTTGCCGGTGTGGCAACGTTGTTGCAGACGATCACTCTGGGCCCAGTAGGGGCGGCCCTGCCCATCGTTCAGGGGACAAGCTTTGCCTTCTTGCCGATCATGATCCCGCTTGTGGCGGGTAAAGGCGTCGATGGACTTTCCGCGCTGTTCTGTGGCGTGATCGTCGGTGGAGTGTTTCACGCTTGCCTGGGGGCGGTGATCGGTAAAATCCGGTTCGCATTGCCACCACTTGTCACTGGCCTCGTTGTTACCATGATTGGTCTGGCGCTCGTCAAAGTCGGTATCCAGTATGCAGCAGGTGGAGTGCCAGCCATCGGAACGCCGGAATATGGCTCAATGCTGAACTGGTCTGCGGCGATGGTTGTTGTTGTCGTTACCCTCGCGCTGAAGTTCTTTACCCGGGGGATGCTCTCGGTATCGGCTGTTCTGATCGGTCTTGCGGTTGGTTATGCCTATGCGCTGATGGTGGGGATGGTTACCTTCGAGGCGATCGGCACAAGCTGGAGCCGTGCGTCGGCCTTTGCGCTGCCCGTTCCGTTCAAATACGGCTTCGAGTTCTCGTTTGCAGCGGTGATCGGCTTTTGTCTGATGGCGTTTGTCTCGGCGATTGAAACCGTAGGGGATGTGTCTGGTGTGACCAAAGGTGGAGCCGGACGCGAAGCGACGGATAAAGAGATCGCAGGCGCCACCTACGCTGACGGTTTTGGTTCGGCGCTGGCCGGTGTGTTCGGTGGATTGCCTAACACGTCCTTTAGCCAGAATGTCGGCCTGATTGCGATGACTGGCGTGATGAGCCGCCATGTCGTCACCATCGGTGCCTTGTTCCTGATCCTGTGCGGTCTGGTTCCCAAGGTTGGTGCAATCATCCGCACCGTCCCGATCGAAGTGCTGGGTGGCGGTGTGATCGTCATGTTCGGTATGGTTGTGGCGGCCGGTGTCTCGATGCTGTCCGATGTCGACTGGAACCGGCGCAACATGGTGATCTTTGCCATCTCGCTTTCCATCGGGTTTGGTCTTCAGCTTGAACCGGATGCGGTGCAGCACTTGCCGGACACGCTTGGCATTCTGATGAAAAGCGGCCTGCTGCCTGCAGCGTTGATTGCCATCGTCCTCAACCTGATCCTGCCCGAGGAACTGGCCGAAGAAGCAACCGAAGAAGTGTCGGGCGGTATGGCTGGCCATGGGTCAGGAAGCCTGCCTGGCGAATAGTGTCGAGATGAGAAAGCAGATCGCAGCGCGAGCCAGCGCTGCGGTCTGATCAGGTATCAGCCATCAGACGGGCAACATCCAGCATGCGTGCGGAAAAGCCCCATTCATTGTCATACCAGCCAAACACGCGAACCTGGTTCTGGCCCACCATTCGGGTTTCCGGACCTGCAATGACCAGAGATTCTGGGCGCGCGCGCAGATCAGATGACACCAGCGGCAGATCGGTCCAGCCGAGCACAGGTGAGTCCTCGATAGCATTGCGCAAGCTCGACAAGAATTCTTCAGCGCTCATGCTTTTCTCTAGCCTCACAATCAGATCCACTGCCGAAACACTGGCGGTTGGAACACGCACCGCTGCACCGGATATGCGACCCGCCAGATGCGGTAAAACCACATCGATCAGATGTGTTGCGCTTGAAGTCGTTGGGACCATGGACATGGCTCCGGCGCGTGAGCGGGCCAGATCCCCACGCGGGGCATCCACCATGGGCTGGCTGTTGGTGTAGCAGTGGATCGTGGTCATGTGGCCCGATGCGATGCCACCCAGGCCATCCAGCAACTTGACCAGCGGCGCAAGCCCGTTGGTGGTGCAAGAAGCGTTTGAGACGATCCGGGCGGTGCCCAATTCATCTTCGTTGGCACCCAACACAATCGTTGTCTCAGCAGCAGGCGACGGGCCCGAGATCAGGACTTTGCTGGCACCCGCGCTCAACCCCCTGCGCGCGACATCGGAGCTTCGTGCAATTCCGGTGCAATCAAGCATCACATCGACGCCAGTCAGGTCCACTCGTGTCAGGTCGGAGCTGTGGGACATCGGAATGACATGGCCGTCAATCACAAGCGCCGCGTCACCTTCCAGCACTGTCCCGGGATATGGGCCAAATGTGCTGTCGTACTTGAACAGATATGCGCAAGTTTCCAGCGGTGCGATGTCGTTGATCAACACCAGCTCGATGTCAGATTCTTTTGGCAGGGCCAGAACCTGCCGCAGAATTGTACGACCGATACGGCCGAATCCGTTGATTGCGAGTCTCATGCGCAAGCTATGGCAGGCCGCCGGGGCGACCTCAATGGCCGTTCTGACGCAGTGTCAGTTGCAGCTGACTTGCGAGAAGAACTGACCCGAGATGTTCTGATACATGCTGGGCACAATCGGTCTACACCCGGTTGCTTTCTGGATCGCCGCAATCGCCTGAATTGTGCGCAGGCGTGGCGGCGGCCCAAAGGGATTTAGGTTGTTGTTGTCGCGGGTTGCGCGATAAATGACCGGAGAGTCCGACACCTGAGTAACAGCCCAGGTGCGGCTCATGACAAAGACGGATTTGGTCGTTTCCTTGGCTGCGACGGGAGCAGCGTCGACAGCTGCAAGCGTGGCAATCGCGGCAAGTGTCATCAAAGGTGTACGCAGTTTCATGGACCAATCTCCAATACTCGAAAAAGGAATTTAGAGTTATTTCAGCAAATTCCAGCGCTTATGTGAACCCCCGCACCGAAAAATGGCCCGAAACCGGGCCACTCTAAGCTATCGTGATGAAAGGGACAGGGGCATGTGCCGATTTACGTCCTTATAGAGCAGATAGCGGAAACGCCCCGGACCCCCGGCATAGCAGGCTTGCGGGCAGAAGGCGCGCAACCACATGTAATCGCCTGCTTCCACCTCGACCCAATCCTGATTGAGCCGGTAAACTGCCTTGCCCTCCAACACGTATAGTCCGTGTTCCATGACATGGGTTTCGGCAAACGGAATCACACCGCCCGGTTCGAAGGTAACGATGTTCACATGCATGTCGTGGCGCAGATCTTCGGGATCGGCAAATCGGGTGGTGGCCCAGCGCCCCTCGGTCCCTGGCATCGGAGTTGGGGCAATGTCCTGTTCATTGGTGATGATTGGATCAGGTGCGGGCAGGCCCGGCACTGTTTCGTAAGCCTTGCGTACCCAGTGGAACCGGGCAGCTGCGTCAGACCGATTGTGCAGGGTCCATTCGATTCCTGCTGGAATATAAGCGTAACCGCCGGTTTCCAATACATGTTCCGCTCCGGCAATTGTCAGTGACACCGTTCCTTCGACCACAAAGATCACGCCTTGCGCTTTGGCATCGGTTTCTGGCTGATTGCTGCCGCCGCCCGGTTGAACTTCCATGATGTACTGAGAAAATGTTTCGGCAAATCCGCTTAGAGGACGGGACAGCACCCACAGGCGGGTACCCTCCCAAAAAGGCAGATAGCTGGTCACGATATCGCGCATCGTGCCTTTGGGGATCACTGCATAAGCGTCGGTGAACATGGCGCGGTCAGTCAAAAGCTGATCCTGTCCGGGATGTCCGCCATTTGGAGCATAGTAGTTTGGTTGTGCCATCGAGTGCCTCATCGTTTCAGAGGTACTATGAAGGCAACGATTGCCCTCTCCTAGCGCTGGTCATGCAATAGGTTTGTTCGGGATAATTTGAAGGTGCAGATCCGGGGCTTGGCCATGCCTGCGCAGAGGTATATCCTTGAGGGTAAATATATTTCAAAAAAGTGAGGCCAGCATGAAAGCCTGGGTTTCGTCCGCATTGATCGCGATGATGTTGTTGGGAACTGGAGCAGCGGCTCAGGCCAAGTCACTTTCCCGAATCATTGCTGAAATGGGCCTTAGCCCTGCGGATTTCGAAGTTCTCAACGCCGCGTCAAACTCGTTGCTGACCACGGGTACACCAAGAGTTGGTCAGGAGCGGTCGTGGGTGAACGATCAGACCGGATCAAAAGGTACGATCCGAGTGCGAGACATTCGGAACAATTGTGTTCACCTGCAGCACTTCATCCAGCCGGAAGGCACTGACAAGACCCGTGAAATCAGAACGCGCCGTTGTAAGGACGCCAGTGGCAACTGGATACTGACGCCCTGAGACGAATAAGTGTCACTCTAGGCCTTCAATCAACGCGATATCCGCGAGACAGGCACTGGCACGTTTTCCTCGCGCTGCCCGGTATTCATCTGAAGCATAGCACTCACGCGCTTGTTCCATGCTGTCGAATTCGATGATGACCCGTCTCTGCCAATGTTGACCTTCAAGTGTTTCCGCTTCCCCTCGCGCCAGAAAACGGGCGCCGTATTTGCGGAAGGCTTCGGGAGCGATCGCCTGATAGCCCTGATAGGCTTCGGGGTCAGTCACGGTCACATTAGCGATCCAATAGGCTTTGGGTGTATTAGTCATCGCTGTTCTTCTCTTCTTCAGCAAGCAAACGGTCTGCGATTGAGGTTGTGTCATCCAGATGCATTTCGACGGCGACCCGTGCAGCATCAGGATTGCCCGAAATGATGGCTTCGCAGATCCGTTCCATATGGGCGATGCCGGGGCGGTCACGGTCGGTGGCCGACAAGGTCATCATGCGCAGGCGGCTGATGCGACCGTTCAAGCGCTGGACGACATCCCAGGCGATGTAGTGTCCCGCGCCGTCAAAGATCTCGGAATAGAAATCGGCGGTGGCACGAAACAGCGCCCCGGGGGTCCGATCAGAAAATCCCTGTTTCAGACGCTTCAAGGCATCTTTGAGAGATCGCGCGCGTTCGGGCGTGATCTTGCGGGCACAGTTTTCGGCTGCAGCTGTCTCGAGCATTCGGCGGATATCGTAGATTTGGCGTGCGTCTTCGCGGCTCATGGTGGCTACTATGGGTCCGCGTCCCGGCAGAATTTCCACCAGCCCCTCGGCCTCGAGATAGCGGATGGTTTCGCGGATCACTGTTCTGCTGACGCCCAGCTGGTCGCAAAGCGGGCGTTCGACAAGCCTTTGACCGGGCTCGAATAATCCTTCGATGATCGCCTCGCGCATGCGTTCCTGTACCATGTCTCGCAGGGTGGCAGGGGGGTGATCGATTTTCGTCAGTTTGGGTGTGCTCATGGCGGCGACGCTATCGGTTTGGCATTTTTTGCACAAGGTATGATTGACAGTTGGTATGATGGTATACCATCTTACAGCGCAACGAATCGCAAGGAATACCGACATGCCCGCCGAAATTCGCAAAACACTGCTGCACGTTGAAAACACCCTGATTGAAGGGGGCAAGGTCGCCGAGCAGCCATTGAAGATGATTGCAGCGATTGCGGTGATCCGGAACCCGTGGGCTGGCCGTGGCTTTGTTGACGATCTGAAGCCCGGGATTCACGATTGTGCACCGGGCCTTGGCAGCTTGTTGACCGACATGGTGCTCGACGCCGCAGGTGGCGGGGACAAGGTCGAAGGGTACGGCAAGGCTGCGATCGTTGGTGTAAATGGCGAGGTCGAACATGGTTCGGCGCTGATCCACACCCTGCGTTTTGGTAACTTTTATCGGGAGGCGGTTGGCGCAAAATCCTATCTGGCGTTCACCAACACGCGTGGCCCTGCAAATGCCTCGATGCAAATCCCGCTGATGGACAAGAATGATGGCGGTCGGCGCAGCCATTACCTGACCATCCAGCTGCAGGTTGCAGATGCACCCGCGCCAGATGAGATCATGATCGCGCTTGGCGCCTCGATCGGTGGCCGTCCGCATCACCGCATCGGCGACCGTTATCAAGATCTCAAGGAACTGGGCCATGACGTCGACAACCCTGCAGCTGTCTAAGCCGTTCGGCACTGTCGCCTATCGTGAGGCGGGGCTTTCCCACGTCGGGAAAGCTGCCCCCGTTGTGCTGATCCATGGCGTGGGCATGCAGTCGGCGGCATGGGGCCCTCAGATCGAGTTTCTCGCGAAATCGCATCACGTGATTGCGCTGGATATGCCCGGCCATGGCGGCAGCGATCAGATACCAGCAGGTTCCGAACTGCCGGTGTTTTTGGATTGGCTGCTAGCGGTTCTGGATGCGCTGAAGCTGCAGCGTATCAATCTTGCAGGCCATTCAATGGGCGCGCTGATTGCAGGTGGATTTGCTGTCCGCAACCCGGGCCGGGTTGAGCGGGTCGCGCTGCTGAACGGAGTATTCTGCCGAGACGAGGCTTCAAGCAAATCCGTGATCGAGCGCGCCAAGCTGATTGGCACCGGGTCTTTTGACGTCGAAACCCCGCTGCGGCGTTGGTTTGGTGATACGCCTGTCGAACGGGCTGCTCGTGACGATGTTGCGGCATGGCTTTCAGCCGTTAATATCGAAGGCTACGCCACCGCCTATAACGCTTTTGCACGCGGAGACGCCCTGTATGCGAAAGGGTTCGGGACAATTGCCTGTCCACTGCTGGCCCTGACCGGGGATGGCGATCCGAATTCGACGCCGGCCATGTCTTACGCAATGGCAGAGGCCGCGCCGAACGGGACGGCCATCGTGATCGAAAATCATCGGCACATGGTGAATCTGACCGCGCCGGAAACCGTGAATGCAGCTTTGGAAGCCTGGTTGCAAACCCCATCGGAAGAGGTTGACCCAAAATGATCGAATTCGACCCGCGCATGCTGAGCAACCCGCGCGCCCTGCGCAACGCGTTTGGCACTTATATGACCGGCGTCACTGTCGTGACCGCACATGATGAGGGCGGAAACCCGCTGGGCTTCACCGCAAATTCCTTTGCCTCGGTTTCTCTCGAGCCGCCTTTGGTGCTGGTGTGCCTTGCCAACACCTCAAGCAACTATGAAACCTTCGCGAACACGTCGAAATTCGCGATCAACATTCTGTCCGAAGGCCAGATTGAGGTGTCGAACACCTTTGCCCGCCCGGTCGAGGACCGGTTTGCGACTGTTGACTGGCAGCCTGGCCCCAACGGATCACCGATCCTAGATGACGTCTCAGCCTGGTTCGACTGTGATATGTCCAGAACCGTTGATGCAGGCGACCACTTGATCTTGGTCGGTGAAGTCAAAGCCTTTGATCACAATATTGCACCTGGCTTGGGCTATGCCCGCGGTGCCTATGTAACCCCCGCTGCCGAAGCCAAGGCCCTGAGCAAACGGACAGGATTGGTCGTGTCCGCCCTGATCGAACGGGATGGGAAAATCTTGCTGCAGGGTGACGGCAATGGCCGCCTGACAATCCCGTCCACCGATGATGTTGCCGATGGTGCCAACGCCGCCCTGAGCCGTCTCATCAGCGAGAGCGGCGTACAGGCGGAGCCGGGGTTTATCTACTCAGTTTATCAGGATGAAGCGCGCAAACTTCAACACATCTCGTTCCTGTGTCAGGCCGATGATGGCGATCCGGAAAATGGTGTTTTCACCGAGATCAGCGAGTCCACTCTGATGGATATCGCCGATCCGGCCATCTGCACCATGCTCGAGCGGTTCGCCAAAGAAAGCCGCATCGGGAATTTCGGGGTGTATTACGGAAATGAGGTGAGTGGCGAAGTCAAACCACTCACTGCGGGGAGCTAACTGGCATGAAATTCTCACTTTTTGCGCATATGGAGCGGATCTCTCCTGATCAGGACCAGAAGCAGCTGTATGATGAGTTCATTCAGCTGTGTAAAATTGCCGACGAAGGCGGGATGCACGCGGTCTGGACCGGCGAACACCACGGGATGAACTTCACCATCGCGCCGAACCCGTTTCTGAATCTGGTCGATGTCGCGCGCCACACCAAGAACGTGCGGCTGGGGACGGGTACAGTGATCGCTCCGTTCTGGCATCCGATCCGTCTGGCGGGTGAGGCCGCGATGGCCGATATCATCACCGACGGGCGTCTGGATCTTGGCATCGCGCGCGGAGCTTACAGCTTTGAGTATGAGCGCCTCATGCCCGGCATGGATGCGTGGGAAGCCGGGCAGCGTATGCGTGAGCTTATTCCCGCCGTTCAGAAACTGTGGCAGGGTGACTATGCCCATGAGGGCGAATTCCACCAGTTCCCCAAAACCACCTCCGCACCTTTGCCATTGCAGCAGGATGGTCCCCCGATCTGGGTTGCGGCCCGTGATCCGAACAGTCACGAGTTCGCGGTTCAGAATGGCTGCAACGTTCAGGTGACACCGCTGTGGAATGGTGATGATGAGGTCGCAGACCTTATGTCCAAGTTCAACGCAGCCTGCGAGAAATTCCCCGACATCGCGCGGCCGAACATCATGCTTCTGCGTCATACCTATGTGGCTGAAGATGAGGCGGATGTGAAACAGGCGGCGATTGAGCTGAACCGTTTCTATTGCTATTTCGGTGCCTGGTTCATGAACAAGCGCGACATCACGCAAGGTCTGATCGAGCCGCTCACAGACGACGAAATCGCCGCGCATCCGTTCTATACCCCGGAAAACATGGAGCGTGATCTGGTCATCGGCACCGCTGACACAGTCATCGACCGCCTCCGTATTAGCGAAGAGCTTGGGTACGACGAATACTCGTTCTGGATCGATTCAAGCATGCCGTTCGAGCGCAAGAAAGCCTCGCTGGAGCGGTTCATCAAAGACGTCATGCCGGCGTTTCAGTAAGGGATTGACGTAAAATGCAGCAGTTTCAACAGTATATCGGCGGCACATTCTCGGATGGTTCAGGGCATTTCGAAAGTCTTGATCCCGCCACCGGCGCGGTCTGGGCCCGGATGCCCGATGCGAGCGCCGAGGACGTCAACCAAGCTGTTGAAGCTGCTGATCAGGCATTCTTCTCGCCCGAATGGGCGGGTATGACCGCAACAGCGCGCGGTAAGCTGCTGCACCGTCTGGCCGACCTGATCGCGCAAAACGCTCCGCGTCTGGCCGAGTTGGAGACCCGCGATACCGGCAAGATCATCCGCGAGACATCGGCGCAGATTGCCTATGTAGCCGAATATTACCGGTACTATGCGGGGCTGGCCGACAAGATCGAAGGCGCGCATCTGCCGATCGACAAACCGGATATGGAGGTGTGGCTGCGCCGTGAACCAATCGGTGTTGTGGCCGCTATTGTGCCGTGGAACTCTCAGCTTTTTCTGTCGGCAGTCAAAATTGGTCCGGCCTTGGCGGCGGGATGCACGGTCGTCCTGAAAGCCTCGGAAGAAGGGCCCGCGCCGATGCTGGAATTTGCGCGCATCTTCGATCAGGCCGGGTTTCCCAAGGGCGTATTGAACATCATCACCGGTGGTCCTGTGGCGGGGGCCACGTTAACCAGCCATCCGAAAGTTGCCCATGTCGCCTTTACTGGCGGGCCCGAAACAGCGCGTCACATCGTGCGCAACTCGGCCGAAAATCTGGCCTCAACCTCGCTGGAACTGGGTGGCAAGTCCCCGTTCATCGTCTTTGACGATGCCGACATCGAAAGCGCCGTGAATGCGCAGGTCTCCGGAATCTTTGCTGCCACCGGCCAGAGCTGTGTTGCGGGCTCGCGCCTCGTGGTGCAGGCCTCAATCAAGGACGTGTTTCTAGCGCGGCTCAAGGAAAAGGCCGAGGCTGTCATTATCGGAGCACCCGATGATATGGCGACCGAGGTTGGCCCGCTGTGTACTAAGCGTCAGCGGGACGTCGCAGTTGATCTGATCGAGCGGTCGATTGCGCAGGGGGCCAAACTGGTAACGGGTGGTAAGCCACTTGACCGCGACGGGTTCTTTTTCCCACCGACCATTCTGGATTGCTCGGACGTACCGGATGCGGACAGCCTGACCAATGAGTTCTTTGGGCCTGTTCTCTCAGTGACTTCGTTTGAGACCGAAGCAGAAGCCATCGCAATCGCTAATGACACAAAATTCGGGTTGGCCTCGGGCCTCTTCACCCAGAACCTGACCCGTGCGCATCGCATGATCCGCGTCATTCGGGCGGGCATCGTCTGGGTCAACACATATCGTGCCGTCAGCCCCATCGCTCCGTTCGGAGGTCATGGTCTTTCGGGACATGGGCGCGAGGGCGGACTGCAGGCCGCACTGGATTACACCAAGATCAAATCAGTCTGGCTGCGCACCAGTGACGATTCGATCCCGGATCCGTTTGTCATGCGCTGATCTGAAACTCTTCACCGCGAACAAGGGCAAGCGGTGCGTTTATCTATCAATGGGAGGAATACCAACATGGCTGACATCCAGCCCCCCAATAGTGGTGACCATCTGGTCTCTGACAAGGGGATATTCAAAGGGTTGCACAACGGGATGAGCATCGCTTCCAAAGCGATGGTCGCGGCCTTTGTGCTGTTCACAATTCTCAACGTCGACTTCGCCAGCGGTGTCTATAAAGGCGTCCGGTCTTGGGTCGAGGGCGCGCTGAGCTGGTACTATATCAGTTCGGTCGTCATTCTGTTCTTTGTCTGTCTCTATCTGATGTTCAGCCGGTTCGGCTCGATCCGTCTGGGTGACGACGATAGCCGCCCGGAATTTTCCAACTTCTCATGGTTCGCGATGCTGTTTTCGGCAGGGGTTTCCATCGGCATCCTGTTCTTCGGTATCGCCGAGCCGTTGTTCTACTTCGACAACGCTGCGGGCTGGGGCTATCCAAACAACCCGTTCGCTGACGCTGCTGGGCACACCGAAATGAACATGCAGCGGGCTGTGGATGCGGTGGTTGTCACGAACTTCCATTGGGGTCTGCATGGCTGGGCGATCTATACGATGACGGGTCTTGCGCTGGGGTATTTTGCCTTCCGCAAAAAGCTGCCGCTGACCTTCCGCTCGGCGCTGTACCCGATCCTGGGCGACCGCATCTATGGACCGGCCGGGCACGCCGTGGATCTGTTGGCCGTGTTTGGCACAGTGTTTGGTATCGCAACCTCGATGGGTCTTGGTGTTACGCAAATGGCCGAAGGGCTGAACGTTCTGTTCAACACGGGCACGAGCACGATGCTCAAGGTCGGGCTGGTCGTTGGTATCTCGATTGTTGCCACCCTTTCAGCGGTTTCGGGGATCGGTAAAGGCATCCGCATCCTGTCGGAGTGGAACATCATCCTGTCGATCCTGCTGGTTCTGTTCTTCCTGTTCGCGGGTCCGACCCAGTGGCTTATCGGATTCTTCATGAACGCCATGGGTGACTATGCCACCGGTCTGTGGTCGATGGGTTTCTGGACCGCGTCCGAGCCCGGCGACGTTGCATGGCAAGGTGCGTGGACCATGTTCTATTGGGGTTGGTGGCTGAGCTGGGCACCCTTTGTGGGCATGTTCGTAGCGCGTATTTCCAAAGGGCGTACAATCCGTGAATTCATGCTGGGCGCCATGTTTGTTCCCACCACCATGGCCTTCATCTGGATTTCGATCTTCAGCGGCAACGCGTTGTTCATCGAAATGAATGCCGCAGATGGTGTCGGCACCGCCGGCCTGATCGAAATGGTCAATAGTTGGAACCTGGGTGGTACGCTTTACGGAACGATTGACCTGTTGGCCTCCAACGGCACGCTGTCCTGGTTGATCTCGGCTCTGGCCACCTTCCTGCTGGCGACGTGGTTCATCACAAGCTCGGACTCGGGCACTCTGGTCGTGACCACGATCTTGTCTATGGGCAATGCGCACCCGCCGAAATTGCACCGCGTCGTGTGGGGCGCTGCACAAGGTCTGGTTGCTGCCGTTCTTCTGATCTCTGGTGGCCTGTCTGCCCTGCAAACCGCAGCCATCGCAGCCGCGCTTCCGATCTCGATCCTCGTGGTCCTAATGGCATGGGGTGTCATCAAGTCCCTCTACGAGGACAGCTCGGCTACCACGGTTTCGTCCGAGGTTGCACCGGATGGAACAGCGCTCGACGGTGATCTGCACGCCTGAACCGGCATCACCAACCAATTTGAACGGGCGGGGAAATCCTCGCCCGTTTGCAATCACACAGGAGACACCAATGCTGACTTTAAAGCGTGCCGATCTTTTGATTGAAGCGGCCTATCTGAACGGAGAATGGGTGGCGCGCGATACCCGGTTCGATGTCACAAACCCTTCGACCGGAGAGGTTATTGCGCAGGTCACGGATTGCTCGGTTGCTGACGCAAATGCGGCCATCGATGTCGCGCAATCTGCCCAAAAGGACTGGGCCGCACTGACGGGCAAGGAACGTGCCGCAATATTGCGCAAGTGGTTCGACCTGATGGTCGCAAACGTGGATGATCTGGGTGCGATCCTGACCGCCGAAATGGGTAAGCCACTGGCCGAGGCCAAGGGCGAAATCATGTATGGTGCCAGCTTTGTCGAATGGTTCGGCGAAGAGGCCAAACGTGTCTACGGCGATACGATCCCAGGCCATCAACGCGACAAGCGCATTGTGGTTATGAAACAGCCCGTTGGCGTCGTGGGTGCAATCACCCCTTGGAATTTCCCCAACGCGATGATCGCGCGCAAAGTGGCCCCCGCGCTGGCCGCTGGTTGCGCCATGGTGGTCAAGCCTGCAGCAGAAACGCCTTTGTCCGCGCTGGCAATGGCGAAGTTGGGAGAAGAGGCTGGCATCCCACCCGGAGTATTCTCAGTTGTGACGTCAACCGACAGCATCGGTATCGGCAAAGCGTTCAGCGACAACCCCGTGATGCGCAAGATCAGCTTTACCGGTTCGACCCGTGTCGGAAAAATCCTGATGCAGCAGGGTGCTGATCAGGTCAAAAAGCTGTCACTGGAATTGGGCGGCAATGCGCCATTCATCGTGTGCGACGATGCTGATCTGGATAAGGCCATCGAAGGCGCGATGATCTCGAAATTCCGCAATGCCGGGCAAACCTGCGTCTGCACCAATCGGTTTTATGTGCAGGATGGCATCCATGATGCCTTTGTCGAGAAACTGACACAGGCGGTTGCTGCGCTGCCGGTTGGAGATGGGTTTGCAGACGGTTCGGCCATTGGGCCGCTGATAACACCGGCAGCCGTTTCCAAAGTCCGTGAGCACATTGCTGATGCGGTGGATAAAGGCGGAGAAATCTCCACTGGTGGTTCAGAGCATGAACTGGGCGGGACCTTCTTTCAGCCGACCGTCATCACGGGCGCAACACAGGACATGGCGGTTGCGCGGGAAGAAACCTTTGGTCCGCTGGCACCAGTGTTCAGATTCTTGGAGATTGGCGAGGCCATTGCCGCCGCGAACGATACCGAATTTGGGCTGGCATCATACGTCTACACCCAAAACCTGTCGCAGGTCTGGCAATTCATGGAAGAGCTTGAGTATGGCATGGTGGGAGTAAACACGGGTCTGATCTCTACCGAAGTGGCACCATTTGGCGGCATAAAGGAAAGCGGACTGGGGCGCGAAGGATCAAAGTACGGGATCGAAGACTATCTCGAACTCAAATATTGTTGCCTGAGCATCTGACGTGAAGAGCAAGAGCCGGTGTCAGGACTCGTTTTGCCACATAGCAGAACATGGTGTTTGCTATGAAGGCGACCGTCGATAGACAGACTTTGGGATATCTTTTGCACTGAGTGGCAACGCGCCGCCAACCATTGGACCTGCCGAACATGATCGCTGTTCGCGTACGGTGCTTATGGCGGCGCTTGTCTAATTGCACAGATATCTTGCTTTGTTTCCGTCCAGGGATGCGGTCTATTACGTCAGACGCACCAACACTCTGTCTGAACGATCTGACAGCGTGACTCCACAATAGGGCACGGAAATGATGCGCAGACTGACGTTCAATGGGCATCAGTTGCGTTTGCAGAAAGTCGCCAACTTAACGATGCGGACGTTCGTGGCCCCCTGCTGAAAGGCAAGTATGCAGGCCGAGATCTGGTAGTTGGACTTGGCCCCTCAATACCCACCAGAATTGAGAACGTCCTTAAGCAACTCTTGGAATCTGGGGCATTCCAGGTGGGAAGGTGCCGTGCAGGCGGCGATATGATCCAGAAGGTCTGCAGTTGCCTGCAATTTTTGCGCCTGATTGCGCAAGTTGCCCGCCTGGTTTCGCAATTCGTGCCGACTTAGATCCAGCTTACCTCCCTGGGGCCGAAACAAAGCCGCGATTTCATCCAAGGTGTAACCAGCCCGCTGACCCAATGAGATCAATGCGAGCCTGGTGAGCACACTATCATCATATTGTCGACGTAACCCTTGCCTGCCATCTGAGGCGATAAGGCCTCGCTTTTCGTAGTAGCGCAAAGTGGATGGGGGGAAGCCGCTGCGCTGGGCGACTTCGGCGATATCAAGGCGAAACATGTTGACTTAAACCCAGCTTCAAGTTGCACAAAAAATGTAAGGATTCGACATGAAAAGGAAAGATCATGAATGTCGCAGAGTTATTGATTTGGGGCGCGGTTGTCGGTTTTTGCGCGACAGTTTTCACTGATCTTGTTGGGCTGTTGCGCCAGGGATGGCCTGCAACACATGGGTTCTACTGTTTGGTTGGACGTTGGATAGGATCGGTTCCTCGCACCGGCTTCTTACACGCCGACATTCGCACCACAGCACCTGTAGATGGAGAAGCGGTGCTGGGGTGGGGCGCTCATATTTTTCTGGGATTACTCTTCGGGATCGGTTTCGTTTTTCTGTTTGGGCCGACAGCACTCGATGCTCCTAAAGCCTGGCAAGGTCTGAGCTTTGGCCTGGGAACGGTCTTGGTGCCTTGGCTGATTTTTCAACCGCTCTTTGGTTGGGGGGTAGCTGTTTCAAAGGCACCGGAAGCTTGGAAACTGCGGTTGCGTAGTGTTTTTACACACGCGGTTTTCGGGATAGGTCTTTGGTTAAGCGCGTTGGCGCTAAAGCCTTATTTCTGATCTGTACCGCAATGCAGAAATATTGTGATTGGGATATATTGCCTCCATTGAACCAGTCTTCACCTTTCTTCGAGCGACGTGTTGCCAGAGTGCGAAAATCGATCTTCGACCTGATTTAGTGCAAGACAGGTAAGCACAACAAAGCTGCCATTGCCCTCGTGGCGCTTATGCTTCTCGTTATGCAAAATTTGTAGGTGGAAGAGGGATGTCTGTTTCATAGTTGGCCTGTTGCCAAACGGACCAACGCAGTACCGTGCTTTGGGAGGAGTGTGTCATGACGTCCAAGACCGCAGGTTCTACACCACCAGACAACCCAGCGCCGCAGCAGCAGGGCATGCCCAAGATAAACACGGTGACGGCGGGCGATATCACAGCATCTTTGAAAGCAGGGTTTTCGGACTTTCTGGCGCGCCCTTTAATGAGCGGTTTCTTCGGCTTGTTTTATGCGGTTTTTGGGATCCTTTTCGTCTGGAGCCTGATCTGGCTCGGTAAGATCTGGATGATCATCCCCGCTGTAATTGGGTTTCCGCTGGTTGCGCCGTTTGCTGCTGCCGGGCTTTATGAGATGTCACGACGAATGCAGAAGGGGGAGAGTTTCGGCTGGTCTGAAATCCTCACCGTCATGGCCGATCAGCGCAAGCGCGAAATGGGCTGGATGGCCTTTGTCACCCTATTCATTTTCTGGGTGTGGGTTTACCAAGTACGGCTATGGCTGGCGATTATCCTGCAGAAGGTTTCGTTTTCGGATTTTGACGGGTTTTTGAATGCAGTCCTCTTCACGCCGCAGGGTTGGACATTCCTTGCAGTTGGCACATGCGTTGGCGCGTTTTTGTCGGCTGTGTTGTTCTCGGTGACCGTCGTCGCGATGCCCATGCTGCTCGACCGGGAAACCAATTTTGTTTCCGCCATGTTAACGTCGATCCGTGTCGTGACTGAAAACCCGGTTGTCATGCTCGGTTGGGCAGCAATCATCTCGGTTACCATGCTGTTGTCGATGATTCCGGCGTTTCTAGGCCTCATCTTCACTTTGCCAATCCTCGGCCACACCACATGGCATCTTTATCAGCGGGCCGTCTCACCTGCTGAGGGGTGATCAATCCGGTCATCATCTTGGGAAGCTACCATTTGCTGCGGCTAATTGGGGCGCCTGCTCAACGAGGCAACTGGTCTATGACTGCACCTGAATGAATGCTTGGACGATGCAACTACCACGCTGAAGCGGAAAAGAACGAATTCGGTGTCGCCGATTGATCTTGCCTGCTTGTCACTATTCACAAATAGACACGAGACCAACTTCACCTCACTTCAGGCTAATTCGAGGGTAGGACTCTGATCGACGAGTTCGCGAGCAACCTCCGATAATGCCGTTTCAAATTCATTTGGTGTTTTTCGTCGGGATATTGGGAACAATAAGCCAAAGGTCATCCAGCGCTCGGGCACAATGGGAACAAGAGTAATCCGCTCGAGACCGGTTTGGGCTGCGACAAGTTCATCGGCGATCGTGAGGCCCACACCCTCTGCAACGAGCGAACAGGCAAGTTGGGATGCGGCAACCTCGCAGGTCTGCCTTGGTGTTACGCCTGCTGAGCGGAAGATGTCGTCTAGTTGATCCCGCAGCAGCAGGCCGTGCATCAGACGTATGATCGGTTCCTGTGCAATATCGCGCGCATTCAGTTCGTTCCGGTCAGCAAGCGGGTGCTCGTTGGGCAAAACTACCTGAGCACGAACGCGAAGAAGGGGTTTGGTCGCTATGCCCGGATGATCTACGGGCAATGCGCCGATTCCGATGTCATATTCTCGCCCTGCGAGCCATTTCCCGGCCTCCCGTCTGGCGCGAACATCCAGGCTGACATTGGTTTCTGGGTTAGTTTTCAGGAACTTTGCAACGGCTGGAACAGAAAGCGAGTGCGCAATCCTGGGCATCGTCACAACGCGTAGTGTCTCGGTGCGCCCGGCTCGAATTTCTGCAGCTATGCGCGGAACTTCATCCAGATTGTCGAGGATACGGCCCGCCTCGCGATAAAAGGCCAGCCCCTCTGGCGTTGGTGTTAATGCGCGGCCACTGCGATCAAAGAGCTTGAGCTTCAACTCAGCTTCCAGACCAGAGATCAGTCGACTCACGGCCGGCTGGCTCAGGTGTAATCTCTCCGACGCCGCGACGAGAGAGCCCTCGGACAGTGTTGCTGTGAATGCGCGGAGCCCTTTGATGTTCATCTCAATAATTCCATATTTTGCAAGAGTAGATAACATCTTTGCAATTTTTGCAATTGTGGTTTGGGTATAGACTGCGGGCGACCGAGTTAGGGAGGACCCGATGAAAAGACGTAGTATTCTGACCACCGCGTTTGCAGCGATTGCGATTGCCGCAACAGCCACGGCCAGCTTTGCCGCTGATTGGCCCAAACGACCGATCAATCTGATTGTGCCTTACAAAGCCGGTGGCGGTACCGATGCATATGCCCGGGCCATCTCGGCTGCAGCAGAAGGTATTCTGGATGTGCCTGTAGTGGTTGTGAATAAGCCTGGGTCTGGCGGACTGAACGGAGCAAACTCGGTCGTGGGCGCACGCCCAGACGGCTACACCATGATGATGACCTCGGGTGGTTCGTTCCTACTGTCGACGATGACGCGTGACACCGACATTGACGCGCTGGAGAGCTTTGAGTTCGTCGCACAAGTCGGCCAGTTGCAGACCTCGCTTATGGTGCCCAAGAACAGCCCGTTCCAATCAGTTCAGGATGTGATCGACGCAGCCAGGGCGGAACCGGGCTCACTGCGTTGGGCACATTCGGGTCGCGGTGGCTTCCATCATGTCGGTGGGTTGGGCTTTCTGGCCAATAACGGAATCGAAGCTCAGGATGTGCCTTTCAAGGGCGGCGGACCAACCCGCGCCGCTTTGATCGGTGAGCAGGCGGATTTTGGCTTTCTGGGCGTCCAGCAACTTGCCGGTTTCGAAGATCAACTGCGCGCGCTGGCCGTCAACAGTCAGGAGCGTGACGGTATCATGGCCGAGGTGCCGTCCTTCGGTGAACTGGGTATTCCGTTTGCCGCTGTTTCTTCGCCGGTCATCGTCTTCGCCCCCAAAGACACACCTGCGGAAGTGGTGGCAGCCATGGAAGTGGCGTTGGAGCAAATCGCAGCCAAACCGGAATTTGCTGAACTCCTGGCCTCTCGCGGAACCGGCCCGGTATTTCAGAAGGGTGCAGATGCCAAGGCTACGCTCACCTCAATGAAAGCGGACTCCCAACCGCTTGTTGAGAGCCTTACCAACTGACCCAAAAACGGATCGGGCGGATATGCCACCCGATCCAGTGCTTTTCGCAGAATACAGGGAGGATGCCATGCGCGCCTATGTCGAAGGTTTGGTGCTTGCGACCCTATCACTTGTTGCTGTCTGGGGGGCCTGGCAGGTTCCGGCCGCCTCGCCTGGTGATACATGGGCTGGGATTGTCCCATTCGCAGCATCAGTTGCTCTGCTGTTTCTGTCGATCCTGCTGATCTTGGGCGCATCGCGCCAAACTGCAGGGATCGCGCCTGTCAGCACAGACAAAGGTGCTGCGTTTCAAGTTATCGCGTTGTTCGTAATTGCGCTGATCTATCAGCAATCGTTCCGGTGGTTCGGCTACCTTCTGCCCACCGCGATTGTGGCACCCGTTGTGTTTTATATGTTCGGTGTGCGCAGCTGGACCGGACTGGTATCGTCCGCCGTTCTGTGCCCGCTCATTTTCCACATCATTTTCTTCGTGCTGTTGGGCGTCTTTCCGCCCTACGGCGAAGTGTTCGACCTGCTCAGCTGGATACAGGGATAATTCTTATGGAAATCTTCCCAGCTCTCCTTTCAGTTATCACTGATCCGATGCTGCTCTTTGCCATTGTTCTTGCAGCCGTAGTTGGCATGATCGTCGGGGCCACCCCGGGCCTGACCGCCTCGGCCGCGATTGCAATGTTGTTGCCGATCACTTTCTATATGTCGCCGCTGTTTGCGTTGGCCTTTCTCTATGTGATCGGTAAGTCGGGCCGATATGGCGGTTCTATAGCTGCCATCCTGTTTAATACGCCGGGAACCGCCGCGAGCGCTGCTACGCAGATCGACGGCTACCCGCTGGCACGCGCTGGGAAGGCTGGCAAAGCGATGAAGGTTGCCACGATTTCGTCCGTCATCGGCGATTTCATGGGAGATGTTCTGCTGGTCGTCGGCGTAGGATTTATCGCAGCCATCGCGCTGAAGCTGGGGCCACCAGAGACCTTTGCCATTTACTTTGCCGCCTTTGTGGTCATCGGGTCGGTCATTGGTAAGTCGATTGTCAAAGGACTGGCCTCGGCTCTGTTGGGCATTTTGGTGGCCATGGTCGGCCTCGACCCGATTTCAAGCGAAGAACGCTATACCTTTGGCTCGTTCAACCTGTCGAATGGTATCGGTCTTGTCCCCCTGATGATCGGTGTGTTTGTTTTAGGTGAGGTTTTTGCCCAGCTCGAAGAACGCCGCAAGGCGACAGGTGAGACCCAGGAAAACGAAAGCTCAGCCAGTGGCAATGAGCTGACATGGGAAGAATACAAGCCCTGTCTGCCTCACGCTCTGCGCGGTGGATTCATCGGCGCGGGTATCGGCGTGCTGCCAGGGCTGGGCTCCGCTATCGCGGCATTCATCTCATACGGTGAGGGTAAGCGCCGGGCCAAGAATCCGGAACAATGGGGCAGGGGCGCGCTGGAAGGCGTTGCTGCGCCTGAGGCTGCCAACAACGCAGTTTCCGGGCCATCCATGGCACCATTGCTGACGCTGGGTATTCCGGGCTCGACCATTGGTGCGATCCTTCTGGGTGTGTTCCTGATCCACGGTATTCAGGTTGGTCCGACTCTGTTTCTGACGGATAAGGAACTGGTCTACAAACTCTTTGCCTGCGGGATGTTGGGGATCTTCGCATATGGCCTGATCGGCTATTTTGGTGCCACGCAGGTTGCACGTCTGATCCTCAAAATTCCGACCAATGTGCTCTATCCATTGATCTTCATGACAGCTTTCGTCGCTGCCTATTCCGCGCGCGGGTCGATGTTCGACGTCACCGTGATGACCTGTGCTGGTTTCGCTGGCTGGCTGATGCGCAAGTTTGACTTCAACATTGCGGCCTTTGTGATCTCATTCGTGCTGGCGAAGGGTGCAGAAGAGACGTTTCGCCAGGCGTTGCTGATGTCTGATGGTGGCGCGATGATCTTTGTCGAGCGCCCTATCGCATTGGCATTCCTGATCCTTGGTGTTGGCGCGATAGCCTTCCGTATCCGAGGCATCATGAAAGAGCGCAGGATCGCCGAGGGGGGGCTGGGCGATGCTTGATTTCGGCCTCTATCGCGACTGCCTTTCGACTTCAGATATGCGATCAATCTGGTCCGAACACGCCACGCTCTCGGCTTGGCTGAAGGTTGAGCAGACGCTTGCGAGCTGTCAGGCGAAGGCTGGGCTGATCCCGGCTGAGGCTGCAAGTGCGCTAAACGCGATCTCAGTTTCCGACCTGAACCAAAGCCAATTGCACGATGACATGATGCTTGTCGGTCGGCCCATAGTCGGATTGGTGCGGCAACTTAGAACGCTGATGGGAGACTTTGCCGAGTTTGTCCATTTCCGGGCTACGACACAGGACATTATGGATACGGCCATGTCCATGCAGATGAGGCATGGGAATGATCAAATCAACGCGGGGATCACACAACTCATTGCAGAGTTGGATCGGCATATCCAAGACCACAGTGGAGCGCAGATGATGGGGCGGACCAATGGGCAGCATGCTTTGCCCATTCGGTTGGAAACCAAGTTGGGCGTCTGGCGTTCAGAACTGGAACGTCGCCGGGCCGCTTTGTCTGATGCTGCCGCACGAGGGCTGAACGTTCAGGTTGGCGGGCCGGTGGGAGATTTACAGGCCTATCAGAACGATGACGGCCAAATAATCAAAAGCGACGTCGCCAAGGCCTTAGGGCTCAACACGATTGATCCGCATTGGCAGAACGCCCGCGACGGAGTGGCGGAAGTTGTTACTATGCTTGGGTTGCTCTGTAGCAGTTTGTGCAAGATTGCCCATAATGTGAATCTGCTGTCCACTTCGGATATTGGTGAGTTCTATGAGCGCCCGGTTAACGGTAAAGGCGTGTCTTCGGCCATGGGGCACAAGAAAAATCAGCGAGCTTCGGAGTTCGGTGAAGCTGTTGCCCGATTGGGACGTCAACGTGCGGACCAGATTGGAGAGTTGACCCTCCACGAACATGAGCGTTCGGGCGGAATGTGGATCGCTGAGTGGATCGTGGTACCTGAAACTTTCCTGCTGACGTCAGGTGCCCTGGAATGGTCAAATAGAATGTTCCAGTGTCTGATCGTCGATCAAAAAGCGATGGGGAGGTTGCTTCTTGGAGAGAAAACAAACATTGGAACTCAGTCTCATTGATGTTGTGTGATCGGTTGCTGACGCGCCTCGCGTACACTGGTGCTTGTGATGTGAACCACCGCAGGCTGTTTGGTGTTTGCTTCTAAGGGTTGCCGAGTGTCACTGAACTATAACGACCAACTAACGGCGCGCGCACCATCCTCAGACAGTTAGGTGCAGCGGAATGACCTCGCTCTCTATTGTCATTGCTTTCAATTGGATGATCCAGGCATTGCCCAGAGTATTGGATTTTCTGCTCGTTTAGGGAGACTGAAAGATCAGCGACGTGTCGTCACCAGATGTGGCAGGTGCCCGAATGCTATCGAGTCCGCAATCGCCCCGGATGCTAACTTCATTTCCCGGTTAGGAATTCTGAGCCCATATCGAAGTTGATCAGTAGAAAACGGCCTCTTCGTCAGAGTAGGTGATACTGTAATCATCATAGCGGGCAGGGAATTTGCTCACGAGTGTTCGAAAAAAATCTTCTTGTTGAGTGACTTCATTTTCATTGCCAAGAATTTTTGTTTCGGCTTCCACCTCATACGGGTATGGATCTTCTTCCTCGGTTTCTCGGGTGATTTTATAGCCTTTGCTTTCGAGCATAGCGGCAACGCCGTCAGCGTCATCAGAATTGCGGAAAGATATGTAAAATGTGAAGGGTATGGGCTCTGAGAGATCCACGCCTTGGTCCGCAGCGGATGATAACATTTGTGCATTGGACGGCTTAAATAACTGATCGACGATCCTGGCATGAATGTCTCTCAGGAGTGACTTCACTGGTTCATATCCTCAACCTTGATGCCTCCGAACTTTAAACAAATGGAACCTCATTCTTCAACTAAGGTTGTCCCCGTTCTTCTTCCTTACCCTACTTGACCAGTGTATTCGGCCTTTTGAGACACGCTGCAAAAGCGCAATTCCAGGTGGCAGTGAAGGTCCGGCTAGGGCTTTTCGTGCCGATGTGCCTGATGAACTCACTTTATGAAGTGCTCAATTGAACCGAAAGGAAGTTTCCGATCAGTATTTGAGTCAGTATTTGAGGGTGTCGTCAAAACGACAGCGCTAACCGCTGCTGAATCAGATTTTGCGCAAATATGCCCAAGAGACATATCCCTTTAGGCCACGCGCGCGTTGCAAGGACACCCGGCACCAACGCGTGCTGCCGGTCTGTTCACAACTGTGGACTCGTAAAGCTGTTCCATTTGGAAGACCCACGATCACATTGAAACCGATTCCGGGTCCCGCCCGCAGTTTCAGCATGTCACCGTCTTCAACGCCAAAAACCTCGTATTGTCCAAGAGAAGCTGCCGCTGCAGTTTCAGCTTGAACAATGACGCCAAGGAAAAATGCTGCCAAGGGTAAGAAGATTGCTTTGCGCATCACGTTAACCTGCCTGTTGCCTCGAGCGCTATTGTAATGACTCAGAGCATCAAGCGGAACTACCTGACAACAAAAATGCATCCTTCTTGTGCTGCCACTGAAGAAAATTTCTCAGTTGTGCCAGAGGTAAGGTGTGAACTCTTTTTCCGCTCAACGTTCAAAAAACGAGCTGGAATTGATCCTTGCCCGAAGGTTGCTGCAACACCGGACCGCGTTTCAGGTATTGGACAGATTTGAAACCGTTTTGCAGCGGGCTGACGAACTCGGCAACGTCGATGCTGACTTCGACTTATAGGCTTATTTGGACGAGATGTGGGGAGATAAGTGAAAACTGACAGGATGGTTTCTTGAATTGGTGTTTCCTACCTCGAAGACACTCTCCTGCGGCTGAGCCATTCTCGCTACGATAGGCGTCGCAATTGTTCCGCGACGCTCATGTCTTGCTAAAAAGCTTGGACGAAAACTTCCGTCGTGTATCTGTCTAGAGGTAGCCGCACCATCCCGCCGATACAGTTTTCAGACAAACTGATTCGTCGTTTGAGAACCCTAAAGCTGGATCGGCTGTGTTCCGGGTAAGTTCGGAATCGTTAAAAGCTCAGACATTTTGTTTTCGTGTGTAAAAATGTGGCGACAAAACGACCGTTCAGGGCTCCTCTCGTAGCGTCGCGCCACATTGCGGTCACAGACCAAAGGCGTGTAACTTTTTAGTGAAGTTCGATTTGATTTTCCCCCTTAACGTGTGTTTCGACCTTTGTTAGCCAGAAGATAATAAGGCAATCAAAAGGTTACGGAATGCGTATTTTGAAGTCCGCTTTTGGCGGAGCAGTGTCCGCATCTATTGCGTGTGCTGCATTTGCTGACGTTCCTGCGGGCATTGCCGCCCTTGAAGCTGGTAATGTTTCGGGCGCAGTCGAGGAGTTTCAGGCTGGTTTTGACGACGGTGACGCAGATGGTGCGTTCTTCATCGGGCGCTTGTTTGAGATGGGCTTGGGAACTGAGCGCGACATGCGCCGCGCTGTCGAACTCTATAGCGCGGCAGCTGAACAGGGCAGTGCGTTGGCGCAGAACCGGCTCGGTTTGATGTATCTGAATGGCGAATTGGTCTTGCAGGATTATCAGCGCGCTGCGGAGTTGATTTGTGCGGCGGCTGAGTCAGGAGATGCTAACAGCGCATTCAACTGCGGGTTGCTGTTCGCAGATGGACAAGGTGTGGAACAGGATGCGGCCAAGGCGGTGGCATTCTGGCAGCAAGCCGCAGAGCAGAACCACGTGGCTGCAATCAACTATCTGGGCCAAGCCTACCGTGATGGCACGGGTGTAACGCAGAGCTATGAGACGGCCTTCGACAACTTCTCTCGCACCGGGGAAGCCGGCAACCCGTTAGGACTCTTTGAATTGGCCAAAGCTTATCAGTCAGGAAATGGCGTGAACCCGGATCTCATCAAGGCGCATGGGTACGCCAACCTGGCGGCTGCACGAGGGATGGAGGAGGCTCGAATTCTCAGAGACACCCTGAATACACAATTGAACCGCAGCGATCTGGAGGCCGCTCAAAGCTTCGCCCGCGAGTGGGAAGCTACGCCACTGGATCAGGCTGCGCAGTAGCCGAGCTTTCAAGTTCTCGAGTTCTCGTCAGTTCAGGTTGATTCAGCTGTAATGAAAAATCCTTTCTTACTAACCATTTCTTTTCTGTGTGGCCTGAGCGGTTGCTCAGAGACTTCTCCTGAGCAGCTCAGAGAAATCTACAGCGTTTCGCGATCGAGTGACGGCGGCTACACCGCATCCATAGAAGTGCGCGCAAACCATGCCGCTCAGCAGGACAAGTTCAGCCAGAACGCATTCAACGAGATTTGTGCGGGACAAGCGACTATCACGTCCCGCTCTGTCTCCGCCCCGTTCGACAAACAGACCACATACACACAAAAAACATGGAACCCAGCCATTGGCCAATTGGTCCAAACAGCAAGTTTTCCGGTGAACACGCCACACGTTCGCATGACATACAGGTTTGAGTGCGCATGAGGAGCGGTTCTCTATACCGGCTGGCCATGAGTATCGGTCTCGCCCTCTTCCAGTCGGCGGCTTTGGCGCAAGTGGTTGAACCCCAGCCCACGGAAGAGGTGTTTTCAGATTGGCTGGTTCTGTGCCAGCCGGCGGAACAGGATACCGTCTGCCAGATGATGCAGAGCGTTGCCGCCGAAGAGAATGGCCCGCCTGTCTTTTTGATGAGTGTGTCTGACGATGAAAACACGGATCGTAGCTATGCAGTCATGACGGTTCCAGTTGGTGTCTATCTGGCCCCGGGCATCGAGCTACATGTAGACAACCGTCGCCCCTTCAAGGTCCTGTATGAAGTCTGTGACCAATTTGGTTGCCACGCTGGATTTCGGATGGAAGGGGATGTTCTGTCAGCCTTTCGCAAGGGGCTAGAGGTTAAGGCCCGAGTTTGGACCGCCCGCGACAAGGCCGTTGATTTTCCCGTTTCTCTGCGCGGGTTCACAGCCGCTTTTAGTCGGTTCAGCACTGCGGGGGACAACTGATGGGTTTGCGATCCCACTCTGTGACCGCAGCATTTGGTTTCAGCGCTATCCTGTCGATGGCCACCAGCGCTTGGGCGCAAGGCGTCTCGCCCGGTGATTTGCAGCGCATCGACAATGATATTCTTCAGCAACAAACTCAGCAGACCGAAGAACAGGAACGTCGCCGCAGGCAATTCGAAGAGCGTGAGGATGTGGTGCAGGATCAAACCGCTGGGGAGGAGTTTTATATCCCACCTCCCGGTGGTCCTTGTTTCGATATCCGCAGCATTAACCTCGAAGGTTTTGAAGCTTTCAAACATCAGCCCGAAGGGTATCGCGATCTGATTGGCACCTGTGCGACAGCGGCCGACATTGCGCAGACACTGAACCTGATCAACACATTCTATCAGGAGCTGGGTTACATCACGACCCGCGCTTATGTGCCGGAACAGGACATTGCAGATGGATCGCTTGCGATCACCATCGTGCCGGGCCGGATCGAAGGGTATGTCTACGGAACCGGCAAACCAGCAGATATGCGTCTGAATGCGGCCTTTCCGACTGCACGCGGTGACCTTCTGAATTTACGCGACCTGGAACAGGGGCTGGAGAACATCAATGCACCCCGGTCGGCGAGCGGACAATTCCAGCTAGTGCCCGGAGAGACACCTGGTGGTTCGTTCATCCAGGTTGATGTGCAGGATCGACGCCCGTGGTATCTGGATTTTCAGTTTGACAATTCCGGTTTCGAATCCACCGGCCGGATCAAAGGCACCAGCACCTTTGGTCTCGACAATGCATTGAATCTCAATGACCAGCTGCGGATTGGGATCACCACCACCCCCTTTGAAGAACGCGGTGAGCGTTATTCGGATTCTGTTTCTCTCAACTGGGGTCTGCCGGTGGGCAATTGGTTGTTCAATGCGGATCTTGGAGCCAGCGACTATCGCTTCATCACCCAGGGCATCAATCAATCCTTTGTCACAGAAGGGCGCAGCCAGTACCTGATCCTTCTGACCGAACGGCTATTGATGCGGAACCAGACCTCTAAGGTTTACGCCTATGGTGATTTGAAACTGAACAGAACCAAAACCGCGATCAACGGCATCGAGATCACCAGCCAACGTCAGCGCCTGACGATTGCTTCGCTTGGCCTGAGAGGTGAACAGACCATCGGACAGGGTCGGCTGTTCTGGAACATAGGCTTAAAGGCCGGACTCGACGCGCTGGGAGCTGATATTCCGGAACGGAGCGTCATCGATCAGGATTTCCGCCTGGTAAAACTCCGCGCTGATTTCTCTACTCCGATTGGGAAAAGCGGTTTGACCTATCGGGGTACGCTGGCCGGGCAATATTCGGACGATATCCTGCCGGGGATTGAGCAGTTCGGTATCGGTGGCTGGAGCACGGTTCGCGGCTTTCACGACAATAGCCTCTATGGCGATACCGGTGTCTATCTGCGCAACACCGTCGAATGGGGTGCTTACAAGGCACCCAGATTTGAGGTCCGCATGAATGCTGGCCTCGATCTTGGGTATATCAAGCCGTCGGCGCTGCGACGCTGGTCACAGGACCATCTGGCAGGTGTCAGTCTGGGTGCGGATGTCATCATGAACAGTCAGGTCACGTTGCAGATGCAGGTGGCGCACGCGCTAAGCCGACCTGAGGATTCCCCACCCAACACCAATCCAGCCTTCGAGTCCGACAAGACCGTTGGGTATGTCAGTCTGAGGTTGCAATTCTGATGAGATTTCTGCCGTTCAAAGTAATTTGGGAAGTGTTGTCCATGCGTAGACGTGTATTTGAGAAAGTCGTTTCTTCAATTCTGACGCTGGCGCTTACGATACAACCTGCGCTGCTTCATGCGCAGAACATCCAACCTGTGAACCCAGGTGCAGGTCCGCGTCCACATG
Organism: Ruegeria sp. CH6; assembly: GCF_056537005.1. Lineage (NCBI taxonomy): Bacteria > Pseudomonadati > Pseudomonadota > Alphaproteobacteria > Rhodobacterales > Roseobacteraceae > Ruegeria > Ruegeria sp. CH6. Next base: position 1,519 of record NZ_JBQFQS010000005.1, on the reverse strand, counting down.
TCGACCAGTCTCTGAACGGCACCACCGTAATCAACATCTCGACCCCGAATGGCGCGGGTGTCAGCCACGATGTCTACACCGACTTCCAGGCTAATGACCTGATCCTGAACAACTCGGCGACGATTACCAATACGCAACTGGGCGGCGTGATCGAAGGCAACGGCAACCTGGCGCCGGGACAAGAGGCCAATCTGTGAATCGGTGAGGTTGTTGGCGGAAATCAGACCCAGCTGGGAGGTATTCTGGAAGTCGCCGGAAAGCGCATGGATGTTGTGGTCGCCAACGAGTTTGGCATCACTTGCAACGGCTGTGGTTTCATCAACACGGGCCGTGCGACCCTGACAACAGGAAAGCCGCAATTCGGTAGCAATGGGGCACTGACTGGGTTCGATGTACGTCGAGGCACGGTTACAATCGGTGCCGGAGGTCTGAACCCGGAAAACCGGATAGGCCTGACCGACACCAGCCGCGTCGATGTGATTGCACGAGCGGCCGCGATTTACGGCAAAATGCGAGCGGATCAGCTCAATGTCGTCGCCGGTGCCAATCAGGTGGACTATAACTGGTCCTACGATCCTGAGACCGGCGCCGTAACAGGGATCACCGAGCAGGCCGGAGAAGGTGCGGCCCCGGCATTGGCTGTGGATGTCGCCGCTCTTGGTGGCATGTATGCCAATGCGATCCGTTTGATTGCCACCGAGAACGGCGTGGGTGTGCGTCTGAACGGGGACATGGCTTCCTCGACCAATATTGCGCTGCGGGCCGATGGGAAACTGACTCTGGGTGCTCCTGCTGGTGGTCACACACCGCAAATTCGTGCGGGTGGTCGCATTCAGGTCCGCAACCAGGGGCCAATCCTTCTTGAAGGCGCGATCACTTCCGAGAGCGGCGATCTGATCGACATCAGAACCAGCAACGGAGACCTGACCTTCAACGGTCAGGCAGCGGGCGGTGCAATCCGTCTGGAAAGCGCCGGTCTGCTAAACATCTCCGGCGCGATTGTTGCGCGCGAGGCGTTTGAGGCAGCATCAACCGGTGCTTCCGTAGCGCTGAACGGCACGTCCGAAATCTTCGCACAGTCCATTGATGTGAATGCGCTGACACAGCTGACATTCGACGGAAAGGCAGCTGCCCTGGAAGCGGCTTCGCTGACGGCCGGAACTGAGCTTGTAACAGGTGCCAGCTCAGAACTGGTCGCGGAATCTGCGGCTCTTACCGGGGGTGACGCTCGGATTGAAGGCCAGGTGCAAGCACTTGAAAACCTGACCATTGAAGCGACAGATGGGAGCGTCGACCACAGGGGTAAGTCTCGCGGGCAAGCTGTCACAATAACAGGTGACGACGTTCAAACGAGCGATGGATCGCAGATCGCGGCAGTAGGTGATTTGAGCGTAACCGCCGCAGAGCAAGCCAAGATCAGCGGAGAGCTAGAGCGCGTCTGGCTTTATCAGATTCAGTCTTCCCCAGTTTTCTGATCCGTGATTCCATATCTTTGAGCAGATATGGAGGTAGCAGATGG